>NZ_JASAUT010000003.1:0-352789 GCF_029952935.1 Bradyrhizobium sp. Mp19 | reverse complement strand
CTCCTCAACTCAGGCCAGGAGCAAAATAAATGAGGCAACTGATCGCGCCCGGGAGCATCGATATGTGAGGCAATACGCACTGTCACCCTGATTGCCGCGCGGCAACCGTGTTCGCCGGTCCCGTGGTCGCCACCGCGATCCTCGACCGGCTCTTGCATCACAGCCACGTGCTGACGATCCGCGGCGATAGTTACCGGCTCCGCGCCAAGCGAAAGAGCGGCCTCATCCAGCCGCCGCCCGCCGGTGACGGCCCTCCGGTCGGCTCCGCCTCCCTCCGGCCCGTCACCGGCGGAAACAACCTTCAACCGAGATCATAACCCAGATGGTGGGGGCAGTTCTTCATGACGCAAAGGGGGCAGTTCCGGATGGCGTTTGATACCTAGGACGCGCGGCGCGAGTAGGGGATAGCAACAAAGTATGGCTTTGGCTGTTCACATGCATGGAAGCGCATCTTCTGCAGGTCACTACTGACGATGGCGAGTGCCGGTTTTGGTTAGCAGCCGGTACGGAAGAAGAGGCCGTTCAGCTCGTCTTGGATGCCATCCCGGAGGGATGGACCGCCAAACTAATCGATCGCGGGGGCACCGCCCCGGAGCAAGCTGCAGCGCTCGGCCTGACTGTTGGACTCGCGCCAGGAGAAGCCCGCGAGGTAAGCAGAGGAGTCGGGCTTAGCTGATACGCAGGCGTTTCTCCGCCGCCTCGATCTGCGAGCGGGGAAACCGGCCAGATGAATTTTGAAGCTTTAGCCCACAAGGAGCGTCAGATGAACGAACGACGTGAGCTATATCGTAGTACCAACGGCGACGCTTGATTTCTGGGACGCGAGCCGGCCAATGGCCATGCTTTCATCATTCATCAGCCAAATGCGCCTTCTGGCGGCCGACTGACACACATTGAACTCGGCGATTTCTTGCGAAGGGAGCCGAAAGGACCCGAGCACCAGGCTCTTCTGCGCCTGATAGGTACGCTAGTGAACGTGCCACCGTACGCTTAGGGCGTACCAGCAGCGTTAGAGCGGCCTAGCGCTCATTCCGCATATACGGGCTGTTCTCCGAGACCATAAGCAGAGACGGATCGGATATCGGCACACCTTGCAGGTCAATCGAGGCGTTTGAAAGGATCTGCGTGCAGATACTCGCCATCAAAGCAATTGACGACCAAGCGCCGATCACCATCCAACGCTCTCTCCGCATACGAATCTTCCTGAGCAGAGCTCGTAGCGGCCAACGCAAGCATTGACTAGCTGTTCCTACAGGATGCAAACGCTCCCTCACGCTTGGTGGCTGATAACCTCAGTAAGGAAGAGCAGCGAACGGCCGGCGCACACGAAAATTGAGGTTCGGGGCGAGGACGGGCCTTTCCAAGCCTCGCGCCATTTCGGAATCAAAAGATCCAAGAAGCCGTCTCCCCACCAGAAAAGAGAGGGCCGCCCGGAGGCGGCTAGTTTTTGTCTTCTCTTCTGCTTATTTCTTGAGGGCGTCAGGGGCGTCCCGCGCTGCATCCTTCACATCTCCCGCCGCATTGTGGGCAGATCCCTTGGCCTTGTCGATCTTGCCTTCGGCTTCCATGTCCTTGTCGCCAGTGAGCTTACCGGCACCTTCTTTGATGGCGCCTTTTGCCTTGTCGGCAGCGCCCTTCACATGTTCGCGGTCCATGATCGTGTCCTTTGCTGTTGGGAGAGCACACAACGAAAGCGTTGCGCAGTGGTTCCTCCTGCGGAGGCCCGCTTAAGGCCGCCGGCGTCGGACGCCTCGGCATATTGAAGGCAAGCCACCACTAAATTCTCGTCGCCTGGCGGGCCGTTCTAACCGACTCGTACTCTTATGGGGCGCGCCGGCCGGTCGCCGAGTCCGCGCAAGCGGATGGTCAAAATTGCTCAGACCTGGTCTGCCACAAGTGTTAACAACACCCATCACCGTCCGGCGCATGGCTTCTATCGGTGCTGAGAACCCCAGTTGCGCTCCCGCCTAACCGAACAGGGAGCACCCATGTTCAAGCAATCATCGATATTTCAATACCGCTTAGAGGACGAGGCAATTGACTTGCGCAAGCAGGCTGAGGGTATGGCTCATGGCGGTCGACGCAACGAACTTTTACTGATCGCAAGCCGGATCGAGACCTCGGTTAAATGGCTGGATTCACCCGGTCTGCGCGCTCCGACATAGACTACTAGCGCAGAGAGGCGGCACCAGCCGGTAGCCTCTCGTTCACGCGCGTGGCCTTTGTTTCTCGTTTTCTGGAAGGTTCCTATGGGCCGGGCGGCTGGCCTATCTCCGTGGCCTAATTTGATTCTGGGAGTGGCCTGTTTTGAATTTGGCCAGATCTGAGGAACTGGAATGCAGTTGCCAAACCATTTGTGGTGCCTTGATCAATTTTGCTCAGTTTTGATCTGCCATGCCTGCAAGGATGCCATGGCCGGAACATAAATCCGAGGGCAATGATGATCAGCGTTGCACTGTGCCAGGAAGCTGCGGACCACTATTCTACACTGTCCCGTCAGGCTAGCCCTTCCGAGGATCGCGCCGCCGTCCTCAAGAACATCGCCCGAACTTTGCGGGGTTTAGCCGGTCAGCTCGATAGGCTGGCGTCTCTTGAGAGAACCTTGGGCAAGTAAGGCCGCCTCAGTTGAAAGGATTCCGTCGGCGAGAACCATCGCGCGCCTGATGACCATCGGCCGAGACTTGCTCACGAAAGCGGAGGCCGTCACGGTCTCGGCGATCGAAGCTGGTGTACCAACCCTGGTCGAGGCACGCGAGATCATCGCCGAATTCCACCTGATGATCCGACGCAAGACCGAGGCGGGCCTCATCCCATGGATCGAGCGCGCCCGCGCCAGCGCCAGTCTCGTCGCCTCGTTCTCCAGCGGCGTCGCGAAGGATGAGGCGGCGGTACGGGCGGCAATCACTTCACCATGGTCCAACGGCCAGACTGAAGGTCAGATCACGCGCCTCAAGCTCGTCCGACGTCAAAATGTACGGCCGCGGCAAAATCGATCTGCTTCAAGCCAGACTAATTCGTTCAGAATAGTCGGCGCTGCACCAAACTTGCGTCAGAGCCAATATTGCAGGCCGAATGACAAGCAGGAGGAGCCGGCGCGCGAGGCAGCCGATCGTGGATTCCAGGATCAGCTCATCACCCGTGTGGGCGAGATGACTGGTGTCGCGCTCCCCAAGGATTAGGGATCACGAGCTGGGCGTCACCTCCATCCAAACACAGTCCCCCGGATTCCTACGGAGCGATCGCCATCTATCGTTTACGCACTGCTGGTACGATATCTCCCGCATGGGCGGCGACATCGATCCTCAAAATCAGGCTGAGGCGGCGATGAAGGAGGCCGTCAACGCCGATGGTTTCCAACGGCAGCGTTGGATTCAGGTCGCGCAGGCCTGGCTCGAGCTCGCTCGGCCGGCAGAGGGTAGGTACCGTTATGGACGAGAGAAGGGCACGAACGTTTATAATGGCAGCGGCCTTGACCTTGCTCCCAAATCCCGTTTTGAGTTCACCGGCCAGATCGCCCGGTGCTTCGCGATGAAGACGAACTTCATGTCGCTTCCTTCGCGAAGAAAGCTGCGGCCTTTTTTAGGATATCCCGCTCGGCCTTCAGCTTAGCGACCTCACGGCGCAACCGCTCGATCTCGTGCTGCTCGGGCTTCATCTGCCCATGACCGGGAAAGGCCTGTACCGGATCGGCGCCAAGCTCCTTCACCCACTTGCGCAGAACATTCTCATGAACATCCAGGTCCCGGCCGGCTTGCGCCACCGATACCCCGCGCTCCCGCACCAGCTTAACCGCCTCGACCTTGAACTCGCGACTGAACTTCCGTCTCTTCATCGCCCACCTCCGGCTTCATGAAACACCTGATCTCGGTGTCCATCAAACCGGCAGCAGCTCAAATCTCAGATTGGCGGTTTTGGCTCATCATGATGATGGGCGCTGCGTAAGCCGCCTGGAAGGAAAGAACCAAGTTCAGCAAAATGAAGGGAAAAGGGTCCCAATGTCTGATGAATGCTATCATGTTCAGCATGATCCAAATGCCAAGAAGGACGCTTTGGATGATGATGAAGCACCAAGAACCAACTGTTCAGCGACCCGGTCAGCAAGCATCGCGCCCGGCGTCAGTGCGAGCTTGGGTAAGTTGCGGGCTGGCTTTTGAGTCCGGAGTTCTCGCAGCCGCTCCTGGTCTTCTGGACTGAGGTGGACTTATGGGTTTGCTCATTGGTCATTTGTTGCATCCACAGTTGAGAAGGGTCTACGGGCCACGGGAGGAAGCTAGTACTACCATCGACGGCTGTTGCCTGATCTCTGTTGCCGAAAATCCGTGAATCTGAATCAGGCGGGCAGTAGCTACAAAGGCGACGAGGCGTCCTGCGCTGGCCGCGACGCCGGGTTCGCAAGGCCGCGTCGGCCAGCAGAGGAAGGAGTGATCCGGATGACTATACCAGCGAAAGCCGAGGCGCCGCCGCCGACCGTCTTCGTTTTGGAGATCGACGGTCAGCCCATTCTGGCGTTCAGAGCTGCGACGATTCGTCAGGCCAGAGAACTCGGCAAGGAGGACTGGCTGCAAGATGATTTGAAGCGAATGATGGTCGGACACAGGCCGCTTTGGAATGGGAAGTCGCCGATCAGGGTGCGTCGCGCCAAGCCAGAAGAAGAAGTGTACTACGTTGACGCGAAAACGGAGAATGCTGCAGGCGATTCGCCTTTGGTCTTTCTGGTTCGGCGGGACGATCAAGCGGATGCAGGTAGTCCCGTCACCCGTGGATCATTTCCGCCCCGGAGATGATTTCGAAGTAACACCTTATCGGCGGACTGGGCGGCCTCGTTGACGAACGAGATTATCGCGACCTGCTGCACCGATGCCACGTCCCGAACGACATCCACAGTTAGCTGCTGAGTGCCCCGAGGAAACTCTCGCGCCACGCCGCAATGCTATTGCGGCGTAGTACCACCATCATGGCCCGCCAACGATCGCATCGCTCCCCAAGTGGCATCCCCAGCGCTGTCTGCAATGCTTCGGCGACGGCGTCGGGGTCATACGGGTTGGCGATCACGGCAGTGTCGAGTTCGTAGGCCGCGCCGGCAAAAGGGCGAGAGAACGAGCACGCCAGGGTCATCGGGGTTCTGTGCAGCGACATACTCCTTGGCAACCAGGTTCATTCCGTCGCGCAACGGAGTGACAAGAGCGACGCGGCTGAGCCGAAAGAAGCCAGCGAGCGAACGCTGCGAGAAGCTCCTGTTCAAATACTGGATCGGCGCCCAATCGAGTTCCGCGTAGCGACCGGCCACGTCGCCCGCCAGCGCACCAAGCCTCTGTCGCAACGCACGGTATTCAGGAACGTCGCTGCGCGTTGCGGTGGCGATCTGCAGCAAGCGGACGTGGTTGCGGTATGCGGGATAGCCCTCGAGAAAGGCGGCGAACGCTTTGAACCGGTGCTCGAGACCCTTACTGTAATCCAGCCGGTCCACCCCAATGATGAGCTTGCGCCCCCGGAGACTCTCCTGCAGCCGGCGGGCCGTTCGGGATTTCACAGCGCGACTAGCCATTTCGGCGATCGCTTCAGTATCGATACCAATCGGGAAGGCGCCGGCGCGCAGAACCCGATCGAAAGCGTGAACGTGGCCATCGGACGAAATCGTGCCTCCTGCACGGCGAAGGATGGCGTCATGGAAGGCGGTCAAATCCTCCACCGTCTGGAAGCCGACGAGATCGTAAGCGCACAGTGATTTCAGCAGGTCGCCGTAGTGAGGAAGGGTCGCCAGCACCCCCAAAGACGGAAACGGCGTATGCAAGAAAAACCCGATCCGCTGTGTGGCGCGGGCGCGGCGAAGTTCCTCGGCCATCGGGATCAGATGGTAGTCATGCACCCAGACGAGGTCACTCGGGCTGAGCAGGGGCGCGAGGGCGTCGGCGAGCACGGCGTTCACCCGTCGATAGGCGGCCAAGTCCCGGCGGGTAAAGTTCATGAGGTCAAGGCGATAGTGGAATAAGGGCCACAGTGCCGCGTTGGAGAAGCCGCTGTAGTAGCCGTCATGGTCCGCGCGGGTAAGATCGACGGTAGCGTACGTCACTCCCTCGGTCTCAAAAACGTTCGGCTCTTTTGTTGTTTCTCCAAGCTTGCCACTCCACCCGAACCATAAGCCTCCAGCCTGATGCAGAGCGTCGACGAGGCCGGTCACGAGCCCGCCGCTGCGCTGCGCAGCTTCTGCCGGCAAGGCGACACGGTTGGAGACGATGACCAAGCGGCTCAAGCGGGTTCCCTCCGCACTGTCAGGGTTGCGTCGAGCCGAGCCGCCAAAAGATCTCGGCGAACACGGCAACGCAATGATCGGCGGTGACATCCGCCGGAGCCCACATTCGCTCGGTCCTCGCGCGAAAATCCACAATTCCTTCTACCGGAACTGACGGTCCCGTCATCAGGCAATCTGGGCGGGCGTTACCTGTAAAACATATAGATCTTCCCGCAGTAAATATAGGATACTCTGCCGACGATCTGGATTGTTGGGCGCTGTCTAAAGCTGATCTTCGCCAGGATTTCGACGGCAGACGCCCCGGGTGTGCCTCTCGATCTCAGCCAGTGCGGCGTCGAGCGAGGCGTGCGGCCCTTGCTGTATGCCGGCCATAGTTTCCGATGCGTGGCCCTCCGGATGGATCATGAACTGACGTGGAGCGCTTGCCGTGATGCGCCCCATCGAGCGGCCGAGCAGGTCCGTCAGCTGCCAAACCGTGCCTCCCTCTGCCGGTGTAACGATCACATCCATGGTGAGCCTTGAGTCTGTACGCCGCGCGAACAAACCGCTGCAATAACCGATGGGCGAACTACCGAGTTCCGCGGCCGCGGCATTCTCGGTACTGGAAGGATTGGCGCTTCGGATCGCCCCGCGATCGAGCGAATGGCGCTTAATGCCGATATATGCGACTATATAGAATGGTCAAAAAGAAAGGTCGAAGGCCAAGGTCGGGAGAAGAAATGGCAACCGCTCTCGACCGTTGGGACGAGGAAGGCGGAGCGCAGGAGTTGGCGTGGCCTTTACCCTATGAAGCCAGCGATTTGCGCGATGTGGAGCGCAGAGTCCTGGAATGTCTGGGTGCCGCCCTTGTCAGCGAATGGAATGATCTGCCTACTGACGTCCAGCGCAGGCTCTTCGAGCACGCGGCCTCGGGCAAATCGCACGACGCCACCGTGTTGAAGACGCGGATCGCCCGTTTCCTGCATGATCATAAAGGTGCTTCGGGTGGGCGTTAACACGACTTTGGCAGATTTGTTCACGCCTTGCTCTTCGCTGACCTGTGTTCTGCAGTACCCGTATCGCGGATCTGATGGCTGAAGAATGAGAGCGACGATGGCGGGACGCGCGGCTGGCAGGTTGGGCTGAGGTGGTGGCCGTCGTTTCATTTTTGCGCCCCGTCTTGGCAATGCGGAAGTGCTGCAAGAAGGCGTAAGCAACCATCGTCATAAGAGCGTGACGATGAAGACCGTGCCAGAACCGTCCCATCGCGCCATGACGGTTGTAGCCGACCGCTGCAAGTCTATCTCGGCTGGTAGATTTGCGAGATAGCATTTCTTCTCTCCGAGTCGCGATGCTTGCCGATCGCCAACTCGCATTTTTTCACTTGGCATCAGCAAGCATTTCGTCCGCCGGCATCTATAACAAATCCGCGATGTGTATTGCCTTGTGTTTGGTGACTTCGCAGCCATCTCATGATAAAGAGTTAGCTAATCTCGGCACAAAGAGCACTGTAAACGGATTGCTTCACTATCGCGCCGATGCAAAGCCGTTTCTGAAGGATAGCCGATCATGACCATGCGCTCCCGACGCGAAACGGTCACCTTCAAGCATCCCTTCCGGATCAAGGGCGTCGACCGCCTCTTGCCTCCGGGTGCCTACGAGGTCATCACCGATGAGGAGATGATCGAAGGATTGTCGTTCGAGGCGTTTCGCCGGGTTGCCACTATGATCACGGTGCCGGCGGCGCCGCCGCGCACTTCAACGGTGGAGAGGATTTCCATCGACCCGGTCGATTTGGCTGACGCTCAGCGCATTGATGCCGACGCGCCTCGTGAGTGACGCACCACTCGATCTCGACAAGCACCGCTGAATGGCTGCACAAGAAGCGACCGACGTCCGGCGCATTCTGGCGCACGTCGAGAACAACGCAATGCCCCTGCGCGATGGGAAGCTTTCTTAAATCTGATGATGCGGCGTCCAACGACTTTCGCACCACACAGCTGGCCTTCACCGGATCCTTAGCCGCCGCGGTCTTGGCAGCTATTTCGTGTTGCTCTGAGCAGAATATCGTTTCGGGACGGTCTTGTACGTCCCCTTGCGGCGGCTTATGTGCTGATTAGCACTCGCTGGCCACGACTGCCATTTCGTCCAAAGCAACAACAACAAGAAAACAGGAGGACAGCATGAAATTCCGTCCGCTTCACGACCGCGTTGTGGTCAAGCGCATTGAGGCCGAAGACAAAACCGCTGGTGGCATCATCATTCCGGACACTGCCAAGGAAAAACCTTCGCAGGGCGAGATCACGGCGGTTGGCCCAGGCGGCCGAGATGAATCCGGCAAACTGATTCCCATCGATCTCAAGGTTGGCGACCGCGTCCTGTTCGGCAAGTGGTCAGGCACCGAGGTCAAGCTCGATGGTCAGGAACTACTGATCATGAAGGAAAGCGACATTATGGGCGTTCTCACTGAGCTGCCCGCCGCCAAGAAGAAGGTCGCATAGACGCCAGCCAATTTTCCTTATCCTGAGCCGTCCCTGCAGCCCGCGTCTCGAAGGACGAGGCCTGCAAATTCAAGTCCCGCCACTTAAGGGCTCGTCCAGTCGCACGGTCCTTGGATCTGACCAGTTGAAAACGGAGATCATTATGTCGGCCAAAGAAGTTAAGTTCGGCGTCGACGCCCGCGACAGGATGTTGCGCGGTGTTGAAATTCTCAACAATGCGGTTAAGGTCACGCTGGGGCCCAAGGGCCGGAACGTCGTGCTCGACAAGTCGTTCGGCGCTCCCCGCATCACCAAGGACGGCGTCACCGTCGCCAAGGAGATCGAGCTTGAGGACAAGTTCGAGAACATGGGCGCGCAGATGGTGCGAGAAGTTGCCTCCAAATCGGCAGATGCAGCTGGCGATGGCACCACCACCGCGACCGTGCTCGCGGCTGCGATCGTCCGTGAAGGCGCGAAGGCGGTTGCCGCCGGTATGAACCCGATGGACCTGAAGCGCGGTATCGACCTCGCGGTGGAAGCCGTGGTCGCCGATCTCGTGAAGAACTCCAAGAAGGTCACCTCGAACGAGGAGATCGCCCAGGTCGGCACCATCTCGGCCAACGGCGACGCGGAGATCGGCAAGTTCCTCTCCGACGCCATGAAGAAGGTCGGCAACGAGGGCGTCATCACGGTTGAAGAAGCCAAGTCGCTCGAGACCGAACTCGAGGTCGTCGAAGGGATGCAATTCGACCGCGGCTACATCTCGCCGTACTTCGTCACCAACGCCGACAAAATGCGCGCCGAAATGGAAGACGCCTACGTCCTCATCCACGAAAAGAAGCTATCTCAGTTGAATGAACTGCTTCCGCTGCTGGAAGCCGTCGTCCAGAGTGGCAAGCCGCTTGTGATTATCGCGGAAGACGTCGAGGGCGAAGCGCTCGCGACCCTGGTCGTGAACCGCCTCCGCGGCGGTCTGAAGGTCGCGGCCGTGAAGGCTCCGGGCTTCGGCGATCGCCGCAAGGCCATGCTGCAGGACATCGCGATCCTGACCGGCGGCCAGGCGATCTCGGAAGATCTGGGCATCAAGCTCGAGAACGTCACGCTCAACATGCTCGGTCGCGCCAAGAAGGTGATGATCGACAAGGAGAACACCACCATCGTCAGCGGCGCCGGTAAGAAGGCCGACATAGAGGCGCGGGTGGCGCAGATCAAGGCGCAGATCGAGGAGACCTCCTCGGACTATGACCGTGAAAAGCTGCAGGAGCGTCTTGCCAAACTCGCGGGCGGCGTCGCGGTGATCCGCGTCGGCGGCGCGACCGAGGTCGAGGTGAAGGAGCGCAAGGATCGCGTTGATGACGCGATGCATGCGACCCGCGCGGCCGTCGAGGAAGGCATCCTGCCGGGCGGCGGCGTCGCCCTGCTGCGTGCTTCCGAGCATCTCAAGGGGCTGCGCACCAAGAACGATGACCAGAAGACCGGCGTCGAGATCGTGCGCAAGGCGCTGTCTGCGCCGGCCCGCCAGATCGCGATCAACGCTGGCGAGGACGGCTCCGTTATCGTCGGCAAGATCCTGGAGAAGGATCAGTATGGCTACGGCTTTGACTCCCAGTCCGGCGAGTACGGCAACCTGGTCACCAAGGGCATCATCGACCCGACCAAGGTCGTTCGTGTGGCGATTCAGAATGCGGCTTCTGTTGCGGCGCTCCTGATCACTACCGAAGCCATGGTGGCCGAATTGCCAAAGAAGAACGCCGGCGGTGGCGGCATGCCTCAAGGTGGCGGCATGGGTGGTATGGATTTTTAAGTCCTACTCGTTCAGAGCTCAACAATAACGAAGGCCCGGCAGAGATGCTTGGGCCTTTTTTGCAGGAATCAGTAAAAAGCGGCCGCCGAGAAGCGTGATGAATTCTCGCCGTTTCACGGATTTCCGTGAGGACGCCTTGTGCAATATCTCAAAATCAGCACTTTGCATTGCAGCCGGGTGGCGGGTGAGAATTGTTACCAAACCAGTCAGGACTCACCCCACCGTTACTGGATTTTGGGAAGTGCATAGCTCCGCCCTGGTTGGTCGCCCCCGTGATTAGACCGAAGACCGCGATCATCTGGGACGCGGGGATCATGAGTAGCAGGCCGGCTACGATCGAGACATCCGGTGCAATAGCGACCACAGCGAGCAGCGGCATAATAGGGCCGAAGGAGCGCTTGTGTAGGCGACCCATCAGCCAGCCCAGGGTAAAGCGATCTTGCCGGTGCCTCGTCGTGCAGCCGCTGCAGCAGGACCGAGGCAGGCACAAACACCCCTTCATCGGCGGGCATTGTCGGCTTCAGCTGGTCGAGCTCGTTGGGACCCGGTACGCGGGGAAAGGATATTTTGGGAGGCGCCCGGTCGACACAGCCGACCCTGCGAGGGTCAGAGCCGACCCAGAAGTAGCAATACGACGAGGATGACCAGGATGGTACCGATGACCCCCATCCCACCGTGGCCATAGCCGTAGCCGTAGCCGCCGAAGCGGCCGCTGAAGCCACCAAGCAGGAAGATGATGAGGAGGATGATGAGGATAAGTCCGATCGACATTGTCCGACTCCTTTGGTGGGACCTTGTGGATATTGGGTCTCAAGTTTTGTCTGTCTTGCGAGTCGTCGACCTCCTGCAAGAGTCCGCAGGCGACCCCGGATAGGAGGGGCCGATGCAGTTGACCGGATCACAAGGGCGCAGCCGCGCCATCGCGATCCAGTGCGCGCTCGAGCGCGTGTTGAGTGGGAATGGTCTGTGACAGAGGTTGCCACGCCCAAACAGCGTCGCTCGTGCCCTCAATACGGGGCGTAGTATTGGCGGCGATAGGGATACGGGCCGCCGTAGTAATCTGGCGCATAGTAGCCCGGCGCGTAGCCTGGCCCGTAGGCTCCGTAGGCCCCGTAGGCGGCGGCTCCAGCCGCGGCACCCAGGATGCCAAGACCAATTGCGGCCCCCGGAGCGCCGTAGTAGCCGCGACCGCGGTAGTGGCGTCGGTAGTAGACTTCTGTCACTGCGGACGACGAAGCCGCTTCTGTCGGAAGAGTCGTGCTCGGCGAGATCGGAGCTGCCCCCGAAGGCAGCACCGAGGCGAGCGTCGCCGCACCGAAGAGTGCGACCGCAATCGCGTATTTCATTGTCTGCTGGTTCATGGTCGTATCCTCTCGAATTTGGAGCATCTCTAGCGGCAAGTCGATTGCGTGCCGCTGGCCGATAAAGAACCTCGACCCAGGGCGCTCGAGGCGCTGGTGGGGGCGGATCCGAGGATTCGTGGTTCTAGCGAACTCGCAGAGCCGCCTTTGTACTCGCGCCGCGACTTAACCGATTACTTGGCGCAAGTTTTGTCCGCCTTCAAAGCCGCTTCTGCCGAGGCCTTTGTCGTGTGAGCGGCGCCGACAACCTTCATGCTGCCGCCGGCAGCAGGCTGGCTCTCGACGATCTGACACTTCATGGTCGCAGTATCCTGAGCCAGGTAGAACGAGGAGGGCGATTGGCCAACGGTTTTGCCAGTCTCCGCCGCGAACGACGGAGAAGCGAATGCGAGAACAGAGACTGTCGCTAATAGAATTCTTTTCATAGTATCCACCAATTCTTATGCGTCCGGAATCGGACAAAGAATGAACAGGGCAAAGCCGACAAGAGTTCCAGCTATCGCCGATTTGTTTGTTTCGTGTGGATTGACGTGGGTCAGCGACAGCCCTGAAAGTCTGTCGACAGGTTATGCCAATCGCCCAATTCCATTCTGCCTAGCGGCGATCCTTCAGCGGGTGTTGCCGTTAGCGGGAATCATTTGGCTATAGCTGCGCTCCTCGCAAACATTCTCTCAATCATCGATGGATGCCGAGAGCAGGGCGGTGAGAAGTATTGTGCCGCAACGCGGCGCGAGCTCATGGTCAAAATTGCTCATTCAAGAAAATTTAACGAAAGGGAATTTGCCATCAGATTAGGACGGCATCACTGATCGCAATGTCACTCTTTGGCCCAAGCCCCACTGACGAGTAGGCGCAACAGGCGATGCCCATCATGAGCGGGCGCCTGAAGTCCCTTCTAGAAAACGTGAGGGCCTTGAAGCTGAACGACTGATCAGAAAGGTTGCCGAAGGTCCAATGCGTCGATCTATGATGTGACAAGAACTTCTACGGACATCCCGGCGAAGGCGCCGATGCTGCCGACGAAGCTGCCGGACACTGGAATCGTCTGCCGGATGTCGCGCGCGACCGCGACTGGGATCAGATTGAGGCCGCCGAGGCTGCGATTCGTCGGGTCGAAAGTGATCCAGCCGGCGCCCGGTACGAAGACCTCGGCCCACGCATGGGTTGATCCCGCATTGCTCGATCCGACGCTCTGTTGCTCTGGATTGTAAAGATAGCCGGAGACGATCCTGGCTCCGAACCCGAGCATGCGTGCTGCTTCGGTAAACAGCATCGCGAAATCCCGGCATGACCCCCAGCCACGATTTAACGTTTCTACCGGCGTTTGGGTACCCTCATCCTCACGGCTCTGGTACCGGACAGCTTCCGAAACGCCGACGCTCAGGTCCTTTAGCAGCGACAGCGTATCAGTCCGACTTCCTCGAACGAACATTTGTGCCCAACTTCGTAGGACCCCCGCCGTGTCCGAGAACTGGGGGAGAGCCAGGGCGCCGAGATCGGTCCAATCGTCATCAGAATAGCGGAATGGGTAAGACATGGCCGAGACAGCGATATCGAACACCGGCCATGCAACCGCGTCGAGCTGAAGCTCCGCGACGCTGGCGATCACCAGGTTGGAGGCTGTCATCTGAAACGTGGCCGTCGCGATTGCATTGCCAAACACATCGTGCGCCCAGGTCAAGGCCGCATGCGGCGTCACCGTGACGTTGCTCGAAATCAAACGAAGCTCGCGGCTTTCGCGCGGACGAAGCATCAAGCGGTGCGGCAACAGGTGCACGTGTTCGTTGAATCGATAGGTCGTCGTGTGAAGAACCTTCAGCGTAATCAACGCAAGCTCCAATCCGCGGCAGCGTCTGACAGGCCCTTATCCGGTGGTCCCCTCGGGAAGTATGGCCAAGTTGAACGTGCCCATGCAAATGTCAATCCAGACGACCGAAACCCGGGCGGATTTGCGGACGAGGCACCGAGCAAGAACGCTGCGATTCATTCATACGGTCATGTTGACGGGTGTCGAAGTGCAAGCACAACATCAGTTTCGCGGTGCGACAGGATCCGACAAGTGTGACGTGACCGCTGGTCGGAGGGCCGCAAATGATGGACAGCGTCGTGTCGGCATGACAACCCTGGATAGTGAGGCGACTAGGAGGGATCGAACCATGAAGAACCGGCCACCGCTTCCGCAACATTTGAGTCGCCATAGGTATCACGCGCTGCTGGTCCGGCTGCAAATCGAGCTCGTCAAGCTGCAGCGCAGCGTGATTGAGCGCGGCCAGCGAATCCTTGGCATCGTCGAAGGTCGCGACGCCGCCGGCAAGGATGGCACGATCAAGTCGATTGTCGAACATCTAAGCCCGCGTGATACCCGCATCGTAGCGCTGGGGCCGCCGAGCAATCGGGAGCGGTGTTCATGGTACTTCCAGCGTCACGTTTCGCACTTGCCCGCGGCAGGAGAGATCGTGCTGTTCAATCGCAGTTGGTACAACCGTGCTGGAGTTGAGCGTGTCCGTGGTCCGGGCCGGCGACAAGGAACATGCGCGACTTAATATCATTCGCGATGTTCTGTGGCGGCTGCACTATCCCGGAAAGCACCGTCGTCTCCACAGGCCCGATCCGGCGGTCGTTTTTCCTTACTATAAAGCCTGCTATGAGCGCGGCCTGATCGAGGCTTAGGTGGCTTACCTTGATGCCTCAGTTTGCATCGAGCGAAATTCTGTAGCCTGCACTTTCGAGAGCGGCGAGGACGGCTGTTGCGATAGTCTTGCATTCGTTGGGCTCTTTGTAAGTTTTCGGCCACACCGTCCCGTTTCCCGCGTCTGGAAAATCAACGAAAGCTGATTGAATAGCGCGTTCGATGATCCGTTGGAGCTTCTCATCCCGTATCATTGCCTTGTCTCCCGCTCTCGACGATCGTCAATATCGCCAGTTTACCTAGAGCCGTTGCGGCGCGCCACCAATGCGCTCGAGCGCAAAAAACCTGTTTGAAGGAGCAAAACGTATTCTCGTTCCTCCGATCATCAGCGCAGGCGAGCGTAGCTCTCAGCGATTTGCGACGCTCAGGCCAGGCCTCTTTGCGGCTGGCGACGTGGGGGGCGGCGTCTATCGGCAGGCTGTCACGCCGGTCTCGGCTGCATGACGGCACTTGAGGCCACTCGCTTTCTCTTGGCCCAATGTCCTTCCAGCCGGCGCGCTTGTCCTATTGAAGATAGGCTCAACCCTTAAGCAATGTATGGCTGAATTACACAGTAATTTCAATTACATACGAGTTCGCAGTTTTGTTCTGAGTGGCGCGCCATTCAGAACAGTCCAACGAACTCTGACTCAGTACGTCTTCAGCATTGTGAGCTCGCCGGCATCGGCTCGGTTTTTGGCGGCGAGCAAGATCTCCCTCATCTGCTTGATCACCTGCGGTTCTAGGGCTTCGATCTTCGCCGCGATCTGCGGATCAAGAATGCCTTTGCGGCCATACCGCCCTCGAACGTCGCTGGCATGTCCGAGAATGCGGTCGCGCGTGCGTTGTGCGATCGCATCATTGTCGAGCCAATCGGCCATGAGGTGCCGCGTCGAATAGAGGGTAAGGTCCGCGCGATTGAGTTTCAGTTTCGTCTTCACGTACTGCCATGCCTTGCTCAGCGGCTGCGACCAGCGGATCGTACCGTCTTTGCGAGTATAGGCGTCCCATTCCGGGAAGAGCCGTTCCTCTTGCTTGTCCATCAGATCCTGCATTCGATCCAGCAGCCCCAACTCGATGAGAAGCGGATGGATCGGAATGACCCGCCCGGCAGCGTTCGTCTTCAGATTGCGCAGATCCTTCACCGCGACGCGGCCATGGCGAGCATCGAACGGGCGCAAGTCGAAATAGTAGAACTCGCCATCGGTTCGGATATCGGCGCATTTGAGCTGGCCGACCTCGCCGGGCCTCATGCCGGTGAGGATGCAGATCAAGAAACCCCAGTAGATGTGCGATTGCACGAAGTACCGGCCGGGCTGCCAGACGTGCACGCGATTCTTGCAGCCGGTGAAGAGCGGCAGGCGCAACAGCGTCAGCAGCTCGTCATCGTCGAAGGCATCGCGCGGCAGCGGCGCCAAATTTTCGGGATCGATGCACACGAACTTGGGACGCGGTCCGCAGTAATGCTTTTCCGCGATGGCGAAGTCGACGAACTTATAGAGCCCGGCCCAGTACCGGCTCTTGATGGTGGTGGTCGTCACGCGCTCGAGCTGCGACCACTTCGTCTCTTCCGCATATTTGTAGCGCTGGAAAAGCGTCTTCGCGAACCGGCGTGGAATGTTATCGCGATTGGGGATATCCGGCAGCGCCTCGTCGAGTTGCTTCCATTTGGCATCGGTCAGTTCATCCATCCGCGGGTTGTCCAGGAAATCGATGGCGAACTGGATGACGGGTTCAGCTTCTCCGCGGCCCTTCGCGGTGTGTTTCCGCTTGCGGTCCAGCGGTTTGAGAAATTCCGCGAGCACGTCGGACATCCGGCAGGAATTGTCTTCGGCGGCCTCCCCGGTGGGGGCACATACCGCGGGCTCGGAGACCGGCGAGATCGAGCCCACCTTCTGCGCCGGAAGCAACGGAAGCCTTTGGGCGACTGCGTCCTGCACGAGGCGATCGATCATCGCGATGGGATCGAACGGTTGTGCGACCGCCGGGGCGGCGGGCGCCGTCCAGCCTTCCTTGACCGCCTCGGCCGCGTCATGCCGGCCGTTTTCATAGGCACGCCGAACGTTTAGGCGGGCGATCTCGCTTTCGGCCGCCTTGTTCTGGTTGACGAAGTCGACCCAGGTGCTCGGCATCCGAGGGAAACGCTGCGGGTAGGCATAGCCGCGGTCCTGCGCCCGGCCGAGATAGCGCCTGACCTCATGTTCGAACGCGCAGCGCTCGGCCAGCAGCCGCTCGTTCGCCGGCACGCCATGCTCGACATAGGCGTGCAGCCGCGCATCGAGGATGGTCCCCAACGCCTCCAGGTCGGGAGCCGCGATCAGCTCCTGCACCCATCCGAGATTGTCCATCAGCCGCCGCCTAGCCTCATCAAAATTCCCGGTCCTGAGGCTGACACGAAGGAGGGGGAGCCCAAAGAGCTGAGCGGCCTGTTTCCCCAGCCGAATCTGCAGGAAATAGCGTCCATCGCCGCGCCGGGCGAGGTAGGAAGGACGAGCCACGCGTAGGCCTTTCCGGGGGGCGGGCCGGGTGAGACATTCCCGTGGGATGTAACACCATCAAATCCGCTACCACATTCCGGACAACGTGCTGGAAAAGCTCAGGATTTCGCTTCGGTTTTGGACCTGGCAGCGCGTCCCTCCCCCGCTACCATGCGTACGATTTTCTGCGCCAAACCACGATCTTCCGCGATGCGCTACGCCTGGCGGCACGGCTTCGGACGCCGTGATTGCGAAAACTGTATCGTCAGTGGACGAGATACCTCAGTAAGAACCGAGTATGCGCGCGCTATCGTCGCATTGACGGCACCCTCTGTTGAACAGCCGGATTGCCGCAGTCTCGCAGCGCCGCAGGTTTTCGCCGCTACCGAATAGCGCCTGCGGCATGGCCTGTTGCCCTGATCCCGTGCCCGACGAGCCGACCGCTGGCTGTAGCGAGCACTCCGGTCGCGTCGTTCGCAGGGACCGCCAGGTCAACTTCAGCCCTCTCGTCGCCTCCAGTCCGCAGTCGCCGCTGCCGCCTCCAAGCAGCTTGCCTTTTGTCACTCGCAAATCTGCCGCGCGATCGCGGGCAATTTTTTTGCCCGAAGGCGCTTGCAAACCAACATGCATTGAAATAATTGTAATACACCACTAAGATATCACAGGGAGAGCACAATTGGACGCCCGTGGGTCTAACCGTGTCGATAGCGATGTGCTCGTCGTCGGAGGGGGAGCCGCAGGAGTTGCGGCCGCTGTAACCGCCGCTCGAAGGGGTCTGAAAGTCACGCTCGTGGAGCGGTATGGCTTTTGCGGCGGCGGCGCTGTGGCCGGGCTGTCGGGCACGGTGTGCGGTCTGTACGAGGCGACCGAAGCGATCAACGCCAAACCGAAGCAGGTTGTGTTTGGTTTTGCCGACGAATTTTGCCGCCGATTGGAAGCCAAAGGCGGGCTTGGCGATCCGCTGCTCTACGGAAAGACCTGGGCGCGGGTCCACGACCCCTTGGTTTGGCGCGAGGAAGCAGACGCGATGCTGCGGGAAGCCGGAGTACGCGTCGTGTTCCATGCTGTCGCTAGCGACGTGAGCATGGAGGGCGACAGGATCGGGGGGGTGGTCATCTGGACGAAACAAGGACCCCTCGATGCGCGCGCCAAAGTTGTCGTCGATGCGAGCGGAGATGCTGATGTCGTCGCAATGGCCGGCTTGCCCAGCTTCATTGGCGACAACGGCAGGGTTCAGAACCCGACGATGATCTTTCGAATGATGGGTGTCGATGTCGATCGTTTCGTCACAGAATACGGTGCCGACACCATCATGCCGGAAAAGATATCCGACATGATCCGCGCAAAGCACAATGCTGGTGAATACCGGCTGCCGCGCGCCAAAATCTGGCTATTCCCCACCACTCGACCCAACGAGTTGCTGTGTAATTGCACGCGTGTGATCGGGCCGGACGGGCGTGAGCTCAACACGCTTTTCCATCAGGATTTCACCGACGCCGAAATCGAGGGAAGGCTTCAGGCGCGAGAATACGCTCGTTTCTTTCGCGACAATCTCGTGGGATGCGAAGCCGCCTTTCTGAACGATACGGGCGTCCAGGTCGGCGTGCGCCAGACCCGTCAGGTCTCTGGTGTAAAGAGGCTTTCAAACGAAGACGTCGTCAAAGGCGCCAAGTCATCTGACGGCATTGCGGTCTCGCCCTGGCCGATCGAGCTGCACTCGGGCGTCAAGCCTCGCGTCGAGTGGCTGCTGAACGACTACTACGAGGTGCCGTATGGGTGCTTCGTGCCGGAGCGCGGGGAGGGGTTGCTGGTTGCCGGTCGCTGCCTCTCGGCGGAGCACGAAGCAGTCGCTTCAGCCCGTGTCACGGCTCAGTGCTTCTCCTACGGTCATGCGATCGGTCATGCAGCGGTGATTGCGGTGCGCGGCGGAATCGCGCCGAGGCACATTGACGGGCAGCAAGTGAGGGCAGCGGTGAACGCCGACGGCGCGCGCCTCGATTAACAGGATCGTGAACAGATGATCAAGCTGGACAATCAAGGTCCGATCGCCATCGTTACCATCAATCGCGCGGAGCGCCGCAATGCGTTGGGTTCGCAGCTCGTGCGGGATCTGAACGCTGCCCTGGCCGATTCAGAGCGCAATGACGCGATCAGTGCAGTTGTGCTGACGGGTGCTCCGCCCGCATTCTGCGCCGGCAGCGACCTCAAGGAGCTGGCAGGCCTCTCTATCGCGGATATGTGCAAGCACGAGGCCGAAACCGCAACGTTCGCGCGCGCGATCGGCTACCGCGCCAAGCCGGTCATCGCGGCCGTCGAAGGATACGCTCTGGGAGGCGGAATGATCCTTGCGGCATCGTGCGACATCGTGGTCGCTGCGTCGAACGCACGATGGCATCTGCCGGAAGCCCCGAACGGCTGGCTGCCGCCGTGGGGGCTTACGGCACTCCTGACTCGGGTCGGCCCGGTGCGGGCGCGCCGTCTCACGTGGGGCGCGGCATCGATCGACACGATCGAGGCGGCGAGGATCGGCTTGGTCGATGAGGTCGCCGAGCCGGGCGCCGCGCTTTCTCTGGCAACGGAGATTGCCGTCGGTCTTTCCAAAGTGCCGCCCGAAGCCGTCGCGTCGACGAAGCGCTTCTTCGACCGCTTCATCATGGCGGACGCCGAGCGCCTGGACGAAGTCTCGTCCCGGGAGTTCGCGTCGAACTGCGAAACGCCAAGTTCCCAAAAAACCTTTGAACGCTTTACGGTGAAGTCGTGAATAAAATCGTTGATGCCGCGACGGCAGTTGCATCCATTCAGGACGGATCCTCGGTAGGTTGCGTGGGTGTGATCGGTTGGGTAACGCCCGATACTCTTTTGAAGGCCCTTGGCGACAAATTCCGCAATACAGGCAGCCCGAAGAACCTGACCTTCTACTTCCCGGTCGGGACTGGCGACGCTCAGGGCATCAAGGGCATGGACCATGTAGCGCAGGAAGGATTGATGAAGCGCATGGTGAGCGGTTCATACATCAATCCTGTCGACCCCAAGACGGGAAAGCGACCCGAACTCATGCGTCTCATCCGTGAGAACAGGATCGAAGCCTACTCCTGGCCGATCGGAGCGACGATGCATTGGCTACGCGAGATAGCTCGTCGCAGCCCAGGTTACATGACCGAAATCGGGATCGGCACCTACATCGATCCCGACAATGGCGGCGGCCGGTTCACGGAAAGAGCACATGACGATCTCGTTAGAAAAATCGAATTCGACGGAAAGCCGTATCTATTCTATCCGGCATGGAAGTTGGACACCGTGTTCATCTACGCATCGACCTCAGACGAGTTCGGAAATCTGTCTTTCGAGAACGAGGCGCTTGTGTCCTCGAATATTGCGCTGGTGCTGGCAGCCAAGGCCCATGGCGGCCGCGTCGTAGCGCAAGTGCGGCGAGCCGTGCCTCACGGCCAGAGAGCCGCATCCGAGGTCCGGATTCCAGGCATGTTTGTCGATGCAGTCGTCGTCGACCCCAAGATGATGATGACGACCGACGTCGAGTTCGACCCGGCCTACTTCGGCGGTGAGCGCAGGGCGTTGTCTCAGCTCCCTCCGATCCCGTCGTCCGCCGACAAGGTCGTCGCATCGCGGGCAGCGAAGGAAGTGCGGAAACGCGAACTTTCCATTTTTGGTTTCGGAGCGGCGGCCGATGTGCCGCTCGTCATGGCGGAGCAGGGGCTGCTTCACGGCGACGAGCTCAAGGACTATTGGTTTACCACCGAGCACGGATCCTACGGCGGGATTGTCATGTCTGGATGGCAGTTTTCCGCGAATCTGAATCCCGATGCGATCCTCGACGGCGTCTATCAGTTCGACGCCATTGATGGAGGGTTATGCAACTTTGCGGCACTCGCCTTCGCTCAGTTCGACCAGCGCGGCCGAGTCAACGTATCGAAGTTCGGCGCTGCCAATCCGGGCGCGGGCGGCTTTATCGACATCGCGCAAAGCGCCAAGCGTTTGGTCTTTACCGGAACCTTCACCACCGGTGGGCTCGATGTCGGTTTCGACGGCGGGAAACTGAGCATCGTCAAGGAAGGCAAGGTTCGCAAGTTCGCGAAGCAGGTGGAGCACATCACCTACGCGGTCACCGACGGCGTCAAGCGCGGCCAGACCGCGCTGGTGATCACCGAGCGAGCGGTGTTCGAAGTTGCTCCGGAGGGACTGGTGCTGACGGAAGTGGCGCCAGGTATCGACGTTCGGCGCGATGTGCTTGAGCAGATGGAGTTCGCCCCCTGGCAAGTCGCAGACGAACTGAAGGTGATGGATGCAAGCTTCTTCGTCGATCCCGGTCAGACAAGCGCGGTTCGGGGACAAGCCGGTTAAGAAGTTCCCCGGTCTCGACGAGACGGGGATTCCGATCATCTGCCCGACCCGACGCTGATCTCGAATATTTGTCGTGTGTAATTTTCGATCTGCTCCATCAGAGCGGTAACCGCAACGAGTGCACCTTGCTCGTCATGCCGCGACACCGCGCGTGCTCGCGCCGCATGAAGGACGCCCATTGCACCGAGGTTCTGCAGGTCGCTTTCGTACCTGTAGTAGAATCTCCGCGACATCGCGTGAAGCGGCGAGATTGAGCGGGTTGCGAATGGGTTGCCGGCAGCCGCGGCGATAAGAGCGTTCGCCTTAAAGACCTCACGCAAGTATTTTTCGAGGTTGCCGTGCTTGCCCGCGGCTTCGATTTCGTCGGCAGCAGCGAGAAGGCGCTCCCGGTCGCTTGCAAGGATGCGGCGAGCCGCCCTTATCGAAATGAAAATCTCGAGTTCGCGCCGCAGCTCGATCGCCAACAACTGCTCATGAACATTTATCTCGGTGATCATCAAGCCGTGTCGGGGCAGAATGGTCACGAGACGGTCCGCCTGAAGGCGTTTCACCGCCTCGCGCACCGGTGTGCGGCCGATGCCGATCTCCTCTGCCAATCCCTCCTCAGACCAGTGACTGCCGGGCGGCAGCTGCAGTGTCACGATCATCTCCTCGAGCCGTCGGTGAGCCGTGTCGGCCTGAGACTCGGGAGGGGAAAGTACTCCGACCTTTTTCGCCATTGGACGCCAAGCTCTTAGCGCGCCCAAGGCGCGATGTGGGTGTCTCTTACGAATATCCTCGCTGCGACGTTCGGGACAAGCGCAGCACGAGCGCATCTCGCACAATGCGCACACCTAAATCGACCCCTCCCGGGGCTGAGCGGCCATCATCCGGGAAAACGCAATGATGTGTTGACGAAACTTTTGTAAGATATTACTAGTACAGCACGAGCGCAACAACGCCGAGGGAGGATATTCATGTCTTGCTGGAAAGGGGCCCTGATTGCAGGGGGCATCGCTTCCGGACTGCTGTTCGGACCGGCGGCCAAGGCCGAAGATGTCGTCAAGATCGGGCAGATCGAGGCCCTGACCGGCGCAACCGCTACCTACGGCTGGATGTCGGCGCAGGGTACCAAGGTTGCGGTCGAGGAAATCAACGCCAAGGGCGGCTTCAAGGTCGGCGACAGGACTTACAAGCTCGAACTGCAGCAGGTCGATACGCGCGGCGAGCCCCGCGAGGCGACCGTACAGTTCCGCAAGATGATGGAAGAAAAAGTCCACTTCGTCTTCGGGCCGTTTCTGACCAATGTCTTCAACGCCATCGAGCCGATAGCCAATCAGAACAACGGCAAGTTCCTGCTGTTCGCGGGCGCGACGTCGGCACACGCAGCGCTTGGCAAGCCCGATCATGACTATCTGCTGCGAACCTGGAACTGGGACGCGGGATCAGCGGGTTTCGGCAAGCTGATGGTGGACTATTTGAAGAAGCTCAATACCAGGAAGGTGGCGATGCTTTTCCAGAACGACGCCTTCGGCAAGACCGCCGTCGATATCTATAGCGCGCTGTTCAAGGATGCCGGAATTGAACTGCAGGTCGAATTGTTCGAGCCCGGCACGAAGGACTTCAGCGCGGTGCTCGCGAAGCTCGCGGCCGGCAAGCCGGACATTCTCTTCCCGGGTTATTCGGATGCCGTCCTCTACGATATCGTGAGGCAGTCGACCGAATCCGGTTTCGGCAATCGCTTCTTTCTCGTTCGTGGCTCCATCGGGCCGGCGCTGAAGAACAAGGACGCGATCGAAGACTATATCGCATACGTTCCGAAGTACTTCGAGGGTGCCGAGAAGACCGAGCCGAAGGTCCGTGCCTTTATCGAAAGCTATCAGAAGCTGTTCAAGCGCGAATTTCCCTACGATCAAGCACCGCTCTGCTCCTCATCTTGTTACGACCATGTCTACATGCTCGTGGAGGCCATGCAGAAGGCTGGCACCGTCGACGACGTGGCAAAGATCCGTGCTGCTCTGATGAGCATGACCTACGACGGCATGTGGAGAATCAAATACGACAAGACCGGAGAGGCCGTGTTCGGGTTCGATGTCGTCCACGTGCGCAAGGGTGGTGCCATCGAGAGAGTGCCTTACGACCCGACCAAAGAGTAAGGCTCGTTCGTCGCGCTCTGGCGGAGCCGGAGCGCTCTCTCTCCACTCGGGAAGGCGTCACGAAATGCGCTTCCCGCGGACCTTCGATCAATGACGCAGCTAGTTATCGGACAATTGCTGAATGGCGTAATCGTGGGTACGCTCTATGGCATCATAGCGCTGGGCGTGACGCTCACATTCGGCCTGACCGGCGTGGTGAATTTCGCGCTCGGCGCCTTCATGATGCTTGGCGCCTACGCGACCTGGTATCTCTACGACGTCGTGGGTTTCCCGTACCCCGTGGCCGTCATTGGCGCCGTCGTGGTCGTGAGCATCTTCGGCTACGTTTCGGATCTTGCACTGTTTCGCTTCACTCGTGGCAACCTGGTCAACGGTCTGCTGGTATCGATCGGCATGATTTCGGTCTTCGAGGCCTTGGTCCTTGCGGCCTTCACGACCACGCCCAAAGATCTGACTTACGTGCTTCCTGGCGCCCTCAAGGTAGCCGGCATCGTTCTGCCGAAGATCAAGGTCGCGGTCGCCGCGGTATTCCTGGCTGTGATCCTCGGCACATATCTCGCTTTGACGCGGACGTGGTTGGGGCGCGCGGCATTCGCCTACGCACAGAATCCCGAAGCCGCAGCTCTTATGGGCATCCGCACGGGAAGGCTCCAGACGATCGTCGTGGTCTATTCGACGGCGCTGGCGGGTCTCGGTGGAGGTTTGTACGCGAGCATGTATTCGATCGAGCCAACGATCGGATCGGCTTACGTTCTCAAGGCGGTCGAGGCTGCCATTCTCGCCGGCGTCGGCAGCGTGCTCGGCGCATTGGGCGGCGGTATCATTCTCGGCATCAGCGAGAACATCGGATCGGTGTTCTTTTCGTCGGCCTTCAGGGACGCTTACGGTCTCGTATTCCTCATCTTGATCCTTCTCGTCCGTCCGGGCGGCCTGTTTGAAGTCGGAGGCCAAGCGGTCTTAGGAAGACAAATATGTCTGGCAACTCCTTGGCTCACAGAACGACATGGCTACGATCCGACTTCCATTGCGATCTACGGCTTCATGGCGGCGTCGCTGGCGGTCAGTTTCAATTTGATCTTCGGATTCACCGGCCAGCTCTCCATGTTTCACGCCGCGTCCTTCGGCGTTTCCGCCTACGTGGTCACCATCCTGGTGACTACGTTCGGCTGGAACTTCTGGCTGGCGATCGCCCCCGCCCTGGCCATTGTCGTGATCCTGTCTCTTATCGTCGGAACGATCTGCTTCCGCTTCAAGCTCAAAGAGTTCTATTTTGCCGTCGTCACCCTGGCATTTTCCGAAGTGCTGCGTTTGATCACATTGAACTGGAACAGCGTCACGAACGGCTCTCTCGGCATTACGATCGTCGATACGCCGAAGATCTGGACGCCATCTGGCACGTTTGCGATTGCGGGCGGGGTCGCTTGGTACTACCTGACGCTGGCTCTGCTGGTGGTCGTATACGGTGTGTGCAGCCGTGTCCTGAAGTCCTGGATCGGACGTTGTCTTGCCGCCATCCGACTGAACGACCAGTTGGGCGAAACGCTGGGCATCGACGTCTTCAAGTACAAGTTGCTCGGCTTCGCAATCGGCAGCGGCCTTGCCGGGCTGGTTGGCGCCTTCTACGGCTTCTACGCAGGGTTCGTCGAGCCGCATTTCCTCTCGATCTCGCTCGGACTCGACATCATCGCGATGGTCCTGCTGGGAGGCGTCAATTCCCTGATCGGCCCCGTTGTCGGCGCCCTCGTGCTCACGGCCTTGCCGCACGTGATCGAGCTCAGCGCCGAGCTTCGCATCGCTCTGTACGGCTCCATCCTCATCTTCGTGATCCTGGTGATGCCGAAGGGTATCGTCGGCCTACTTACGAGCAGAAAACATGCTGCTTGACGTAAAAAGCCTCACCAAGCGCTTTGGCGGCCTCACCGCCGTGTCCAACGTAGCGTTCGGCATCGAGCGCGGGGAAATCATCGGGATATTTGGACCGAACGGCTCCGGAAAGACCACGACTCTGAGTCTGATCGCCGGGATCCTGAAGCCAACCAGCGGCGTGATTCTCTGGAAAGGGAACGATATCAGCACCCTGTCGCCGTTCGAGGTCGCTCAGCAAGGGTTGGTCAAGACCTTTCAGAATCCGCAGCTCTTTCCAGAGCTGACGGTCGTCGAACACATGCGCATCGCATGTCACCTGCACATCAAGCGCGAGCTGAGAATCGGTCGCTTGCGGACGCTGATCGGAGGCATGCCCGTCGGTTTGGATCGTCTGCTGGAGCAGAAGATCGACCAAGTCCTCGCGCTTTGCCGGCTCTCCAGCCAGAGGAACGAACAAGCCGCTGCGCTGTCCTATGGTGGCGAGAAGATGCTCGGCGTTGCAATGGGTATGCTTTGCGAGCCAGAGCTTCTGCTCCTTGATGAACCGGCCTCCGGCCTAGGTCATGAGGAGATCGCGAATCTCGACGCGGTTCTCAGGGACCTCAAATCCCACGGCGTCACGCTGTGCATTATCGACCACAAGGTCGGCTTTCTGGGCCGGCTTGCGGACCGTTCGATCGCGCTCCACCACGGCGCGGTCATTGCCTCCGGAAAGACCTCGGACGTTCTCGCCGACGAATCCGTTGTCGCGGCCTACCTGGGCAAAAAGCATGCTTGATGTATCGAATCTCAGCGTCAGCTACGGCAAGCAGAAGGTTATCAGGGAGGTGTCCTTCAAGCTGGAGAAGGGCGAAGTGGTCACTTTGATCGGCCCTAATGCCGCCGGCAAATCGACGGCGCTGCGAACACTGGCGGGGTTGAAGACGTCCGATCGCGGCACGATCCATCTCGCTGGAAAAAACATCACGGAATCCTCCACCGTGGACCGTGTGAGGGCCGGCCTCGTTCTCGTGCCGGAGGGACGCCAGATATTCACCAAGCTCTCGGTCCAGGAAAACCTGATTATCGGCGCCTATCACCGAGCCGATCGCGATCACGCAGGCGCCGACCTGGAGCGAATATTCTCGATGTTTCCGCGGCTCCGCGAGCGACGGGATCAGAAAGCGGGCTCGATGTCGGGCGGAGAGCAGCAGATGCTTGCGATCGGACGAGGGCTGATGTCTCGACCCACGCTGATGCTGCTGGACGAGCCGACACTCGGTCTTGCACCGATCATTATCGAGGAACTGGGGCGGATCGTGCGAAATCTCGCGCACGAAGGACTGACGATCCTCCTCGCCGAGCAAAACGCCATGATGGCCCTCGGCTGTGCTGACCGCGCCTACGTGCTGCAATCCGGTCGGATCGTGACCTCGGGACATGCGAAGGAATTGTCCGAAACGACGGAAGTCAAGCAGATGTATCTGAGCGCATAACCCAATCCAGTGCCAGGTGGAGCCGAATGAGTAACGAAGAGACGACGGTAAGCGTCGAGAAACGTAACGGCGTCGCGATCATCACGTTACAGCGGTCGGCCCGGCGGAATTCGATGGACCGATCTCTTGTCGACGGAGTTGAAGCCGCTTTGTTGGAGCTCGATCGCAACGACGACGTGGGCGCGATCGTTCTAGCGGGTACCGCTCCGGGGTTCTGCGCCGGAAGCGATTTGAAATTCATCAGCCGACTCGAGCTCGAAGCAATGGGGCGGTTCGAGCAAGAGTGCGGCGATCTCGGCCGTTTGCTAGGGTATCTGGCAAAGCCCGTCGTCGCGGCTGTCGAGAAGTTCGCTATTGGAGGAGGACTGACGCTGGCGACCTCTTGCGATGTGGTCGTAGCGGGGCGTTCGTCGCTCTTTAGTCTTCCGGAGGTGCCCCACGGTTGGCTGACCCCATGGGGAATCAGGTCCTTGGTCGCCCGTGTCGGGCTCGTCAAGGCGCGCCTTCTCTGCTTTTGTCTCGAAGCGCTCAACTCCGAAGATGCGCGCACCATCGGCATCGTCGACTACTGCTGCGATGACGGCGAAGCGCTGACGAGAGCGATTGCGATTGCGGAAAAGCTCGCGCAACTACCACGTCCCGCTGTTCGCGCGACGAAGCGCTTCTTCTCGAACTACCTCATGGAAGACGCTGAAACGATGGATTTCGAAGCAAATCGTCTATTTCTCGAGAACTGCCGGGAGACGTCCGCTCAAGCGACCCTCGAGAAATTCAGACATCGCTAAACTACATCCGGCTCACCGACATGAGGAGCGGTCCAATGCTCTTGGATCTCAATGAAGACGAAGCTTTGGTAAAAGGCAGTCTCGAGCAATTTACCGCAGGCGCACTGCGACCCAGGATCAAGCCCTTCGCCGACAGGCATGAGTTTCCAACCGAACTCGTGAAGGAATTTCTTGCGCTTGGCTTCATGGGCACGGCGTATGATCCGGCTTTTGGCGGTGGAGGGCTCGGTACACGCGGAGCTGCCATTGTGGCCGAGACGCTCGCTCGCGCAGAGCCCGGCTTTGCCGCCATCTTCCTGTGCAATAGCGCTCCCATGACGGTTATCGCTCGCTATGGATCGGATGACTTAAAGAGCAAATGGCTTGAGCCGCTGTGTCGCGGTGACTTTATCGCCTCATTCGGTGTCACGGAGCCGAGTGGTGGGTCGGACGTCGCGAGCGTAAAGATGCGTGCCGTGGAGGACGGTGATTCTTTCATCTTGAGTGGCTCCAAGGTGTTCTCCACCAATGCTGGCACTCCGCTCCACGGCATTACGACGTTCGTGGCCGTTACGGACCCTGAATTGGGAGCGAAGGGACTGTCCACATTCGTGGTGCCCGTCGGCACACCTGGCTTCCGGGTCGGAAAAGCGAGCCGCAAAATTGGCTGGCGTGTCGCTGACTCCGTAGAACTCTTTCTCGACGACTGTCGAGTTCCCAAAGCGAATATGGTCGGAAATCGCGGCGACGGCTTGAGGCAAATCCTGACGACGCTGAGTATCGGACGGATACTCGTCGCGGCAACGGGTCTTGGACTGGCGCGCAAGGCGATCGATCTTGCGAAGGTGTACGGCTCCGGTCGTCAGGTTGGGGGCACGCCGATCTTCCAGCACCAAGGGCTGACCTTTCCGCTCGCGGATGCACTGACGAAGATCCACGCAGCCGAGCTGATGATCCGGAACGCTGCGTGTCTGGCTGACGCCGATCGGCCATTTCGGTTGGAAACGTCGATGGCCAAGCTCTTCGCAACGGAAATGGCGGGCGAAGTTGCAGATATCGCTCTGCAGGTGCACGGCGGATACGGCGCATTCGAGGAATTCGACGTGTCGAGCCTCCCAGGCGAGGCCAGAGTGCTGCGTATCCTCGAGGGTACCAGCGAGATCCAGCGGCTGGTCATTGCGCGTGAACTCACCGCATAGCGGATATCTTTCCCTGTGCTCTAATTCGGAGCGGCCGTCGCCACAACGGAGTCTGGCACAGGTCGCAGGTCTCAAGCATCCGTGCGCTGATGCATGTTTGGCGAGTCAGCTCGACCTCGAGTGCCGACAGCCCCTCATAGGGCGGGCAGGGACGGATGTGGCCTGCGCACCTTGCCTTTCTTTTTCGTCCTCGGGAGCAGGTGTTCAAGGCGACGCTGCCAGAGCGCCCGGTTCTCTCCGTTGCAGTGTCCGGCCGCCGTGGCGGCCGAGAACGCCTTCGCCATTGTTTTGACGGACAGGTGTGTGACGAATGCCAAAGGGAGTAGCGGTGCTCTGGTCGGCATTCCCGCTATGCGTCAAGGTGAGCAATGAGTTCATTCGAGGCTTTCCCGGCAGCTCTGCACGACCGCTATTTGAGGGGGGAGGTGTCGTGTGAGATGTCTGCCCACAGCGCCAGGCGGGGAGATCCAATCTCGCAGCGCAAGTGGACGTCGATTCGACCGGTCTGGTCATGCATCTTGGCGCTGGCGGTGCTCGCGTTCGGCTGCGGCGCCCTTCACGCCCAAGCCGCCGCGCCCCCTGACAAGGAATTGGTCGTGGCGACCAAGGAGGCCCCACCATTTGCGATCAAGCAGCCGGATGGGAGCTGGAGCGGTATCAGCATCGCGCTCTGGAAAAGGATCGCCGATCGGGCACACCTGCGTTTTCGCCTGGTCGAAACCCAGAGCGTGCCGGATTTGCTGGACGGCGTCGCAAACGGCAGATTCGACGTTGGCGTCGCGGCGGTTACAGTGACTGCCGAGCGTGCGCGCAAAGTCGATTTTACACAGCCGTTTTACAACACCGGGCTCGGCGTTGCGGTACCGGTCAACGAAAACCCCTGGGTCGCGATCGGGCGGGCGCTTCTCTCTTTCGGATTTTTCCAGGCCGTCGCGGTGCTGCTTGGTTTCGCAATGGCGGTCGGATTCCTGATCTGGATGCTGGAACGGCGCAAGACGGAGCACTTCGGTGGCGGCGCCAAGGGACTCGGCTCCAGCTTCTGGTGGTCGACCATCGCCATGACGCAAGCCGGGGCCGCTCAGAATGCTCCGACAACACTCCCCGGAAGGATCGTCGCAATGGGATGGATGATCGCTTCCGTGATCGCGATTGCGGTGTTCACCGCCGGTATCACCTCCACCCTGACGCGCAGAGGGCTCGAGGGCGCCGTTCACGGCTTCAACGACCTGCGTTCCGTGCGCGTCGGCGCGGTCGCCAACTCCGCGACGACCGACTACCTCGCTCGTCAGCGGCTTTCGTTTCGAACGTTTCCGGACATCCAGGGCGGCCTCTCCGCGCTGGGGCGTGGGACAATCGATGCCTTTGTTCATGACAAGCCGTTGCTGACCTGGATGGTTCGAAGCGACTTCTCTGCCTCGGCTCGCGTCGTCGATACCAGCTTCAGCAGCGAGAGCTATGCGATCGTACTGCCCAAAGACAGCGCCTTGCGGCCGATGCTCGATCTCGCCGTGCTTGATCAGATCGAAGGTGATTGTTGGCAGCAGACGGTGTTCGAGACCCTTGGAAACGCTCAATCTCGTTGACGATACCGTGCGAGGAGCCCAGTCCGTTCAAGGCTGTCAGAGTCTCATCGGCGGGAATGGAACCGACAAAGTTCCGCACATCGGCCTCGCGAGCGATGCAAACCGTCAATAGCCCTCTGCGCATGCGCGAGTTGCTGTTCCAGCAAATCAGCTTCAAGCTGGCTTATCCTCGGCGTGGCGGCTTGGCGCATTTTCTAACATGGCCCCCAACCACGTGCGTGAGTTGCCGTTGCCGAGGAACTGCTCCAGCGCACCTTGTCCGTCCGTAGGCCAGGTTCGATCCATCGGCCAACTACGCGGGCCAATCCTTCCCATCTGAGCAGCCTTCCTATTGGCGCGGTCTCAACCTGTTGTCGGCAGCTATGCCGTCGCGAGTGCATTCCATGCTTCTGCGAAATGTTCTCCGGTGCTGCGCTGGCGCCACCGGGCACGCAACGTGAGCGTGATTTCCCAACTGCCACGTCCGTGCCTTACCTGCATTGTGGACTATCGATGCCGCCTGTCCGCACGCTTTCATTCGTGCAGCATTGGATTTGATTTTTTTCTCGGTCAGAGCGACTGGCGTTTTCGACATCGTCCTGACTGCACATCGAGTCGTCCCAGCAGGCGATGGTCTCGAAAAGGAGGCCGCGTTACACGCGCGTACACATCAGTGCGCAGCTCCACGAAGCGAGGTTGAAAAAAGCGCAATGGGTTTGTGCGCCGGTCAATCTCTGCAATAAGGCATCAAGCACTTGAACGCAGCAGCCGTCGAGTGGCTTGTAAATTGAAATAGGAGACCGGGTTGCAAACATTTTCGCGCATCAATCAGTCCAAGGCCGTCTTCGATGATATTTATGCCCTGGATGATCCCAGGGCATATTTCTCTGTCCTGGGAGATTTGGATTACATGATTCCGGACGTGGCCGAGCCGGTTGTGCGTCAGATTCTGGCAGCGAAGGTTTCGGCAGCCGGCGTCAAGCCGACCGTGCTTGATGTTGGCTGTTCATACGGCATCAATGCAGCGGTGCATCGGTTTCCGCTGACTTTCGGGGGCTTGCGCCATCGCTACGCTCGACGCGAGATGAGGGCGATCGGTTCTGAGACATTGGTGCGTCTCGATCGCAATTTTTACGCGGCTTGGCCGGATGTCGGCCTCGCGCGATTTATCGGTCTCGATGTATCGGCGCCGGCGATAAGCTATGCAACGGGTGTCGGTCTGCTTGAGCAGGGCATTGTCGCTGATCTTGAGACGGAGGCGCTCTCGGCGGACAGCGTGGATCTTATCCGATCCGCGGATGTCATCATGTCGACGGGGTGCATCGGCTACGTCACCGAGAAGACGTTCAGCAAGATTCTCGATGCGACAGAGAAGCGTCCATGGATCATTTCGTTCGTGCTGCGAATGTTCCCGTTCGATTCTCTAGCCGCGACGTTCGAGAAGCGTGGCCTCGTGACAGAACGTCTTACCGGCGCGACTTTTATCCAGCGTCGTTTTCGCGATGCCGAAGAGTTTGAAAGTTGCTTGGCCAGCCTGGCGGTTCTTGGCGTCGATGCTACCGGTCTTGAGTCGGAAGGGCTGTTTCACGCCGATCTGATGTTGTCACGCCCTGAGGCGGATGCGCGCGCCGCTCCCCTGAAAGACATTGTCACTGTTGCCAGCGGCAGGGGGCGTCCGATCGGACCCCGTTACGTTCATATTGAGGGCGACGACGGCTTGCAGGTCGCGTTGGAGCCGTGACGGGCTCGCTTTCCCAAGATGGGCGTGGTGTGACCCAGGGACCTGTGCACCCAAGTGGATCATGCGCCGACTCCTGCATGGTTACTTTCCGCCAGTTCAGCAGTCTACAGGGAGGCCTTGCTCATGACAGCTTCGCCGATTTCGAATCCGTCTGCTTCCGTGCCGTATATCAAGATCGATGCTGTATCAAAATCCTACGATGGAGGGCGGAATGTTGCTGTTTCCAACGTATCGCTCGACGTGCACCAGGGTTCACTGGTTGCGCTCGTGGGCGGCTCGGGATCTGGCAAGACCACGCTGCTGAAGACCATCAATCGACTGGTCGATCCTGACGTTGGAGAAGTCAGGATCGACGGAGTGCCTGTAAGCGAAGCCGAGCCGCCGATGCTGCGGCGGAGCATTGGCTATGTCTTTCAGGGTATCGGTTTGTTTCCGCACATGCGCGTTGCCGACAACATTGCCGTAACACTCAGGTTGCGTGGTTGGCAGGCGAAGGCGATCGAAGCGCGGGTGGCCGAGATGCTGGATATGGTGGACTTGCCGCAGGATTACGCCAGCCGCTTTCCGCACATGCTGTCCGGAGGTCAGCGCCAACGGATTGGCGTCGCGCGTGCAATCGCCGCCCGACCGCGCATCGTTCTGATGGACGAGCCGCTGGGTGCGCTCGATCCTGTCACCCGCGACAGCCTGGGTTCTTCCTACCGTGAGCTGCACGACCGGTTCGGCATGACGACCCTGATGGTTACCCATGACATCCAGGAGGCCGCGCTGATGGCTGATCGAATCGTCGTCATGAAGAACGGCCGCATACTCGCCGACGATACGCCGCACGCCTTGATGATGGGCTCTGGGTCTGACGATCCGGACGTTACCGCCTTAATGGAAGTGCCGCGACGTCAAGCGGAACGTATCGCCGCGCTTGCGACCAAGAACGGACCTGTCCGTGCCTGATGCCGGCGCAGAGCTGCTTTCCAGTGCCCGATTGGACGCTTTGTTCGACGCCTGGCGCCTGCTTCCCACCTATCTCACGCCACATATTGTACTTTGCGCCACCGCGCTGGCGCTTGGACTGCTCGTCAGCCTGCCGCTGGCTGCCCTCGCAGCGGATCGACCATGGCTACGCAGGCTGGTGCTTGCCATCGCGAGCTTGATCCAGACCATACCTGGACTTGCGTTGCTCGCACTGTTCTATCCGTTGCTCCTTGCGCTCTCGACATTGACGGCACGGCTCTTCGGCTTCGGCATCCCCGCGCTGGGATTCTTGCCGACGCTGATTGCACTGACGCTCTATGCCATGCTTCCGATCTTGCGCAACAGTGTGGTTGGCTTGAATGGCATCAGTCCTGCTGTCGTCGAAGCGGCAGAGGGCGTTGGCATGACGCCCCAGCAGATTCTGACACGCGTCAAGGCGCCGCTCGCCACGCCTGTTATCATGGCTGGAGTGCGGACTGCAGCTGTATGGACGATTGGAGCGGCCACGCTTTCCACGCCCGTCGGCCAAACCAGCCTTGGCAATTACATTTTTACGGGGTTGCAAACCGAGAACTGGATTTCCGTGCTGTTCGGCTGCATCGCCGCCGCCGGGCTTGCTCTGATCACCGACTTCTGTCTCGGTCTTGTCGAGACCGGAGCGTCCGAACGCAACAGGAAGCGTGTGGTGTTCGGTATCGCCGGGCTTGCTCTCGGCACGCTCGCCGGTCTCGCGCCGCTGCTCTCGAACGAAGCAGCAACCTATGTCATCGGCGCGAAGAGCTTCTCCGAACAGTTCATTCTGGCGGACCTGATGGGTGACCGCCTGAAGGCCGAGGGAGTCGGCGTAACGCGTAAGGATGGGCTCGGTTCGGCTATCGCCTTCCGCGCGCTGGCTCACAATGACATTGATGCTTACGTCGATTACTCCGGCACGCTCTGGCGCAATGTCATCGGCCGCACCGACACGCCACCGCGCGAGGAGATGCAGGCGGAGATCGTCCGCTGGATGAAAGCAGAGCAGGGCGTCACGGTACTTGGCGCGCTTGGTTTCGAAAATGCCTACGTTCTCGCGATGAAACGAGAAAGAGCGCATGCACTAAACGTCACGTCGCTTGCCGATCTTGCTCGTGTTGCACCTCAACTCACCATCGGCGATGACCTTGAGTTCCTGGGACGACCGGAATGGCGTTCGCTTAAGGATGCCTATGGTCTGTCGTTCGGAACGCGACGCTCGTTCAATCCAACGATGATGTATCATGCTCTCGAATCCGGCGAGGCCGATGTCATCTCCGCGTTCTCCAGCGACGGGCGTATCGCGGCGCTTGATCTTCTCGTGCTGGCTGACCCGAAGCATGCGATCCCTTCCTATGATGCGCTGATCCTCGTCGCGCCAAAGCGCGCCGCCGATGCGCGGCTGAAGCGGGCACTCGTGCCGCTTGTCGGCTCGGTTCCCGTTGAGGCGATGCGCGCCGCTAACCTCATGGTCGACGGCGATGCCGACAAGGCTTCTCCGGCAGAGGCGGCGCGAGCCTTGGCGAAGGCCGTGCATTTGCAGTCGCGATAGATATAAGAACACGATCAAGGACGTTTTCGTTCGAAGTTCGACCTTCGCCGATGAGTCGTGCTCAAGGTCCCGAACGAAGTTGCGCGTCTTGCAATGAACGATCAGTTCGGCAGTGCGATCGGACTCCGTTGGTAACGTTCTGGCGGCGACGCGAGGCCCCGGTCCAGCTGGGGCATTCGGATTCATAATGGCGCCACGAATCGTTGTCACGAACGTACAACCGTATTTGGGGATGACAATGCGGGCAAAAAGGGTGGAGAGAGCGGTCGGTTCCAACCAATCGCTACTGGAGCTGCTCCAGGCAGAACTTGCAGCCCTCAATTCGCAAATCGAAGCGATAGAAAAGGCACGGGCAGAAGCGCAATCGATCGATGAGTTGAGAGAGTGTGCGATCCGCGCTTGTCGACGGATTGACGAGATTCGTTCCGTCGTCGCCGCCGAACAGTCGAACGACGCGGCCGACAGCGCAACTCCTGAATCTCCGCCTACGGTTGCTCGTTGAAGCATGTTCGAGACGCTGTAGGTTCGCCGACCGCGTGGTCGCTCCTGGAATGGCTCTGCGGTGACTGCGTCTAAACAGCCGCGCGAGTCGCAATCAGCCAACTTCCGGGTGTAGCGCGATCAGCAAGATTGCCACCGCGACCACTGCGAGCCAGCATTCAGCGGCGATGATGGCCCATTCGGTGCCAGTTCGATTTTTCATTGGCGCCACCATTTTTCGACGACTCCGACGTGAGTCTGAGGGGTTTCGACGTCGGAGCCGTCTTCGCCAGTGTTTCGGACTATCCGAGTTTGATGCGCTGTGGGGCTCGGCTGATCCGAGCGGTGATCAGATCACACTCGGCTCAAGACGGAAATGCACTTTGTGCCAACACAACCGGTGCCGTTGCCATGGTTGTATCATAATTCATGCTCGACCAATGTCGTCGTGTCGTGCGGCACCCAACTGTGTTGCCGCGAGCGCATTCCAAGCCCAGCCGAAGCTCAATCCGATGGACGACATTTGATCCGCGTTAAGCGCAAGCCTGATTTCCCATCCGCGTCCATGCTGGCGCGAAATCAAAACCTCAGACGACCCAAATCCGCGCACGTCGCGTTTCCACTCGCGCAGCATTAGAATCAATTCCTTCTCTTCCGCGCTCACTTCTATTCTCGACATCGCCATCACCGCGCATCAAGCCACCCCAACCGGCAAAAGCTATTGAGCACCGCAACGCCGCGTCAACACGCGCGCGTGCATATCCGACAATGACACTTCATGGCTTTCGTCCATCTCGCAAGCTCCGCTGGCACAAGCGACGACCCCGACGTGCTGTCTGAGGGCCGCGCCGGAGCCGTCTTTGCCAGTATTTCGGATTGGCCGAGCCGATGCGCGTGCTTGGTCGATCCGATGCACGTATGAGATCACAATCGCCTCGTGATGGGATGTGCAGTCCGTGCCAACAGCACCGGTTCCATCGTCACGATTGCATCATAATCAATCAACAACCAAAACACTCACGCGTGTTGCTGTTCCATCGAATGCGTCTCACTTTGCATTCTCCTCGGCGGTGGTGGGCGACTCATGATCCAGCACTGGACTCGCAAAGTGTGTCGGCTAGCACTCGCCGGGGAACGGAGGCTATGATGATCCGCTGCGACCGCAAGCGCTCCGACATGACGCCGTGCGTGATTACCGACGGCGCGGATGACTATAGCTTCGAGAGCGATCACGACACCCACCCGATCTGCGTTGGCTGCGGTCGCAGCCCGCAAGTGACCGGCGTGGCCCCACCCGCCGATTGGGCCGAGCAGGTTGCCGACTATCTGAAGGCCGTACAGATGAGGCATCGCCGCTGAAGCCCCGCAGCGGGCCTGGTGTTCGCGCTCCATCAACCGATCAGCGTTAGCTGCCATCGTCCCTTGGAGGGCAGTTCCATCACGCATTGATCGTCGTGCGTCATACCGTCACAGATCAGTCTATCGCGCCGTAATCTCCACATTGGTCCTCACGGCGTCGCGTCAGCCAATGCACCGCGCAGGAGGTTTCCAATCCGGAAGGAACCACCGCTCCAACGAAAAAGCTCCGGGCCTTTGCTTGGCCCGGAGCTTTCATGTCGCTTGGAGTCAAGCGAGCGATCAGTACCTGGCGACGGCCGGTCCGCCCAGGTTGAACCTGTAGTTCAGGCCCGCCTTGATGGTGTGCTGGTCGTTGCGGAAGCTGCCGATAACGCCGACATTATCGTGCACGTTGATGGTGCCGAAGTCATAGTACTGGTATTCGAGCTTGCCCGACCAGTTCTGAGTAAACATGTATTCGAGACCGGCGCCGACGGTGTAGCCGTCACTGCCGCCGTCGCCGCCGAAGCCGTTCGAGAAGCGCGTGTCAGCCCAGGCATATCCGCCCTTGACGTAAAGCAGCGCCGGACCCCAGGTGTAGCCGAGGCGGCCGGTTACCGAACCAAGGCCGCGATTGGCGAAGCTCGAACTGGTGTCCAGAAAACTATAGTTGGCTTCAAGACCCATCACCCAGCTCGGCGCGAACTGGTAATCATAGCCAGCCTGCACGCCGCCCATGAACACACCGTCATTGCCACCGCCGAAGCCGGGGGCGAGGACGTTGTCGTTGCCACCGAACGCACCACCGACGTGACCACCGATATAGAATCCGGTCCAGTTGTAGATCGGAGTCGGAGCAACATAGGGCGGAGCCTTGGTGTAGGGCTGAGGCGCGAGATCAGCCGCGGAAGCGGGCGCGACCGCGCCGAGCGCGATCATGCTGGCGGTGACGAGCAGAATTTTCTTCATGTTTTGCATTCCAACTTTCTTGTACTGGCCCTGCCCCAAGTTCATCGCCTATCAGACACGTGCGGAATTGCTGTAACTTGGCTGCAACAGGCGGTGCCAAACGCGGGCCGCTAACGGCGGGTGCGAGGACGATTGGCGTTAGGCGAGTTTGGAACTTTCGTAACGCAGGTGATGCGTTACCGATCACATCCCGGCGCAGCGCGAGGGTGGATAGATCGTCGTCTTCGCATGGAACTCGGGCGAGCCCTCTAGAACGACCGAGAACCAAGCGCGGGCCTGCAGTGCTTGTCGAGCCAAAAGGAGAGTCACGACTGCCGCTAACGTACGCCGAGAGGTTTGCCGTCAATATCTCTGACAAGATTGATCCAGCAGTAATGCAGGGCAGCATCCCGATGATGGGAGTCCTGAAGCAGCCTGTGTCAATGACCGGAGAGGATGTAGCGGCAGACTCGGCCGATGAGCCACGAGATAAGGCCGAGGGCGGCGATGACGCCTCCAACAATTGGGGCAAACGCCACGTCAAAAATACCACCTGAATTGTGCATGACGATCGCCGTGATGGCGCCGGTGGCGATGCAAATGGCCGCAACAAAGCACCCGATCAGATAAAGGGCATTCCCAAGTCTCACTGTCTTCGCGGACCGTTGTTCCAACTGCTTCGCCTTTGCCTTCAATCCGATTTCGACCGGGCGGCGGATTGCTCGTGGGCGGGTATGCAGATCGTCCTGCCTGGTAGTCCAGGAAAAGCCGGCTGGCGATCCCGCCAAGCGGCGGAATGATTTCGTGGATGGCCCGGGTCTTTACGGACTGAGCGTTAACGCTACCGCACGAGCACAAAGGCGGGGGTCTTGTCAGGAAGCGATTTGGCCAGTTTATTCGAGAGATTGCAGTACGTTATTCTTATTGTAGAGCGCATTTCCGATGAAAGCCATCGAGCAGATCGTTGCCGGCTACATTGCGTTGAAGGATCGCCAAGCCTTGGAAAAGCTGAGGCACCATCGTCAGCAATTGCTGGATGATGTTCAGATGCACAGCATACCAGGGTTCAAGCCGTCGATCGTGAGCGATATCCTCCGCGAGGAGATCGAGGTCATCGAAGCCGCGCTGGCGCGCGTAGATGAGGATCGACCGCAGTCATGAGCAAAAACTTCGACGAGATCGAGACACTGAAACCAATGGCCTGCGGTGCCATCACCGATCCCAGTCTGAGGATGATATATGAAGCTATCCGCGGCGCGCTAAAGGCCGACGATGAATTCGAGGCAAGCGGCAAAGATCCAAAATTCCGAGTCCGGTCGACGGCCGAATGGAAGCGGCATGCCAGCGATCTTGAGGCGGAGATGCTGAAGCGAGGGCTCGAGTTCGACGTTATCGATTGGACGAATGGTCAGAGTGAGCGGCGAGCAAGCCGGTGAGGGCACTCGCTATTCATGCGTAAACGCCGTTGCGATGGCACCAACGGACAAACGCATAGATGGACCAGACTCGCGACCAGTACATGCCTGGCGCTCCGTCGAGAAAGGCTCGCCAAAGTCGCTCGACCGCGGTGGGATCTAGGCCCGTAGGTGCGATCGCCTGCGGATCGCGCATGGACCGATCCATGGCGTCCTTCAATCCGCGGCGAATCCACCGGTCAAAGGGCATGACGAAGCCGGTCTTTGGGCGCTCGAAGAGCGCAGGATCGAGCCCGCGCAATCCGATCCGTCGAAGCATATTTTTGCGGCCCAACGGGTGATATCGCGCCCGGTCCGGCAGGGCGTCGACGCTTTCAAACAATACGTGGTCGACCAACGGAACGCGCTGCTCGAGCGAACTAGCCATGCTTGCTGCATCATTGTCGCGCAGGAGGCGTTCACCTAAGAAGAGACGTTGTTCCATCACGCTAATGGCGGAAACAGCGGTACGGCCTGCCGTTTCGGCCATCAGCCGCCGGCGCATCGCGTCGGGAAGGCCGTCCACAATCGTGCCCGCGAAATCCGGTGCAAGCAATTCATCCTGAAATCCAGGCAGGAAGAGCGCGTAGGCCATCTGGTATAACGCCAGCAAATCCTCGCTACGATCGACCATATCCGGAAGCTTCGCCCAGCGCGTTTGAGGCGGCACGGGATGCGAGGATCGTCGCAGGGGCCATGTCAACAAAGATGCAGCCGTGGCCTGCCATTTTCTGGGAAATGCGCGGCCCCGATGACACCACTGCTGCAAGATCGGAAGATCGCGATAAGTCGGATACCCGCCGAACAACTCGTCGCCCCCCGTTCCCGACAGCGCGACGGTGAAGCCTGCTTCGCGGATAGCCCGGGAGATGAAATAGGCGTTCAGTCCATCGAACGTTGGCTGGTCGAGACTATCGAGGGCGTCGTCCAGACTGTCGACGAACCGCTGCTCGGACAACATCACTTCATGATGCTGAGTGCCGATTGCCGCAGCGGTCTGCCTCGCGAACGGCGCTTCGTTGAACTGCTGGTCCTCGAACGCGAGCGTGAAAGTATGAACAGGGGCGTCAGCGGTCCGTTGTGCGAGATTCGCCATCGCGGAGGAATCGATGCCGCCCGACAGGAAAACCGCGAGCGGCACATCACTGGCGAGGTGAAGCTTCATCCCTTCTTCGAGGATCGAGGCAAGCGTCGCTTCGTCCATCGTCGGTTTCGGCGACTCTCCGGGGATGCGCCAGAAATCGTGCTCGCCTATTTTACGGCCTGTCCCGTCAAACTCGGCGTAGTGACCCGGCGCAAGAAGTTCAACGCCCTGAACGGCGGTGCAAGGGCCGACAACAAAGCCGTTCCATACGCTGCTCGCAACCGCTTGCGGATCAAGACGCGGCGTTCCGAGCAAGCCCGAGGCCAGCAATGCACGCAGTTCGGATGCAAATATCAGCGACCAGGTCGTGTTCGGATTGCTGGACCGTGCGATATAGAGCGGCTTGATGCCGAGCTGGTCGCGCGCAAGCAGAAGTCGTCGCTGTTGCGGATCCCAGCTTGCAAATGCGAACATGCCGCGCAGCCATCCGACTGCCTCCAGGCCATGCAGGCCGAGTGCCCGCAACATGACGGCGGTGTCGCCGCTGGACCGAAAGGATTGCCCTTCGCTCTCGAGGCGTTTGCGTAGGGCGACATAGTTGTAGATTTCGCCGTTGAACGAAATCACGTGCCCGGTTGTATCGTCCACCATCGGTTGGGCGCCGGCGGACGACAGGTCGAGGATCGAGAGGCGGCGGTGATCAAGCATGACACCCCAGCCGCGGGCATCCGGCGTTGAAGTCCACGAGCCGTGGCCGTCCGGCCCGCGATGGATCATGGCCTTGCTCATCCGAGCGAGCGCGGCCCGGTTGTTTTCGTCAAGCCGGCCGATGATACCCGAGATACCGCACATTCAATCGTCGCCTTTGCGGCTTGAGCTTGAGCTGGCCCGCACCAGGTAACGTTGCGGAGAACCTACCAAGACTGCTTCGGCAATGCTTCTACGTCGAAAATCCAAGCGGATAAATGGATACGCCGCCTTTCTATCATTGTTTCGTTAAGAGGAGCGAGGCAACTATTAACGCAACCCCCCGGCTTAAGCATTGAGTAAGCCGAGCTGTGTGAATGTGGGCCCCAGCGAGCATCTCAGTACCTGTCGATGTCGGCAGGCAGGTTTGGATCGATGCACTCAGACCGCCTAAATGTTCTCTTCGTGTCGCAGATGCCTGCGAGCCCACCGCGCATCGGCGCGCAGGCGCGCATGCACGGTCTGATGACGGAATTAGCTCAGCGCCATGACCTGACGGCAGTCATGCTCGTGGATGACGAGCACGACATCGAGGAATGCCGAACTGCCATGCAGGCCTACTGCCGCAAGGTGGTGCTCGTGCGTAACCCGTTTGGTCGCGATGGGATGCCGAAGCGCCTGCTTCAACTGCGCTCCCTGGTATCGCCCCTCAGCTTCGAGCGTTTGCGAATCACGGCAGACGTAGTGCGGCAGACGCTGGACGACTTGCTTGGGTCGACGCGCTTCGACGTGGTTAATCTCGAGTTCACGTTCCTTGGTCACTACGCGCTGCGCAAGGCGCCGGCAGGAGAGAAGCTTCCGGTATTGGTCGTGGATTCTCACAACATCGACTACGACCTTGCCCGTCAGTACGCCCAAAGCGGCGACAGCCTGTTTCGTCGCCTCTATTCCGAAGTCAACTGGCGCAAGCTTCGGAGGGAGGAGCTCGGGACCTATCGTGACGCAGATGGTGTCTATCTGTGCAGCGCTGCCGACGAACGACGGCTGCTTGAAGAAGTACCGGAAGCCAGGACCGCCGTCATCCCCAATGCCGCGGATATCGAGTTCTATCGCCCGCGTGCCGACGATCCGAAGCCCGACGGACGCACCGTCGTATTCTTCGGCCTCTTGTCGTATGCACCGAATGTCGACGGTGTCATCCACTTCGTCAACGATATATGGCCGCGGATCGCGGCCAGCCATCCAGATGCGCGTTGCAAGATCATTGGTGGTTCGCCGCCACCTGCCTTGTTGGCGCTGGCAGGGCCCCGAATCGAGTTCACCGGGTTCGTGCCGGATCTGAGACCGCATCTTGCCGAGGCGGCAGCCGTCGTCGTCCCTTTGCGATTGGGAGGCGGGACACGGCTCAAGATTGTCGAGGCTATGGCGATGGGCAAGGCAATCGTCTCGACAACCCTGGGCGCGGAGGGGATCGAGGCCGTGCCGGACCACGACATCATGATCGCGGACGATGTCGAGAGCTTTGCCGCCCGCGTCAGCGGCTTGCTGGGTGATGCCGATCGCGCTGCGGATCTCGGACGTTCAGCAAGGCATTTGGCCGAAAGCAAGTATGCCTGGAGTTCAGCAGCTCGCGCTCTCGAGAGCTTCTACCGTACGAGGCTCGCCGTCAGTTGCGGTACGGATGGGGAGGCGCCAGCGCGTCGCCAGCAGCAACGGGGCGTCGAGCGTTGAAGAACCGCTTCAGTTCCAAGAAACGCTTTTCGACGAACTCATAGCTCAGATAAGCGATTAGCAGCGAGACGAGCGCGCCCGCTGTCGCCTGTATTGCCACGGCTGCGCTGTGAGAGCCAAGCCATTCGCCGAGTGCCAGCTCGGTTCGATGAGTCACGAGATAGTACGATATGAAGTGATGGTAGACGTACAGGCCGTAGCTATAGGTCCCGAGAAACATCAGTGGTCGGCTGCAGAAAAGGCGCGATACCAAGGAATGCTTTGGGACAACGAGCACCCAGATCAGGAGACAAGCCAACAGCACAGTGATGATGGAAGACCGAACCGGAAGGACGAAAGCGTTACCTTGGTCGGTCACCAGGCGCGTCCAGATGAAAGTCAGGGAAAGCAAGGCAAATGCAGTGGTCGCAACGTATGGAAGGGCACCCACAAGTCGCCGAAGTCCGCCCGGTTGTCGGACGACCACGGCGAGAAAGGCGCCGAGGGCCAGACCGTCGAGGCGAAACGGTGTCAACACATAGGTTGTCCACCAGCTAAGTCCCGCCAAGGAGCCGCCCAGGCGAGCGAGCATCGCAGCGACCGATAGGCCAAGGCTGACCGCAATCAACTTTCTCGGTTGCTTTGCGACCAGATATACGACGAGCGGCCAGAAGAAATAGAAATGCTCCTCGATGCAAAGCGACCAGAGGTGCTCCAGATACGAGAATGACCAGTCACCGTTCCATGCGATGTAGACGTTGACTCCGTACAGCCAGGCCCAGGCCTGACGATCTACCAGATAGTCGAGGGTCGGACCACGCAGCGGGCTCAAAAGCGGAGCGACGAAGAAGACAAGCGCGAGCACGCCATAGTAGAGCGGAAAAATGCGCAGAACTCGCCGTATGTAGAAATTGCGAAAGAAGCTGGGATCCTCCCGTGAATCATAGAGGATTCCGGTGATGAGAAAGCCGGACAGGACGAAGAACAACTCGACGCCGTAGGAGCCGTAGTTGGTGATTCCGACGACGATTTTCTCGACAGCGTTGGTCGGCAACGTATTGCCGACGAAGTGCAGTAGCATCACCATCACGATGGCAAGTCCGCGCACGCCGTCGAGCGCAGGAATGTGTCCCTGAAGGCGAGGCCACCGATCGCGGGCAGTTACGTCGGCGGATTCGGTTGCCGGCAGCATACTTGCCGCGGGAGCCGATTCCGCCAGGCCAATTGTTGTCATCGGGACGACGTAACGATGGTTGTCGCGCCGGAGATGCTGCCGTTGGCGAGTCCCTTCAGCGTGTAGGCATCGATCCCGGCGACGATTGGATCGCTCACGGTGCCGATGATCAACCGAAGGTAAGTCATGAACTTTGTCGCTTCGACAGAATTTGCATTGGACGCGAAGATGACATCTTTATTCCGCATCTCGAATTCTGTCGCGATGAAGTAGCCGCCGGGATCTCTCAAATCGAGAATATAGATAACGGGGACAAGGGGCCCACTATAGCGAGTGCAGTCGACGCCGAGCTGCTTGGCAACTTCGCGTGGTTCTCCTCGGTAGATAAACACGGACCCAGGGTCGGCGTGATCATCCTTAAGGCCGCCCGCCTTCGCCATGGCCTCGGCGAGTGTCAGGCGCCAGGCCCCAAACGAGAACTGCCCCTGTTGCCCGGAAGCGCCCATCGCAAGGAAGGTTTGCGGCTGCGTGAATACGTACACCGTATCTTGGGGGCGAACGAAGATGTTGTTTGCCGGTTGGCTGAGCAGCGATCCGAACGGTGCGGTACCCTGCCGTCCGTCGCGTTCGAGAGTCACCCAGGTATCGAAGCCGGGATTCTTGGGGCCGCCCGCGCGCGTGATGATGTCGAGCAGCCGCTCGCCGCTGGCGCTTGCAGGCAAGCGTGCAGGCGTTCCGACCTCGCCCAATACGCTGATCGAGGTTGCCTTCTGATCCACCAGCGCAACCACTGCCTGTGGTTCGATCGCACGGTCCTGCAGGGACTTCACGATCGCATTCTGGACTTCCTCCGGCGTCCGGCCCGCAGCGCGGATCGAGCCCCCATACGGAACCGTGATGTTGCCTTTGTAATTCACGGCCTGATTGGGCAACGTGACATAATTGCCCTGACGCGTGCCGGCTTCGGTTGGAGTAAACAGGCCACCGGCCATCGATTCAAACAGCGTCACGCTGACCGTGTCGCCGATGCCAAAGCGAATCTCGGGCGGGCCGCGGCGATCCGTGAAAACGCGGTCGATCCGCCTCGAGTTGCGCACCAGGACCCTCTCGGTGTCAGCTGTCAGGCGCACCAAGGCATAGTGCACGCTTTCAGGGTCGGTCTGCCCCGCGCGGACATAGGAGCTTGCCGGTCCCGAGGTCGGCATGGTCGAGCAGCCAGCAAGCGCGATTGTCGCTGTGATGACCAGAGCGCCCAACAGGCGGCCACTGAGACGCGAGGATTTGCCAGGCGAATGCGCCGGCGCCACTTCACGAGTGGTCAGGCACGGCGTTCGTTGACTACTCTTGCCTGCACTTCTCGGCACGACATTGGACCCTGGTTAACGAAGATTAACGAACGCAGTCTTGGTAAACGCCGGTCTCGTCTTCGCGCTCGCTTGCACGCCGCTTGCGGTCGTCGCCGTTCGGCATCGACCGCCGTATTGCCGGACACAGGCTCGGAAGAAATTTGCGCGAGTAAACATGTACTTACGCGGCATCCACAATTTCCCGGAATATTAAGCGACCAAGCGAAACAGCCCGCCCTGTGCGCCACGCTAGGGGACAAGCGTTAACGAAGCGTTCACTATAAAAATTCAGGAAAGATTGACTTATCGTTGGTGTTCGGAGTCGTGTCTGAGTACGTGTTGGCGCGAGTGCCATTGAGAAGCTGATCGTATCGCCGCGCGGCCCCGCGATCGGGCAAGGCAGGCGATTGACGATCAGCGTGCTGCTTTGGCGACTGGAGTTGACGGGCCCGAGCATGCACGAAGCCGTATTGCGTTCTCAGCGACCAGGCTTGGCGGCTCCGTCCGGCCGGGTAATCGACAGATACGCGATCATTCCGCTGCTGGCCTGCGTCTACGCCACGATTGCCTTTCCCCTGATCCTCGTGACCTGTAGTCCGACGGACTCGGCTTGTCTTTTGGAAGCTCGTCCAGAGAGCAAAATCTTTTGGCCGATCCTGTCCGCTGTCGCGCTCGTCGTTGCGCTGCGCAATCGGTCGCGACTTCGCTTTCCGCCGATCCTGATCATACTGTTCGCCTATCTTGCGCTGGCGGGGGCGAGCGTTGCCTGGGCATTCAAGCCGGAGACTTCGCTGATCAGATTTATGCAGCAGGCCATGATCATTGCCTCGATCGCGCTCCCGGCGATCGTTGCAACTCGATCGACCGACCTGCTGCGCGGCTTGTTCTGGTGTTTCTTTATCGCTGCCGTGCTGAACATGCTGTTCGTCATGGGCCGGCCGCCGATCGATGTGAAGTTCGCCACATGGGGCTACCCGGGCTATTTCTCGGGCAAGAACTATCTAGGTGAATGCGCTGCCGTTGCATTCCTGCTTGCGCTCCATGAACTGCTTCATTCCGGACGACGACGGATTCTCGGCATCGTTACCGCACTGATGTCTGTTGCGCTGCTGCTGCTGAGCAATTCAAAGACGGCGCTTGCTCTTGCGGTGCTTGTCCCGGTGTTTGCCTGGACCTTGCTCAAGCTTTCCAGGGCTACCCGTGTTCCGGTGTGGGTGATTGTCGTATCGATACCGATTTGCTGGATGGTTTTTTCGTTCGTCACCGGATTCAGCATGAATCGCGTGTCGTACATGCTGTACGGCGATTCGACTTTCACGGGCCGTACCATCATTTGGGATTTTGCAAATATGCAAATCGCAAAGAAGCCGTTGCTGGGCTGGGGTTATCAGTCGTTCTGGCTGGTTGGGCCCGATGCGCCGAGCATCGTGGAAGCGCCGGGCTGGGTCAAGGAGATGCCCAACGCCCACAATGGGTATGAAGACACATTGCTTGAACTAGGTTATGTGGGATTTTTCCTGCTTGTCGCGTTCATCCTTGCGACGATACACGGCATTGGTCGCCTGGCGCGGTTTGATCTTTCGCGGGCATGGATCCTGCTGTCGATCGTTCTCTACGTTGCCATCACGAACGGTCTCGAGAGCACGTGGATGCGCGGCTTCGAAATGCTGTGGGTCGTGTTCGTTATAGCCGCGGTTGAAGCTGCCAGATATTGGAGGCAGGCGCGTCCCGCGGCAAATTCGGCGATAGCCGGGCGTCCAGCAATGCGGCGCATCCACGGACCGCGGTTCAGGCCGCCGTCCACTCCCGTCAATGCCGTGAGGTCACGCTAGCAGGCGCGAAGCCAGTCGGTTCGGCGCTGCAAGTCAGAGGATGCATGTTCAACCGGAAGGTCATCGCGACGCGGCGCAACCCTGGTCACCAGACGCTGCGAACGGCCCTGCGACGGCCTTGGCGGTGCTTGGCTGCAACGATGATCTTCGTTGCATGCTCAAGCCATTCGTCCGCAATTGCTCTCGACTCGATGGAAATACTGCCCTCAGATCGCGCGACGACCTGGCAACCCGGCCTGATGGCCGAGGGTGGGATACCCTCCCGAAAAACCATCTGCGCGACGCTGTCGCCTCGTGGCGGCACACTCGATGATGCTGCGGCAATCCAGGGCGCAATCAACGCATGTCCGGTAGGGCAGGTCGTGCAACTGGCGGCGGGACGGTTTCTGATAAATGGCGGCAATTTCCTGCTGCTCAACAAGGCAATCACGCTGCGCGGCTCCGGTCCGGGCCGGACGATGCTCGAAAAGCAAGATGGCGCAAAACCTTTCAATGACGCAGTCGGTGCCAAGCCGTCTCCGCTGGTCGTGGTGGGCCCGTCGCTTTTTTCCAGTACGAGCGATACGGTCAATGCCGTGCGATCGGCGAACCTTCGGAATGACGCCACCAAGGGCGAAAAAACGATCGAGGTCGACGACGCTGCGGGCTTTGTGCCTGGACAGATCGTGCTGCTCGACGAGGCGTCGGCCGCTGATTGGCGTGTCGACCCTCAGGGGCGAGGGGAGATCTGGGCGTCGGAAGATTTCAGGGTTGTCTGGCAAAAGCACAAGCCTGCAATTCAGTATGTCGATGACTTTGCACCCGATGCGTTTCCGTCGACGCCGCAAAGCGCTGGATCGTGGTTCGGGAGACCTGATCGGCCTGTTGCCGAGGTCAAGGAGATCAGCACCGTCTCCGGTTCCAGGATCACGTTCACGACTCCAATCCACATCAGCTATCGGAAAGCAAACGCCGCTCAACTGTCGCGATTCGCGCAGCCGCATGTGAAACACGCGGGCGTCGAAGATCTGGCGCTCAAGGGGGGCGACGCGGGCAATCTTCGCTTCAATTGGGCTGCATCTTCGTGGGCGAAAAACGTCGACAATTCGGTTTGGCACGGCGAAGGCTTTGCAGTTCACAGCTCCTTCCGCGTCGAACTGCGCGAGTTCTACGTGCACGACGCAGCCTGGGCTCAACCCGGCGGAGGCGGATATGCCATTAGCCTTTCCGCCGGATCGTCGGAAGTTCTGATCGAGAATGGAATTGCCGTGAGGGCCAACAAGCTGGTGGTGGCGCGCTCCGCCGGGGCCGGCTCGGTGGTCGGCTATAACTACATGGACATGGGCTACATCAACACGAATGGAGCCTGGATCGAAACCGGGCTCAACGCCAGCCACATGGTGGGCGCCCATCACGTTCTGTTCGAGGGCAACTACGCCCAGAACGCCGACAGCGACGACACTCACGGTAACAGCATCTATCACACGTTTTTCCGCAACTATCTGCGTGGCGTCCGGGCAGCGTTCGACAATCAGGCGGGCGGGACGATCGATGATATGTCGCAGCCCCGCAATGGGCCGCGGCGCGCCGCCGGCCTGATGGCGTATTCCTACTGGATGTCTTTCATTGGAAATGTGCTCGGGATTCCCGGTCAGATGGGCGGCTGGTCGTACGAAACTCGGTTTACCGACGCAAAGCCCGGCGTCTGGATGCTCGGCTGGGACGCCGTGAAGCCATATCCGACGGACGCAAAGGTTGCGATGTCCACGATTCGATATGGCAATTTTGATTACCTCACCAACAAAACGCACTGGGATTCCGGAAGCGGGGATCGCGCCTTGCCTGCTTCCATGTACCTCGCAGGCCGTCCCGCGTTCTTCGACGCCGGGCGCGGATACGATTGGCCTTGGGTGGACCCGGTCGGAGAGACGAAGCTTCATGTGCTTCCAGCCAAGGCGCGCTATGACGCCGGCACGCCGTTCGTGCAGCCGAATTTGGATGGATCGGCACGCAAAAGTCCGCAGTGAATACGTATCGCGTGACAATGATTAAACATGTTTCGAACAGGCGCAGCATTGCGTCAATGCGTCATCTGACCGGCGACGAGCTCAGAGGCTAACTAGGCCAGCGCCCCGATTCAAATGCTGCAGACGTCGTTAACTACAATAGAAGCTAAGGCCTTCTGATCCGCGCGGACGTTGGGCATTTCTGCACGTTTTGGTTTAATCAGATTGCCGTTTCGCTATCCGGTTAGTCTCCGGAAGAGGAATTTGATGCGCAAATCGGTCTTTCACGAGGATTGGTGGCTGGATGCGCTGGCTCCCGGTAGCTGGCGCGAAGTCACTTGTTCGCGTGGCGGGCGCGTCGTGGGTTCTCTCCGGTTCGTCACGCGAACTGAAGGCGGGATGAGCATCTGCGAGATGCCTCAAATCACACGCTTTCTCGGACCGACAGTCACGCTGCAGTCCGGCAAGACGGAAGCGCGCATGCGGTTGGCGCATGCGGTCATCACTGATCTGCTCAAGCAGGTCGCGGATTTCGATCACGTCGAGATGACGCTCGATACCGGGTTCAGCGATGTCGCCGCGTTCCTCGCGTGCGGCTACGAGGTGCGCGCGCATCCGACTTTCATGCTGAAATGCACGAGCCCCCGAGACGAGCTCTGGTCGGGATTGCGCGACAAGACGAAGAACGTGATACGACGCGCGCGGGAACGGCTCGTCATTCGCGAAGTCACGTCCGCAAAATACTTCGTGAAGTACTACCGGGCCAACCTGGAGGGCGCGAAGTCGTATTTCGACCTCTCGCGATTGGAAGCTGTCTATGCCGCCGCGAGCGAGCGACAGCAATGCAAGATCCTGGCGGCGGTGGACTCGAACAACAACGTTCACGCCCAGGTCTTCTTCGTCTGGGACCACAAGTTCGTGCACTATTTCCTGTCGTCGCGGGATAGGAGCATTGCGCATCCAGGCGCGGTAAGTCTGCTCCTCTGGAGTGGCATCGAGCTGGCGCACGAGCGGGGCCTACATTTCGATTTCGATGGCGGAATTGAAAACGAGGCGCGATACAAGTTCGTTGTGGCGTTCGGCGGAGAACTGGCCAATCGCTTCGACGTCAGCCGTTCCACCATTCGTTACCGGCTTCACCGGCAACTACGCAGAGTTCCCCAAGCGCTGCTGCGGCGTCTCTCGGCTGGCGCCGCTGCCAGCGACGTCAACGATCATGGCGTGCGGCTCAACCATTTCCCGTCGTCTTGAGCGGATCGCTCCCGCAATTTCAATGCGCGCCATTAACTAAGGTTTTACAAAGACGTGCATCAGCGAGCGATTCTGAAATAAGTAGGGGGGATAGAAGCAGAATTAATTTGGAGGCGTTAAGATGCGCGTTCTCGTGAGCGGACATCTCGGCTACATCGGAACAGTGCTCACCCCGATGCTACGGCGCGCCGGGCACGAAGTCGTGGGCCTCGACAGCGATCTGTACTCTCGCTGCACATTTGCAGAGGGTGGGTCGATCGTGGATGTGCCGGCCATCCGCAAGGACACGCGAGACGTAGAACTTACCGATCTGAAGGCTTTCGACGCGGTCCTGCATCTTGCCGCGCTGTCGAACGATCCGCTCGGCAATCTGAGACCCGGCCTTACCGACCAGATCAATCATGTGGCCAGCGTGCGCCTCGCGCAACTGGCCAAGCAAGCCGGTGTGCGACGGTTCGTGTTCGCGTCCTCCTGCAGCAACTACGGCAAGGCGGGCGACGGAATGATCGACGAAACCGGAGCGCTCAACCCGGTGACTGCCTATGGCGAATCCAAGGTGCAGTCGGAGCGCGATATCGCCGGCCTCGCCGGTGACGGGTTTTGCCCGGTCTACCTGCGACCCGCAACGGCTTACGGCGTATCTCCCCGGCTCCGATTCGATGTCGTGCTGAACAATCTTGTTGCCTGGGCGGTGACAACGCGAAAGATCTTCTTGAAATCGGACGGCACGCCCTGGCGGCCCATCGTTCACATCGAGGACATCTCTCGCGCCTTCATCGCGGCGATGGAAGCTCCCGAGGCGGCGGTGTTCAATGAGGCTTTCAACGTCGGCCAGACGGCGCACAACTACCAGATTCGCGATCTCGCGAAGATCGTCGCCGATGTTGTCCCAGGCTGTCAGATCGAATTTGCAGATGGCGCCGGTCCCGACACGCGGTCCTATCGCGTGAGCTTCGAAAAGATCCGAACCCGGCTGCCGGAGTTCAAGCCGCAATGGGATGCGAAGATGGGCGCGGAACAGCTCTATAAGGCCTACCGGGCCTCGGGCATCACGCTCGAAGAGTTCGAAGGTCCCCGGTATCAGCGTATCAGCCACGTCAACAAGTTGCTGGCGGACGGTGTGCTCGATGCGGATCTCCGCCATGTAACGTCGAGGCAGAGTGCCGGGCAATCGGCTCTCGTCGCGAACTAATACACGTGCCGATCGATTTGACACACCAGGAGGACGGCGTGTCGGCGGCAGACGATCTCACAAGTTCAGGCGCAAAAATCTTTGCGCTTGCCCAAAGGATCTACCCGATCTGCCGCAGCATCACCGGTAATGGTGTGCGGCAGACCCTTCGGGAGATCGGCGCGCATATCTCGCTTGATGTCCACGAGGTGCCGACCGGCACACCCGTTCTCGACTGGGTCGTGCCGCGCGAGTGGAACATCCGGGACGCGTACATCAAGGACCCGCGGGGCCGGAAGGTCATCGATTTCAACGAATCGAACCTGCATGTGATGAGCTACAGCGTGCCGGTGTGTCGCACCATGTCGCTGGACGAGCTTAAGCCTCACATCTTCACATTGCCCGATCAGCCTGACCTTGTCCCTTACCGAACGTCTTACTACCAGGAGAACTGGGCTTTCTGCATGGCCCACCGACAGTTGGAGCAACTGCGGGACGATAGCTACGAGGTCGTGATCGACTCGACCCTCGCCGACGGGCATTTGACCTATGGTGAGTATTTTCACCGGGGAGAGTCAGACGACGAGGTGCTTCTGTCGGCGCATGTCTGCCATCCCTCGCTCGCCAATGACAACTGTTCCGGCCTGGCCCTGCTTGCGGAGCTCGCGAGCCGCGTCTCCCAGATGCGAACGCGATACAGCTATCGGTTTCTCTTTGCGCCAGGAACGATTGGGGCGGTCACCTGGCTTGCCCGCAACGAGCATCGTGTGTCTCGCATCAAGCATGGCCTCGTGGTATCGATGGTCGGCGACGGCGCCGGCCCGACATACAAGAAGAGCAGGCAGGGCGATGCTGAAATCGACCTTGCGATGATGCACACGCTGCAGCATTGCAAGCTGACGCCGACGATATTGGAGTTTTCGCCCTACGGCTATGATGAGCGGCAATACTGTTCGCCTGGGTTCAACCTGCCGGTGGGATTGTTCCAGCGTAGCCGCTTCGGTGCTATCCCCCAGTATCACACCTCGGCCGACGACCTGAGCTTCATTCGGCCGGAGCACCTCGGGGAATCCTTTCGCATCATTTCCGAAGTCATCGACCTGCTTGAAGGCAACCGCAGCTACTATAACACGTCGCCGAAGGGCGAACCGCAGCTGGGTAAGCGCGGACTCTATGGTGCGATCGGCGGCGACAAGGACGCCGCCGCAGCCAACATGGCGATGCTGTGGATTTTAAACCTGTCCGATGGACACCATTCACTGCTTGATATCGCCAAGCGTGCCGACCTGCCGTTCCCGGTCATTCTGAAGACGGCAAAGGTGCTCGAGCGTCACGGGCTCCTCGCGCCCGTGCGGTAAGCGCTCACGCACCCTGAAGCGGCCAGTTCAGGTCTTTATCGGAGATCGTGCTGACGGCCAGAGGCCAGCTGATGCCGAACATCGGATCGTCGTATCGGACGCCGTTAGCGGCCGAAGGCTCGTAGAATTCCGAAATCAGGTAATTGACCTGAGCGTTGTCGCTCAAGGTCTGAAAGCCGTGTGCGAACCCCTTGGGGATGTAGAGCTGCGAACCGTTCTCCGCTGAAAGCTCGAAGCCGCGCCATTGACGAAAGGTCGGCGAGTTCGCACGCAGATCGACGATGACGTCCCAAATCGATCCGTTCAGGCAGCGCACGAGTTTAACCTCACCGTGCGGCTCATTCTGGAAGTGCATTCCGCGCAATGTCGCCTTGCGCGAGGAGCTCGAGATGCTGTGCTGGGGAAATCTGGTCACGAGCCCGTGTGCGCGAAACTCGTCTTCGCAGAACGTGCGCGCGAAAAAGCCGCGCTCATCGTGTGCAGCCTCGAGTTTGACGAGCCACGCTCCGTCAAGTCCTGTTGCTTCAAAGCGCATGGGACGTATCCACTCCCGGCCGAGAGGCCAATTGTCGACGACCAGTTCTATACAATTTTACTAAAATTTTCAGCATCTGCGTGGTTTACCTTGTTGTTCGATATCGCTTCATATTGTTCGCTTTCATACGATAAAATTCAATCTAACGAGCCCGATTTAAGCGCCGGCAATCTTATATTCGGCAATCCTATATTCATGGTACGGCCCAATGAACGCTCACTCGAGATTCGAATCGATTCGATCGAAATCCTCTCACGGTAACTGCCGTCTGTGCGGCGCGACGTTGAAATCGACGTTTGTCGATCTGGGAATGTCGCCTCTGTGTGAAAGTTTTCTCACAGCCGACCAGACCGACGCCATGGAGCCGTACTATCCGCTGCACACCGTGGTTTGTGGATCCTGCTTCCTGGTGCAACTCCAGGAATACGTCAAACCGGAGCATATCTTCACCGAGTATGCCTACTTCTCGTCCTACTCGACGTCGTGGGTGGAACATGCGCGGCGCTACTGTGAGATGATCAAGGCCAGGCTGAACCTTGGTGCCGACAGCCGCGTCTACGAGATCGCGAGCAACGATGGCTACCTGTTGCAGCACTTCCTGCCGCTCGGGGTGCCGGTCACGGGAATCGAGCCGGCGGCCAACGTGGCCGAAGTTGCGAGGCAGAAGAACGTCCCGACAATGGTCGAGTTCTTCGGCCTGGAGCTCGCGCAGAAGCTGGTCTCGGATGGCAAGCGGGCCGATCTGATTATCGGCAACAACGTGCTGGCCCAGGTTCCGGATCTAAACGATTTCACCGCCGGAATGGCCTGCCTGCTCGCGCCGCAAGGAGTGATTACGCTCGAGTTTCCGCATCTTGAGCGGCTCATCGACGAAAATCAGTTCGATACCATTTATCACGAGCATTTCTCCTATTTCTCGCTGGTGACGATCGATCGTCTGGCGCGGCGGCACGACCTGAAGGTTTTCGACGTCGAGCAGATCACAACGCATGGCGGCTCGCTTCGCGTCTATCTCTGCCGTGCCGACGCGCCTCACGCCGTCTCCACCGCGGTGACCGCACTGCTGGCCCATGAGCGTCGGATCGGCCTGGAAGACATAGGTCAGTACGAGCAGTTTACATCGCGGGTTCATCGCACCAAGCGCGAACTGCTGTCGTTCTTGATCGCGAGCAAGAACAAGGGGGCGCGGATCTGCGGCTATGGCGCTCCCGGCAAGGGCAACACGCTGCTGAACTACTGCGGCATCGGTACCGACTTCCTCGACTTCACCGTGGACCGCAACCCCTACAAGCACGGCCGCTATACGCCGGGAATGCACATTCCGATCCTCCCGGTCGAAGCCATCGACGAGGCTCGCCCCGACTACCTGTTCATCCTGCCCTGGAATTTGAAGAGGGAAATCGTCGTGCAAATGCGGCATGTCGCGGACTGGGGCTGCAAGTTCATCGTTCCGATTCCTAACGTCGAAATCATCGATCCGCGTGAGGTTGCGCCATGAAGGTTGTCCTTTTTTGCGGCGGTCTCGGTACGCGGATCCGCGAGTATTCGGAGAGCATACCGAAGCCGATGGTCCCGATCGGCCATCAGCCGATCCTCTGGCATGTGATGCAGTATTACAGCCAATACAATCACAATGATTTCATATTGTGCCTTGGCTACAAGGCGAACGTGATCAAGGATTACTTCCTCAATTATCGCGCGACTGCGAACAGCGACTGCGTGATTTCGGAGTACGGCAAGAAGGTCGAGCTGATCGGCGAACATCAGCCGGACTGGCGGGTTTCGCTGGTGGATACGGGGACATGGCGCAACATCGGGCAGCGCTTGCTGGCCGTCCGCCATCTCGTCCAGGACGAGGAGATGTTTCTTGCGAACTACAGCGACGGGCTGACCGACGCGCCGCTGCCTGACATGATCCAGAAGTTCAAGGAAAGCGGAAAGATCGGTTGCTTCGTGGCAATCCATCCACCGATCAGCTTCCACCTTGCCGAGTTCGATGCCGAGGGGTCGGTGCAGCGGATTCGCTCCAGCCAGGAGTCCGAGATCTGGATCAACGGCGGCTACTTCATCTTCCGCAACGAAATCTTCGACTACATCAAGGAGGGAGAAGAGCTTGTCCAGGAACCGTTCAACCGTTTGATCGAGGGCGGTCACCTCATGGCCTATCGCTATGAGGGTTTTTGGCGCGCCATGGATACCTTGCGCGACAGACAAGTGTTGGAGGACATGGTGGAGCGCGGCGACACGCCATGGCGGCTGAATCACTCGTCGGTAGCCAGCGCAGCGTAACCGGAATGAGAGCATTGCAGCTTGCCAGGCCCGGAGACCGTCTGTCGATCCTGTGCCTTGGCGCCCATTCGGATGATATCGAAATCGGCGCGGGAGCGACGCTGCTCGGGCTGATCGAGCGCGGCATCAAGCTGGACGTGCATTGGTGCGTTCTAAGCGGTGGCGCCATACGGGAGGCTGAGGCCAGAGCGTCGGCGGCCGACTTCTTGCGCGAGGCTGCATCCGCGAATGTCGAGGTGCTGTCGTTTCCCGATGGATTCTTCCCGGAAAGGGGAGAGGCCATCAAGGAATGGTTTGAATCGCTGAAGCGGCGGGTCGAGCCCGACGTCATTCTGACGCATCGCAGGGATGATGCTCATCAGGACCATCGTCAGGTCTGCCGCCTGACCTGGAACACGTTTCGTGATCATCAGATTCTGGAATACGAGATCCCGAAGTGGGATGGCGACTTCGGTCAACCCAACGTTTACATGCCGGTATCGGCGGCGGCGCTCGATCGTAAGATTGAACTCCTGCTCAGGCATTTCGGGACGCAGCGATCCAAGCAGTGGTTCGATGCAGACACCTTTCGCGGCCTCGCACGGATTCGGGGCATGGAGTGCAGGGCTACGGAACGCTTCGCCGAGGCATTTTTCGGGCGAAAGTTGACACTGATCTGACGATGGTTGCGCGGACGTCACGCAGCCGGCGAATTTCTGATTGCAGGGTGTATCTCAAGGCGCACGATATGAGCACGCTATTTTCAAGCATCTTTCGCGCTGGTGACCTGGTGGAGGTCAGAAGCAAGGAGGAGATCCTCGCGACGCTGGATGCCAACGGCCGCCTGGAGGAAATGCCCTTCATGCCCGAGATGCTGAAGCATTGCGGCAAGACGCTTCGCGTCGGCAAGCGAGCTCACAAGACCTGCGATCCCGCGCTCGGTATCGGCGGGCGCAAGATGCTGAACACGGTTCATCTCGAGAACATCCGCTGCAACGGCGCGGCTCATGACGGCTGCGAGGCGGCCTGCCTGATATTCTGGAAGGACGCCTGGTTGAAGCCGGCGGGCGAGAAAAGGCCGTCGCCAGCTGGCGCTGGCAAGCCGTTCAGGTCTGGCGGCTGCAGCGAGGAAACGCTGTGGAGCACGATCAAGCATCCGCCGAAGGTCGGCGAAACCGAGCCGACCTACGTTTGCCAGAACACACAGGTCAAATTCGCCACGCAACCCCTGAAGTGGTGGGATCCGCGTCAGTATGTCGAGGACTACACTTCGGGTAACGTGCGGTTGCAGGACCTCGTCGCCGGATTGACCTTCTCGGTCTGGCGCACGGTCACCGAAGCGGGGCTGGGCATTGGCACCGCGATGCGCTGGATCTACGACACATTCCAGCGCATGAGAGGTGGCGTACCTTATCCGATCAGGCCCTTCGGCGTGCCGGAGGGTAGCAAGGTCCCGCAGTCCCGGCTTGATCTGCAGGTGGGCGACGTCGTGCGCGTCAAGCCGTACAAGGACATCCTCGAGACACTGGACTGCAATTACCGCAATCGCGGCCTGTATTTCGATCCGGAGATGGTACCGTTCACGGAACGCGAGTACGAGGTCGAGAGGCGTCAAAAGCAGATCATCGACGAAGGTTCGTGCAAGATGGTCCGTTTCAAGACGGACGCGATCATCCTGAAGGATGTCGTGTGTGAGGCGCGCTATGCGATCTGCCGCCGCTTCTGCCCGCGCGCCATCTATCCCTATTGGCGGGAAATCTGGCTTGAGCGGGTACCTCAAAGCCAGAATCCAGCGAATTGAGCGGGAACGACGCGTGCATCGGAACGAACGCACCGATCAGTATTTTGCGGACAACAAGCCATACTCCGGCCTTGGCCGCAGGTCGCTGCACAGCGGCGTGGCCTTCATCGCTGCGCGCGGACTGAATATCTTCGTTCAATTGGCCTCCACGATCGTACTGGCGCGACTGCTCGGACCGCATGATTTCGGGTTGGTGGCCATGATGCTGGCCCTGATCGGCTTTGCTCCCCTTTTCGTCGATCTCGGGATGAGCGAGGCCTCCGCCCAGCGGAGCAGCATCTCGCGCGCCGAGGTCAGCACGTTGTTCTGGCTGAATGTTCTGATCGGCGTCGTGCTGGCTGTCGTGCTGGCTGCGTCCGGTCGGTGGATAGCGCGTGCCTTCGGCGAGCCATCGCTCGCGGGCATGGCGTTGGCATTATCGGTGACCTTCCTGATGATGGCCTTGTCGACGCAACATTATGCGCTGATGCGTCGGGCAATGCAGTTTCGCCGCATCGCGATGATCGACATATCGGCGAACATCATCGGAAGCGCTGCAAGCGTTGGACTGGCGCTTTCGGGCTGGGGCTACTGGGCGCTGATCGCCAAGCCGATCATAACGTCGGCCTTGACCGTCGTGGGAGCCTGGACCGCCTGTCGATGGATACCGGGCAGGCCGAGGCTCACGCCAATGGTCAAGGAACTGCTGCGGTTCGGGCTGGGAGTCACCGGCTTCACCATGACGGATTACTTCGCCCGTTCGGCGGACAGAATCGCGATGGGGTATTTCCTCGGTGCAGGGCCGCTTGGCTATTTTCAGAACGCCTTTACGATCTACAACAACCTGCTGTCGATTCTCAGTGAGCCGCTGCATAACATCGCGGTTTCGGGGCTGAGTAAGCTCCAGCACAGTGCAGCCGAACTGAAGCGCTCCTGGGAAGGCGCGCTTTCATTGCTTTGCTACTTTTCGGGGCCTGCCTTCGCGGCCCTGGCCGTGAGCGCTCATGACATCGTGATCGTACTTCTCGGAGAGAAATGGTCTCCCGCGGGCCCCTTGCTCTGCATCCTCGCCATTCGCGGCATTGCCGACTGCATCGAGCGAACTCTCGGCTGGGTGCATGTCGCGGTCGGGCGTCCCGATCGGTGGATGCGATGGGGCATCTTCAGTGCAATCTGCCAACTGGTTGCGCTTGCAGCCGGACTGCCGTTCGGTGTGGTCGGAGTGACGATCGCCTACACGGTCACCATGTTTGTGCTGTTCGTTCCTGCGCTCGTCTATGCCGGCAGGCCTGTCGGGATCACAATCGGGGATGTCCTGCGCGCGACAGCGCCGCAGACCATCGCTGCGCTGGTCGCCGTCGCGGTCGCTTTCTCGATACAGGAGGCATTCCTGCAGGAATTGCCGCGGTTGCTGCGAATCCCCGTCGCGAGCGCGATCTGTGTGACGGCCTACCTGGCCGTCGTGGTCGGGGTTTTCAGGATCACGCGGCCACTGCAACTCGCGTGGTCCTTGCTACGCGATTTCGGCATTGTACGACTGCAAGTCAACTCCTGATCCTGGATTACGTCCATGACCTCCTTTGAGCGCTTCCTGATTAACTTGGACACGTGGCCCGCCGGGGCATTCCTGAGGATCGGCCTCGGCCTTTGCATTCTGCCGGTGTTCCGACTGCTGTCAGCCGGCGACGATCGTATCGTGGTCGCGTTGCCGATGTTTCTTGCCCTGCTGCTCGCGCTTCGCCTTGTGCCGGCCGTGTGCCGGCGTGTTCTTCCGTTTTCGCGCGAAGCGAAAGACCTGTGGTTCAAGCGTCGCAATCTTGGCAAGAGGTACGACTCCTACCAGTGGCAAAAGCTCTTCTGGATGGGGCTGGGCATGCTGCCCTACGCGCTGATCTCTGGAGGATTGGGGCGCGGGGAAATTGTGCTGCTTGCGATCTGTACGATCGGCGGCGGAGCAGGGCTGCTGCTTTGGCGTAGGACCGGCCAGCTCAGCGTCGGTGCCGCCGCTGCGAAGGCAACCAAGTTGCCGCCAGCCGCGGTCGCGTCGACGCCGCCCTAGGACCGGGCCGCCCTACATTACGGGAGCTTGCGGCACTCGGTGAACCTGTCGCCGTCCGGCGTTTCCGCCCTCTCGAGGCAATGTGCCTTATCGGTAACCTTGCCGGCTACGACAAAGTCGTAGGCCTGGTTTTTGAAGACCAGCACGTAACGGCCGGGTGAGAGGACGAGATCGGGGTTCACTGGCTGCAGCTCGACCATCTCGCGGTTTTCAGGGACCGGCGCTACGGTCAGGTCGACGGAAACGGACCGGATCGCCCAGGCATCGTTGGCCATAGCGACTGCCGGCGACGACGCTGTTCGTGCGACCTGGGCGAGAATGCGTAATTGTGCATTGTCGGGCGCGCTTGTCATAAGCTCGCGCTGATACGCGACAAACGAAAGCGGGCCGTGCGGCACCACAACGGTGCCCGGCTTCGTGGTCAATACCGACACGGCGATCCGGCTGTCGGGAAGGCGGATGTTCATCGGCTCGAGCCGGATCATCCGCCCGTTGCTTGACGCAAAAATCCCATATGTCGTCGGCAGTGAACGCGCGGGTGGTGCGGTTGCGGCTGCTTCGATCGGAGCACGATGTACGAAAGTGGCAATTGCCGGTTTCAGCTTGCGTCTGCTTTGCGGTGGCGGCTGAACGGGCGTCGCGTTCGAATGGCTGACAACCTGGGGTGCTGTGCTGAACAGGGATGCAACATTGCCCCGCATGAGCATTCCGGTCCCAATCGCGAGCAGAACCGTTGTTGGAGCGAGGAACCATACAAAGTTGCGCACTTTCCATTCGCTGGTGACCGAACGTCGGTCCCGCGGCGAGCTCTGAAGTTCTTCGGCGATCAGCTTCTCGATTAGTATCGTCTGCTGTCCCTGCACCGCGACGCTCGCCTCGGCAGTGCTGGTGTGCACGGGCGGTTGCGCTGCTAGACGGATTGACGCCGGTGGCACCGAGTTCGAACCTGGTTCCGCGGCCGGACTGAATCCCTCTCCTTCATCTGCCTCAGTCGTGTACAGGGCTACGGCTGAGCCGGCATGCGAGTCCGGTGGTGCTGGCTGCAGGCGGTTGTCGGATTCCTCCGCTGAAACATCGTTTGGATCGGCCGCAGGGGAGATGGACAGATCGTCTGGTCCGGCATCGGGCCGAGTCACGTTCGTCCGGCGTCCGATGTTCTCCGCGGCCTCATTCAGGCGCCGACTGACCTCATCCTGCGGGACCACAATCGGCTGCCGGGGTTGCTCCAGGTCAAGGAGCGGATGAGCTTCATTCGTCGGTCCACCGTTCGGCAAGCCCGGATCCTCGCCAAGGACCGTCGGTTGCTTGTCGGGCGGACTGTCTGGCGGTCCGGCGGGATCGCGCTCCGGATTTACGGGCTCGCGCAGGCGGGCTTCGACGAATTGCGTCCAGGCGCCACGCCGTCGCAGAGGTGCAGCAAGCCTGTCTGCCTGACGTGGCAAAGGCGGCGCATTCAGGGTGGCCGCTTGAGCCGAGGGAAGCTGACTGGAGCGTTTCATGCCTGGATACGCAGCTTGACGTTTGTCCACCGTTGCGGACGTTCGCGACACCCTGGCGATCATATGATCGAGATCGCCTACCTGCTGGGATGTAGCAGCCGCCACTTAACAGGGCGTTAACCATAAACCGGCGGAAATGCCGCATTGCTCCGTATCACTCGAGGTGAACAATTTCAGGCGGCTGCTGGCAGCTCAAAGGATCCGGCGATCTGGCGCAGACGGTTGGCTCGTGCGCTCATCTGGTCGGTGTGAGCAATACCGAGGATGTCGAATACCGTCTGTATGCGGTAGAGCCAATCGTGCCGCAGCGCGGCTTCCCGGACGTTTGCGTTCTGAACCGCTCGCAGTCGCGCCGGGTCTGCGTCCAGCGCTTCGAGGATCTGGCAAATGTCCGGCGAATCGAAGGGCACATGAATGACGGCGTCGGGCCAGTCGAACTGCCGTGCAAATTCTTCGGTGCGCGGCGCTTCTCCGACCATCACTGCCCCGGCTGCTGCACCTTCATAATAGCGAGCGGAAATCTCGTCACGGCCGGCCGTGAACTCCGGGTTGTTGACGTGGCTGCGATTGGCAATGAAATAGCGGCTGCGCTGGAGGATATTCGCAATCATGATGCGGTGTTCTTCCGGATTGTCGACCCGGAACGTCCTTTCCTTCCGGTTCGAACCGCTCGCCGCCACAGTGTCGTAGTAGTAGAAGAAGCGCTCTCTCTCGGCGCCGGCCAGCAACGCGGCGTGGGTCGTCGCCGAACGACGTCCGATGTTGCACACGGCGATCGATCGCTGCTGCTCGGGCTTCGGCGCGAACCGCTCCACGTCGACAGCCAGCGGCAGATAGCTGCACGGTCGACCCGCTATGCGCGCGATCTGCGGTGCGCAGTGATGCAGGCCGACGAATATATGATCAAATCCGGACAGGAGCTCGATCAGATACTCCGGGATGTCGTCTGCCCAGACTTCAGTGATGAAGCATGCGGCCTTGCGACACCGCTTGCGCCAGTCGGGAATTGCGGCGAGCGCGTGGAGCTGATACGCATTGCTGAAGATCGGAAAGAACAGTTCGTAATCGCGTTGCAGCCGCAACTGCGGCGGGGAGGGTGCCAGCACACCCGCCAGTTTGGTCGATCCTGAGGCAAGGCGCGTCCACTTGTAGACCCGCCGCGAGAACTCCAGTGCAGCACGATCTTGAACATCGAGCCGATCGGCGCGCGTCATCGCCGCCAAATTGTCCTCGAACTCATAGCTGAGGCAAAATGCGACAAGATCGGAAATCCGACGCTGCGAGAGGAGTAAAACCTTGCCTTCCACGAGGCGCTGCCTCCGATCTATCAAATGCCGGAAAGTGCCGGCCACACGACTTCCGGAATCCCCCGACCAGCAGCGGGTTGCGCGGTGATCGTCGTCACGGACGGTGCCAATCAACGCAAGTCCACATACGCTATTTAATCTTGTTTTGTCCAAGTTTTCCCGAAATTGGATAATGCGAGCCTGTCATTGGAGTTCATTGCACGCGTGGGCATTCTCGCCGAGCCGTTGCGAATGCAAGCCCGAGGATGCATCGATGACGATTGCGAACGGTACAGCGAATGCGCGTTAACCTGGAGAAGTTAAATCTGGAACTCGCCGGCGGTAGTGAAGAAACGTCAGCGGACAATCACTGGATGCGCGTTAACCCGAAAAAGTTAAATCTGGAACCGCCTGACAACAGCCGGCTTCGATGATGCGCAACGCCCTCTGCGGCAACCCCGAGAATTAGCTATAAATTTCATTTAACATGTGCCGAGCCAACGTTGGCGATGAACGCGTCGGGAAAATCCGGTAGCGTGCCGCATCATTTCGACACGGCAAGAATATTCAAAACGGCAAAATTTTTGAACACAGGCGGCGTCGGGCTTCATGCGTATTCTTAGCGTATTTGGTACTCGTCCAGAGGCGATCAAGATGGCACCGCTTGTGCTGGCGCTGGGCGAAGCAGAAGGAATTGAAACGCGCGTCTGCGTGACGGGCCAGCATCGTCAGATGCTCGACGATGTGATGTCGGCGTTCTCGCTGAAGGCTGACTACGACCTGAACATCATGCGACCCAACCAGTCGTTGAGCGAAGTGTTCAGCGCGGTCATGACCGGAATCGATCCGATCATCGCCGACTACAAGCCGGACTACGTTCTTGTACAGGGTGACACCGCAACCAGTACGGCGGCCGCACTTGCCGCGTTCTTCCGGTCGGTCAGTGTCGGGCATGTCGAGGCGGGACTGCGAACCGGCAATCTCATGAGTCCATGGCCGGAGGAGGCCAATCGGCGAGTCACTGCGGTCGTTACGACGAGGCATTATGCACCGACGTCGCGTGCGCGTTCTGCCCTGCTGAAGGAAGGCTATCCACCAGAGGCCGTCATTGTCACCGGCAATACCGTGATCGACGGGCTGCTTCGCATGGCCGCAAATATCGCTCAACCGGGCGAGCTTCGCCGGTCGCTCGAGGTGAAATACTCATGGCTCGATACGTCGAAGCGACTTGTTCTCGTGACCGGACACCGGCGCGAGAGCTTTGGATCCGGGTTCCGGCAAATTTGCGAGGCATTGAAGACGATCAGTCGGCGGGACGACATTCAGATCGTGTATCCCGTTCATCTGAATCCGAACGTGCGCGGGCCGGTATTTGATCATCTGCGCGATGCGTCGAATATCTTCCTGATCGAACCCTTGAACTATCCCGAGTTCGTCTACCTCATGACGCGCTCATATCTCATCCTCACCGATTCCGGTGGAATTCAGGAGGAGGCACCGGCGCTTCGCAAGCCCGTGCTCGTCATGCGAGATACCAGCGAGCGCATGGAGGCCGTTGACGCCGGCGTAGCTCGCCTGGTCACCACCGACCCGGCTCGCATTGTTGCGGGCGTCGAGCGCCTGCTCGATGTGCCAGCGGAGCACGAAGCCATGTCTCTCGGTGCCAATCCGTTCGGTGACGGGCGCGCCAGCAAACTGATCGTGCATGATCTTCTGAATGTCCGTCGGCCGAAACATCCAGCTGATGGCATAGCGAGCGTCAATCTTTTGTCGAATACCGAGATGCATACGAGACCGCCGCCGCCGTCGATTCCCCAACCGGCCCACTGATCAGACGAAGCCATGGACACCAGAACCAATCAATTGGTCATTCAGGAATACGGCCAGCCGCTTGCGGAAGACTACGGTCCGCCAGCGGCGGCCCGACCGACTTTCGGCTTGTGGGACGTCGTTGACGTTCTGCGCCGTGAATGGCGGTTGCCCGTTATCGGACTGTTGATTGGGCTGGCGGTCGCCGGGGCTTCCGTTGTTGTCATGAAGGCGCCCTACAAGAGCAGTGCGCGCATCCTCATCGATCGAAGTCTCAATCGTTATCTGCAGACCAACAAGATCGTGGATCAACCGACGATGGACGAAGTGGAGGTCGGCAGTCAGCTTTACGTACTTTCATCCGACAGGGTAATGCTGCCGGTCATTCGTTCGCTGAATCTGGCCAGTGATAGCGAGTTTGCCGGCCGATCTGCGCTTGCGAGCGCCACAGACGGGAGCGCCAGCACGGCGGCAGCCACAGCTGCGGCTGAACGAGCTGCTCTCGAAGCTCTGTTGAAGCGCGTGACAATTGCGCGAGAGGATGTCGCCAACGTTATCAATGTGACGGTCGAGTCGCAGAGTGCGGAGAAGGCCGCGAAGATCGCCAACGGCATCGTGGATAGCTATCTCGCGTCCCTGCAGGACGCAAAATTGAAGTCGACGCAGAAGGTGAGCGGATGGCTGCAGGAGCGGCTCATCGAGCTGAAGAAGCAGGTAGCCGACGCGGACAAGGCGCTGCAGGACTTCAAGACGGCTAACAACCTCAGTAGCACTGGCGCGCAGGACACCGAGCTCCTGGCAAGTCTGAATACCCAACTGATGAATGCCAAGTTCGCGGCAGTCGAGGCAAAGGAGCGCCTCGACCGTATCAAGCGGACAGAGGCAAACGGGATTCCGTCAGCCGTGTCGACGGATGCGCTGTTCAACGACAGGCGGGCGGCAGTCATCAACTTCGCGCTCAACAACAGCGAACTTGCACGTCTCCGCACGCAAAAGCGCGACCTTGCGTCTCGCCTTGCGGAAATGGAAGCTCGCGTCGGTCGCAAGCACGCGGCTGTCGTCAAGCTTCGTGCGCAGCTGAACAGCGTTGACGCTGCCATTCGGTCCGACGAGGGGCGCATTACCGATTCCTACGCCAGCGAATACGAAGTCGCCAAGGCACGACAGACCGAACTCGAAGACACGGCCGCAAAGCTTTCCGCGGAGACCGGAAGCCGGCTGCGCGAACTCGAGAGCGCCGCCGAGGCGCTGCGCAATCTTTATAGTGGCTTCCTGCAAAAGCATAAGGAGATCGAGGCGGCGCAGGCTGAGACGCTTCCGGCCCAGAGTGCGCAGATCATCGCAAGAGCAGTTCCGCCGCTGACAAAGAGTTCCAAGAAGACCCTCATCGTGGCGGCAGGCAGCATTTTTCTTGGCCTGTTTCTCGGCATAGGCTCTGCCTTCGGACGTGAATGGATGGCGGACGTATTCCGTACGCCCAAGGCCGTCGAACAGGTGACCGAAACACGGTGCATCGGACTGCCCTTCGTCTACGCTGGTCAATTGCCAATCGAGGAGCATGTCCTTGCTGCCCCCTTCTCGCGCTTCGCGGAAGGCCTTCGCAATGTGAAGGCGATGCTCGACCGTTCGTCCGCCGCGACCGGGGGCAAAGTCATCGGCGTCGTGTCGGCGGTTTCGAAAGAGGGAAAGACAGTCGTTGCCGCCAATCTTGCCGCGCTCATATTGTCGTCCTCTGGATCGCGCACGCTGTTGATCGATGCCGACCTTCATCTCCGGAATCTCACGACTGCACTTTCCCCGGATGCGAAGGTCGGGCTTTTCGACGCGCTGGAAGATCCCTCTCGTCTTGACGAGTTTGTTTGCAAGCGGCCGCATTCGGGGCTGGATGTCCTGCCAAATGCGTGCACGGTCAGGATTCCAAACGCCGCGGAGCTCCTGGGCTCGCAGGAAATGGAAAACCTGCTCGCCGTTGCACGGAAATCCTATGACTACATCGTGGTGGAGGTGGCGCCGATCATGTCGGTGGTCGACGCAAGGCTGATCGAGCGCTTCATCGATGAGTTCGTCTTCGTTGTGGAATGCGGTCAGACCAAGCGTACGAGCGTGCTCGAAGCCTTGTCGGTAACGCAGCTCATCCGTGAGCGCGTGTCGACCATCGTGCTCAACCAGATTGACCCTCTTGAGCTCAGAACCATCGAGGCAAGAAATGGGGTCAGGTCCGAAGGATATTACCGGGAGTAAGGCTGTGGACGAGCTTAACAGTGCTTCAGGGTCTCCGCGCAACGCGGCGCCGCGCAGGTATGCGCTGATTTCGCCCTGCCGCGATGAGGGACCCTATCTCCGCCGCACGCTGGACAGCGTGGCTGCACAGTCGGTGCCGCCTGCGCTGTGGATCGTCGTTGACGACGGATCTACCGACGAGACGCCACGGATCCTGGAAGAGTATGCGGTGCGATTGCCTTATCTGCGCGTCGTGCGCCGTCAGGACCGAGGCCACCGGCGGGTGGGGCCCGGCGTGATTGAGGCGTTTTATGATGGTCTTGATCAAGTGCCGCTCGGCGACTTCGGTTATTTGTGCAAGCTTGATATGGATCTCGACCTGCCGCCTCGCTACTTCGAACTGCTGATGCAGCGAATGGAGGGCAATCCACGTATCGGAACGACCTCCGGCAAACCCTGGTTCGTTCATCCCCAAACCGGCGAGCTCGTGCCCGAGGTCTGCGGCGACGAGATGTCGGTTGGAATGACGAAATTCTATCGCGTTGCGTGCTTCCAGCAGATCGGGGGGTTCGTGCGACAGGTCATGTGGGATGGCATCGATTGCCACCGCGCCAGAATGCTGGGCTGGATCGCCGAGAGCGTCGATTCAGAACCAATCCGGTTCGTCCACCTTCGTCCGCAAGGGGCCAGCCAGAACAGCATCTGGGCAGGCAGAATTCGTGCTGGCTTCGGTCAGTATTTCATGGGCACCTCGCCGTTTTACTATCTGGCGGTGGCGGCCTCCCGTCTTCGTGCGCACCCAATGTTCATCGGAAGCATCGCGATGCTTTGGGGTTACTTCAGCAGTTGGGCAAAGGGGTTGCCGCGCTACAATGACCCCGAGTTCAGACGTTTTCTTCGCACCTATCAGCACGCGTGCCTGAGACTGGGTAAACGAGCTGCCACGGCTCGCCTGGACGCCGAGCAAGTGGCTCGGTGGCAAGCCAGCCGGCAATCGCCGCAGGGAAGTTGAGCAGATGAAGCAACACGTAAGCCTATTGGGCGTCGAATTTGATGCGGTTACGCTCGATCAGGCGGCGCAGCGCTGTGTCGATATCTGTCGCCGCTCGAGCAATTCCCACATCGTCATGACGATCAATGCGTCGCATCTCTGCATGATGCGGCGAGACGTGGAGTTGGCGCACGCATGTTCCGCGGCGGATATGACGGTCGCAGACGGTATGCCAGTGGTCTGGGCAATACGGGCGTCAGGTCAACACATGCCGGAACGCGTGGCCGGCATCGATCTGATGGAAGGACTTCTAACGGCTGCCGCGTCCAACGGACTTTGTGTCTATTTTCTAGGGGCGCATCAGGAAGTGGTCGAAAAGCTCGCGCGCGTCTGCGAGGCGCGCTTTCCGCAACTGAAGATCGCTGGTTTCCGGAACGGCTACTTCGGTCCGGATGAGCACGAAACTATCGTGGATGAGATACGAGCGAGCGGTGCCCACATTCTCTTTATCGGCTTGCCGTCTCCGTTCAAGGAGGTGTGGAGCGAGCGCTATCGGGATCGGCTGCAAGTTCCCGTCATCCTGGGGGTGGGTGGCAGCTTCGACGTCTTGGCCGGCTTCATCAGGCGCGCTCCTCGGCTATTCCAATCGCTCGGTCTCGAGTGGTTCTGGCGGCTGATGATGGAGCCGCGCAAATTATGGCGGCGATATCTTTCCACCAACAGCGAGTTCATCTGGCTGGCGCTCCGCGAAGTGGTGGCGCGCAGGGCTTACGCCGCCCGTCCGGAGAGAGCGATCGCCGGATCGGCAAGCGTAGTGCGGAGAGACGCCCGAATAGTGGTTTCGGAACGCAGGGTGGCTGATCGGCGAATTCTTGTCAGGCGAAGGAGCAACGTGCGGGATTCGCAGGTTCCGATACCCGATCGCCGGCGCGGTATAGAGCGACGTATCTCAGAGCGTCGGGCACGGGCGGCTAATGCTCCCCGGGGTATCGAGGTGAGCGCCTGACGTATAGGCTGACCAACCAGGATCACTGATCCCAAGCGGGCAGCTAAGCGATTCGCTTCATGGCGCAAGCGCGGGAAGCATCAAAGTGATTAAACCGCCAAGCAGCACCGACTCCTTCGGGTACGATAACGCAGACCAACCTATCGTCGTTAAGTTAAAGCCTGATGTATACGTATTTGGGTACGAGTTTTGCCACGTTCTGCAAACGTTGATTATACGCGGCTGCGTGCCCGCTGAGCTCATCTATGAGGACGGCGGGGCGCTCATCCTTATTTTTGATCCCAATGAGAAGAAAGCGGGACTATGGTCAGGATGGTGGAGGTGCGACAAACCCGACATTTACTCCATCATCGAACCAGAGCATCGCGGGCTCGTGGGTCAAATATTCGAAACCACGGACGCCTTCTTGGAGTTTTCCAATTCTCAATCTCCTCAGATTGAGCTGATCCCAGGCCAGATCCAAAAGATTCAGAGATCAGACGCTGCGTTGTTCCGCGGAGACGCTCCCCTTCGTCCTCGACCTCCATAAAGAACTTCCGCACGGCGCGCATCGGAAGCGTTTGCGATTCGATATTGGGCGAAAGATTGCAGAAGTTGCCGTGGATTCTCTGGGTGTGGGGAAAGGCGGTGGCGCTCCCCCGCTACCACGGGCCTCGAATTGCCCCACGCCATATTCCGATCGGCTCAGCCCGATAGGCCGGCCTTGCGAAAGCCGTCGAGGAAGTGCTCGCGATCGACTGAATTTCTGTACCTTTCGGCCCGCGCTCGAACGAGATCGAGGGTGTTCGCCGGCGGCGTTGCGCCGTTCGCGCTCATTTCACGACAACGCTCCGTGACGAACGCTTCAATTTCGGATCGCGCTTCGCTGTGCCGACCCATCTGCGCATGACAGGCGGCAAGCAGACTGTGCGACCAGCGGTCGGGGGATCGCGCCTCCATCAGCGTCTTGACTGCTTCATCGTACCGGCGCCCCGAATAGAGCGCGAGCGCGTGGTACCAGTGGTACAGATTGGGCGGGAAGGGATTCAGTCGTTTGGCCGCACCGATCCATGTGAGTGCCTCTCGCCACCGTCCCCAGTAGACCAGAATGTTCGCGAAAACGGCGGCGACATCGGCGTCGTTTGGATTGAGCTCCAGAGCCCGGCTGAAATGGATTTCAGCCTTGGCATCCTCGCGACGCAGGAACAGCAATTGCGCGAAGACGCCATGGGCCCAGGCGTCGCCGCCGTCGATGTCGAGCGCGGTCTCGATCTCGCTCAGCGCGTCGTCGAGCTTCGCCGTGCCGGGCGATTCGAGAAACACGTCGCAGACGATCGTCCAGGCAATGTTGACGTGAGCGCGGGCATATTGCGGATCGAGCGCGACTGCGTCCCGGAAAAACTGCCTGGCTTCCGCCATGCCCTTCACGGTCAATTGACGCCATCGCTCGTTGCCCAGCAGAACCAGGTCATACGCGGTAATGTTCGGGGTCGGCTTGCGTCTGGCGATCTCGCGGCCGGCGTCCTCGAGCCGGCCCGGAAGGGCTGCGACGATTGCGCGGACGATCTCGTCCTGCAGGGCGAAGATGTCTTCGAGTTCGCGGTCGTAGCGCTCGGTCCAGAGATTGTAACCGCTCGCGCCATCGAGAAGCTGGACGGTCACCCGCATCCGGCTGCCGATCTTGCGCACATTTCCTTCGGCCACGTACCTGACGCCGAGTTCGCGGCCGACCTGCTTGATCTCGGGCGTCTTGCCCTTGTAGGCGAAGCTGGAGTGGCGGGCGACAACGAACAGCGAGCGGAAGCGCGACAGTTCGGCGATGATGTCTCCCGTGATTCCGTCGGAAAAATATTCCTGCGCGGGATCGCCGCTGAGATTCGAGAACGGCAGCACTGCAAGCGACGGCCCATCGGGCACTGTTATTGCCGGCGAGGTGGGCAGGCCGGCGCCGGATTCGACAGCGACCAGTGGCCCGACATAGCGGTAGCCGCGGCGCGGCAGGGTCTCGATCCAGGTCGCACCGCCCGCGACGTCGGCAAATACCCGCCGCAGAGCGGCGATCTGCACCGTCAGGTTGCTCTCCTCGATCGCAAGGCCCGGCCAGGCCGCCTGCATCAATGCGTCCTTGGAAACCGGCGTTCCGGCCTGCTCGACAAGCAGCCGAAGCAGCGTCACCGCGCGCCGCCCGAGCGCGACCGGTTCGGACTCTCGAAACAACATCACGGCTTCCGCGTCGAGGCGGTAGGGGCCGAATTCGTGGATCGTCGCCATGGTTCGGGAGACTACATTTTTTGCATCTTTTTCGGAACAGATTCAGGACCTCCGGGAATTCGGCGACCCGCCCCGCTGCCGCTGACACGCAGCTTTGCGCGGCCGATTTCCGCTTTCGCTTCGATCCGCCTCGCGCGGCACTCCGCCAGCAGAGCGTTCGCGCCGCCGCAGCCAGGCGACGGCCGCTTGACAATGTAAGTAAGAATATTATTACAAACTGCAGTTTTCGGAGAACGCGTTCATGCTGCAGACCAAGCGAAGCTATAGCGGAATGGTGACCGCGCCGCATCACCTTGCGGCGCAGGCCGGGCTCGCCGTCCTTTCCGAGGGCGGCAATGCGGTCGAGGCGATGATTGCGTCCGCCGCTACGATCGCGGTGGTCTATCCGCATATGAACGGCCTTGGTGGCGACAGCTTCTGGCTGGTCGGCCGGGCGGGCTCTTCGCCGGTCGGAATCCAGGCGTGCGGACAGTCGGCGAAGGCCGCCAGCCGCGCCTGGTATCGCGAGCATGGCTGCAGCACCATCCCAAGCCGCGGACCGCTCGCGGCACTCACCGCTGCCGGGACCGTCGATGGCTGGCAGAAGGCCTATGAACTCAGCCGCGATCGCCACGGGGGGCGCATGCCGTTGTCGCGGCTGCTCGAGCCTGCGATCGGCTATGCCGCCGATGGCGTCGCCGTGACCCAGACTCTGCACGACAACACCACGAAGAAGCGCGCTGAACTGCAGGACGTGCCGGGCTTTGCCGAAGTCTATCTGCCGCATGGCGCTCCGCTTGCGGTCGGCACGCGGTTGCGGCAGTCGCGCGTGGCAGACACGTTGCGGCAGCTGGCGCAAGCCGGCCTTTCCGATTTCTATCGCGGCGACCTGGCGCGGTCGATGGCGGCTGATCTCGAACGGCTCGGCAGCCCGCTCCGCCTATCCGATCTGGAGCAGCATCAAGCTTCACTGGTGACGCCGCTGTCGGTCGATGTGGCGGGGCACAAGGTGTTCAACATGCCGCCGCCGACGCAGGGCCTGGCCTCGCTGTTGATTCTTGCGCTCTATGCCCGGCGCATGGCGAAGGAGGCGGACGGGGTCGATCATCTGCATCGGCTGGTCGAGAGCACGAAGGCGTCGTTCCGCATCCGCAATCGCTACGTGACCGATCCCAACTACATGGCGCGGTCGGCGGCCGGGTTTCTTACCGACGAGTCCATTGCGGCGCTCGAAAAGACCGTCGCCGTCGATCATGCAGCGCGCTGGCCTGACCCGCCGGCCCAGGGCGATACGGTCTGGCTCGCTGCGACCGACCGGAACGGCCTTAGCGTCAGCTTCATTCAGAGCATCTATTGGGAGTTTGGCTCGGGCGTCATCCTGCCCCAAAGCGGGGTCACCTGGCAGAACCGTGGGACAAGCTTCGGTCTCGCCGAGACCGATATCAACCGCCTGGAACCTGGGCGGCTGCCGTTCCACACCATTCAGCCCGCAATGGCTGAACTCAGCGATGGCCGGCTATTGTCCTACGGCACGATGGGCGGCGAAGGGCAGCCGCAAACCCAGGCGGCGATCTTCACGCGCTACGCGTTGCACGGTCAGGACCTTCAGTCGACAGTGACCGCGCCGCGCTGGCTGCTCGGTCGCACATGGGGCGAGGAGAACAACAATCTCAAGATCGAATCGCGTTTCGATCCTGCCGTCGTCGACGCGCTGCGGGCGCTCGGCCACGACATCCAGGTGGTCGGGGCGTTCGAGGAATTCATGGGCCACGCCGGCGCAATCGTCTGGCACCCGGATGGACTGCTCGAGGGCGCCAGCGATCCCCGCAGCGACGGCGTCGTCGCTGCCCGGTGAAGCGAGCACCCTTAGCGCTTACCTGCAGGCTGTTCGGAATTTTGCCGCGCGCGAGCTAGCGAGCGGCGCCGGCCGGTGTTCTGGCCGCGGGCGGTTTCCGTTTTCCCTCGCTTGCGGCCGCCGTCGCCGTCAACCAGGTCATGATCACGTCCAGCGCGTGGTGGCGACGTTTCTCCAGCCAGTCCGGCTCTCCCAGATCCTTGTCGAACATCGCCGACAGCGTGTAGCGGTTGGAGACATGAAAATAGCTCATGGCCGTGATCGTGACGTAGAGCTGAACCGGATCGACGTCGCTGCGGAACAGCCCGACCGCGAGGCCCCGGCGAAGGATGTTTTCGATGCTCGCGACCAAGGGCAGCGTGAGGTCGGCGATCTTGCGCGATTTGCGCAGGTTGCGCCCGCGCTGCAGGTTCTCATTGTTGATCAGCGCAATATAGTTCTGGTGCGCCCCGAAAAAGGTGAACGTGAAGTTGATCAGCTCGCGCATGGCCGCGACCGGATCGAGGTCGTCGAGCTTGAGTTGCTGTTCGGCCGCGCGGATCTCGGTGTAGACGTGTTCGAGCACGGCGAGATAAAGGCCGTTCTTGTCGCCGAAATAGGCGTACAGCAACCGCATGTTGGCTTTGGCGCGCTTCGCGATGGCTTCAACCCGAGCCCCGCCAATGCCGTTGCGGCAGAACTCGAACGTCGCCGCGTGCAGGATCGCTTCCTTCGTCAACGCGGAATCGCGTGCCCGTCTGCCGCGCGTGGCGCTGCGGGCCGGGGTGGTCGATGCTGTCGTTTCAGTCACGGGACAAGCTTTTCTCAGGTTGTACGAGCCCTGCGCGGACAATATGTCCCCGCCCATCATGTTCAACGGGATGCGGGGCCCTGCCGCGCAGGCTCGCGGGATTGAGATCGCTATTGCGGTGGCTCGTCAAGGGGTAACCTTCCCGATGTTCCGGTCTCCACATCCACATCAGCACGCCGCCGTCACGATCGTGCCGCCATGCGCGACAAGTCGGCCATTCTTGTAGACGTCGCGCGGCCTGGGCCGGGCCACCACGGCCTCTTGCACGTGCTGCGCGTCGAGCACGACGAAGTCCGCCGCCGCACCCTCGGCCACCCCATAGTCCGGGAGGCCGAGGGCCTGCGCGGCGTTGGTGGTTACCATGTTGAAGGCGGCCGCCAGGTCGGCATCCGTGTTGAAGCCGGAGCGGTAGCCGACGATCATGGCGCGCTCCAGGAGGTCGCCGTCGCCATAGGGCCACCAGGAATCGCGGATGTTGTCATTGCCGGCGAACACATTGACGCCGGCATCGCGCAGCAGCAGCACCGGCGGAAACGCATGCGCTCCGGGCGCGTTGGTCAAAATCGCGACCCCGGCCTCGGCGAGCAGCTGCGCGGTGCGCTGAACGACGTCACGCGGCACCTCGCCGAGCGCATAGGCATGGCTGATCGTGACCTTGCCGCCGAGCCCGAGGGCCTTCGTCCGGCGTGCAATGTTCTCGATCTCGAAGATACCGAGCAAGCCGCCGTCATGCAGGTGAATGTCGATGCCGACCCCGCGGCGGTCGGCAATGCCGAAGATGACGTCGAGATGCCCGTCGATGTCGGCATCGTAACCCGCCGGATCAAGGCCGCCGACCAGGTCCGCGCCGGCGCGAACCGCCTCGTCGAGCAGTCCGGCCACGCCCGGCGACGTCGCGATGCCGCTTTGCGGAAAGGCGACGATCTGGACCGACACCTTGTCGCGGTGCGCGTCGCGCGCCGCCATGACCTGCTCGAGATTGCGCAACCCGACCTGAAGGTCGATATCGACGTGGCTGCGCATCTGGGTCGTGCCGTGCGCGGCGCAGAGGTCGATCAGCGCCGCCGCCCGCACCGCAATCGGCCTGGCGCCGGCAAGCGCCTCCTTTTCGAACTTGACGCGCTCGCGCACGCTGAAACCGGCGGTGCAGGGGCGGTGGGACTTCCAATCGTCGCCGACGAAGCCCTTGTCGAGGTGGATATGACCATCGACCAGCCCCGGCAACACCAGGCGTCCGGCCAGATCAAGGGTTTCGCCGGCCGCGACCGGCGATTGCGAGTGCGACGCGATCGAGGTGATGCGGCCATCGCGCACGGCGATATCGACGGTGCGCCCATCGACCAGTCGGGCGTTTCGAAACAGCGTGTCGGCAGTGCTCACTGGTCGTCTCCGGTTCGTTGCAACGGCGAGGCGATCGGGTCCCGATTTGTTTTCATCATGTTGGGACGATGCCGTCGGGCAGTGCGCGCGAGAACGCGGCTATGCCTCCAGCGGTGGTGATCCAGATCTCGTCACGCCGCGCCAGGATTGTCTGCAGGGCGCGGCGCAGCGGACGCAGGCGGTGCGGCTGGCCGACCAGATAGGGGTGCAGCGCAATTCCCATGACGAGCGACTGCCTTTTCGATTGTGCCAGCATCTCCTCGAACGTGTCGGTGATCATGGTGGCGAACTGCTCACCGGAGTCCTTGCGACCGACGATCGAGGGGATATCGTTCAACTCCTGCGGATAGGGCACTGAAAGGATGCGGCCGCCGTTCCGCGTCGAGAACCACACCGGCTGATCGTCCATGCACCAGTCGAGCAGGTACTCGTAGCCTGCTTCGGCCAGCAGATCGGGTGTGACCTGTGATTGCGAAATCCAGGGCCCCAGCCAGCCGCGCGGCGGCCGCCCTTCGGCACGCGCGATGACATCGGTCGCCTCCGCGATCAATTGACGCTCCTCGTCGGGCGTAAGCACACCCTGGCGCTCGGAATTGGTGCGGCCGTGACCGACAATTTCGTCGCCGCGGGAGCGAAATGCCTCCATGACTTCGGGGCAGTAGTGATACATGCTGCTGTTGGCGAGCACCGACAGCGGCAGCTCCAGCTCGTCGAACAGCTCGATCAGGCGCCACACGCCGACACGGTTGCCATAGTCGCGCCAGGCGTAGTTGAGGACGTCCGGATGCGGACCGCCGGGGCAGAGCTCGGCACCGAGCCCGTCGCCGAATGCGAAATGCTCGAGGTTGAGGCCGACATAGACGGCAAGCCGCCGCCCTTGCGGCCAATTGAAATCCGAGCGTTGCCCGATCGCGCTGTAGCGATAGCGTCCGTGAGCCGCGAGGGCCGGTCCGACAGAATCCGAGCGCAATACCGCTTCCCCGCGCGACAGGCGGTCGCCATCTTCCGCGATCGAGATCAACACGTCGCGGGCCTCGACATTCCTTGGGTCCATCGGAATTTTCTCCGCGCGGCTGATCGCTCGCTTGACATCGGAATATTTTTGAAGAAAGTTTTTACTTCCGTCAAGTCCGCGCATAAGCGGCAGCGGAGGAACTGGCGGCTTCGATGCCGAGGCCGCCATCAGCGGAGGAACACCGAAGATGAACTTCAGGAGCATAGTTTCGTCCGGACCTGCGCGTCGTTGGCCGGTTTGGCACGCCGCAGCGACGATCCTGCTGGCCGCGTTGCCGTTCGCGTCTGGCACGCGCGCGGCCGAACCGATCAAGATCGGCCTGGTGACCGCCCTGTCGGGACAGTCGGCGCGCGCCGGCGAGGCGCTGACCCGCGGAGCGACAATTGCCATCGAGGAAATCAATGCGAAGGGCGGCGTGCTTGGACGTCCGCTCGAGCTCGTCCGCCGCGACGACGAGAGCAATCCGGCGAAAGGGCTGATCGCCGCGCGCGAGTTGATTCAGCGCGAGAAGGTCGCGGTCCTGGTCGGCGGTCTCGACACGCCGGTCGAGCTCGCCATCGTGCCGTTCGTCAACAACGTCAAGGTGCCGTTCGTGGTGCCGTGGGCCGCCGGGACCAACATCACGCGGAACGGCGCGCCGTCCAACTACGTGTTCCGCGTCTCGGCCATGGACGATGAGGTCGACAAGGCGATCGTCCAGTTCTCGCGCAAGACCTACAATGCGAAAAAGCCCGGGCTCATCCTGGTCAACAATCCTTGGGGCGAGTCGAACGAGCATGGCCTGAAGGCGGCATTGAAGGCCGCAGGAATCGAGCCTGCCGGCGTCGAGAAGTTCGAAGGCAACGACGTCGATGTCGTGTCCCAGCTGTCGCGGCTGAAGCAGGCGGGCGCCGATACGCTCTACCTGGTCGGCAATGTCGGACCGTCCTCCCAGGTGGTGAAATCGCTCGACCGCATGGGCTGGGCGCCACCGATCGTTTCGCATTGGGGGCCGGCCGGCGGCCGCTTCACCGAGCTCGCCGGGCCGAGCGCGGAGAACGTGATTTTCGTCCAGACCTACAGCTTCTTCGGGAACCTGTCGCCGGTCGGCAAGCGGGTGATGTCGGCCTTGCAGGCGAAGTATTCGGACATCAAGGGGCCTGCGGACGTGACGCCGGCGGTTGGCGTCGCCAACGCCTACGATTCCATCCTGGTCATTGCGCGAGCAATCGAAAAGGCCGGTGGCACCGAACCGACCGCCGTCCGTGACGGTTTCTACGCCATCGACCGCGTGGACGGCTTGATCAAGACCTATGAGAAGCCGTTCGCGCAGGACAAGCACGATGCGCTGACGGCGGGGGACTACATCTGGGCGCGGTTCGAGGACAACCACATCATGCCGTTCGCGCGGAACTGACCGCGCGAGATCGTCCGACAAACAAGCAGGGTAGTCATCGATGTCATTTCTTCCCGCGGTGATAACAGGACTGGCGCTCGGGAGCATGTACGGGCTGCTTGCGCTTGGCTTCCACGTCACCTACGCCGTCTCCGGCACGGTCAATTTCTCCCAGGGCAGCTCGATGACCCTGGGAGCCGTTGCCGGATACTTCTTCCTCGTGCTGTGGGGATGGCCGGCCGCGGCCGGCATTCCCGCCGTTCTGCTCGTCTGCGCGGTCTATGGCCTGCTGATTGAGCGCTTTGCCGTCCGGCCGTTCGTGCAGCGCGGCTCCGACAACTGGCTGATGGCAACCGTTGCGGTTGGCATCATCGTCGACAACCTGATGATGTTCGTCTTCGGCAAGGAGCCGCGCAGCTTTCCGTCCGTCCTGGCGGCCAAGCCGATCCAGATCGTCGAGGGCGCGGGGGTCTATCCGTTGCAACTCCTGATTCCCGTGGTCGGATTGCTGCTGGCGCTGGCACTTCATCTGCTCAGTCGCCGGACGCGTCACGGCGTCGCCATGCTCGCGGTGGTCCAGAACCCGAACGCCGCCCGGCTGATGGGCATCAACGTCAGCGGCGCCATCGCGGCAAGCTACGCGGTCTCGGCGATGCTGGCAGGGGTCGCGGCGCTGCTGATCGCGCCCCTGTTCAACGTGTCCTCCGAAATGGGCACGCTGTTCGGCATCAAGGCCTTCGCGGCGGCGATCATCGGCGGCCTCGGCAGCGCCTGGGGCGTGATGCTGGCCGGGCTCTGTCTCGGCCTGATCGAGGTGTTCGCGACCAATTACCTAGGATCGGTCTACACCCAGATCATCACATTCGCCTCGGTGATCGCGATCCTCGTCGTCCTCCCCCACGGGTTGCTCGGCCGAGCCGGAGTGAAAAAGGTATGACCTCTCGCGTCTCTATTCTCGCCGCCGTCGCGGCACTCGCGGCCGCTATCCTCTATGCCGCCGTTGCCGACAGCTACGGCGTGTTCCTGGTCGCGACCATCTCGCTGACGGCGATCGCCTGTATCGGCCTCAACGTGCTGCTCGGTCTGGCAGGGCAGATCTCGCTCGGCCACATCGGCTTCATGGCGATCGGGGCCTACACGACCGTACTCCTGATGGAGAAGGCGGGGTGGCCCTATCTTGCGGCGACGGCTGCCGCGATTGCTCTTGTCAGCGTCGTCGGTGGTCTGCTTGCCATGCCGGCCTTGCGCGTGCGAGGTCCATATCTCGCGATGGTGACGATCGCCTTCGGCTTCATCGTCGAGCACGGCACGATCGAGTGGCGCGACCTCACGGGCGGCGGCAACGGCCTGATCTTGACCGCGCCGCCGGAAGTGTTCGGCTTTCCGCTGTCGGAGCGGCATTTGGCGATCGCCGGCATCGTGCTGGTGTTCGCCGGCCTCATCCTGTTCGAGCGCTTGAAGCGGAGCGGCTGGGGCTACGCCATGCGTGCCGCCCGCGACACCGAGGTTGCGACGCGCTCGATCGGCATTGATCTCGTGCGGGTCCGCACCGTGGCGTTCATCATCTCGGCCGCAGCGATGGCGTTGGCGGGAGCGCTGTTTGCGCCCCTCCAGGGCTATATCAGCCCGAGTTCGTTCCCCTTTCTGCAGTCGATCCTGCTGCTGTTCGGCGTCATGGTCGGCGGCGCCGGCTCGGCGCTGGGGCCGGTGATCGGGGCGGCGCTCGTCGTGCTGCTGCCGGAAATGCTGTCCGATCTCGCGGAGTATCGTCTGCTTGCCTTTGGCGTGCTGCTTTTCGCCGTGCTGCGGCTCGCGCCCTCAGGCATCATGGGGCTGATCGAGCAATTCGCGGCAAGGATCCTGCCGACGGGATCGAAGGCCGATACGGGCGCAATGGGCGCCGAGCCGGTCGCCGATCTTGGCATCGGGACCAGTCGCGCGTCGCGTCTTGACGTCGCAAACCTCTCGATCTCGTTCGGCGGTGTCCGCGCCGTGCAGGACGTCTCGTTTACCGCCGAACCCGGCACGGTGACCAGCGTCATCGGCCCCAATGGTGCGGGCAAAACCAGCGCGCTAAATCTGCTTTGCGGCTTCTACCGTCCGAAATCCGGCACCGTGAAGCTTGGTGACCGCGACGTCACCGGTTTGCCGTCGCACCAGCTTGCACGTGTCGGAGTGGCGCGAACGTTCCAGACGACGCAGCTATTCGGCTCGCTCTCGATCATCGAGAATGTCCTGCTGGCGGCGACGGCGGGCAAGCTCGGCAACATCGTGTCGGCGCTGCACAATGACGCGCAGGAGCGCCTTGCACGGTCGCTGTTGCGCTTTGCCGGTGTCGACGGCGATTTGAGCAGACGCGCGGACTCGCTGCCCCATGGCGAAAAGCGACTGGTCGAGATCGCGAGGGCGCTCGCGCTGCGCCCGAAGATCCTGCTGCTCGACGAGCCGGCCGCGGGTCTTTCGAAGGGTGACAAGCAGCGGCTGACGGTTCTGCTCCGTCGCATCGCGGAGACCGGGATCGCGGTCATCATTGTCGAGCACGACATGCCGATGATCATGTCGCTGAGCGACCTCATCGTCGTTCTCGATGGCGGCAAGCGCATCGCGATCGGCGATGCGGCGGCGATCCGTAACGATCCGCTGGTCCGCAAGGCCTATCTCGGCGACGCGCCGTCGGGTGAGCGGCGCCGCGCGCCGCGCCCGGCGAAACAAGGCACGGCGCTCGAAGTCCGCACGCTCGATGCCTTCTATGGCCTGTCGCGGGCGCTCGGTGGGGTCGACCTTGCCGTCGCCCCCGGCGAGGCCATCGCCGTACTCGGTGCCAACGGAGCAGGGAAAACCACCCTGATGCGCTCGATTGCCGGCCTCGAACCACCGCGGTCGGTCGGAGAGATTCGGCTGTCCGGCGCCCGCGTCGACAAGATGCCGGCGCATATCCGCGCCAGGGCAGGCATCGTGCTGGTGCCCGAAGGACGGCAGGTGTTTCCCGAGCTGACGGTGCGGCAGAACTTGCAGCTCGGCGCTTTCGCACGCAAGGGCCTCGATCTCGACGCGGAGATCGACGCGATGTTTGCCCGCTTTCCGCGCCTGAAGGAGCGCATCAATCATCGCGCGGGCCTTTTGTCGGGCGGCGAGCAGCAGATGCTCGCGGTCGCGCGTGGGCTTCTGACCGCGCCCAAGGTCTTCATGCTTGACGAGCCGTCGCTTGGACTGGCGCCCCTTGTCGTCGACGAGTTGTTCGCGTCGTTCGAGCGGCTTCGCGTCGAGGGGATGACCTTGATCGTGGTCGACCAGATGGCCGGACAAGCCCTTGCGCTTGCCGACAGGGCCTATCTGCTCGAGACCGGCGCCATCCTGAAGAGCGGCGCGGCCGAAATCATCGCGGAAGATCCGTCGCTTGAAGCCGCCTATCTCGGCGGAGAGGCCCACGGGAGTAGTGTGCCGCGAACCGCAGTGCTCGCGTCCTGACGCCATGGTTGCGCAGCGGGAGATCGGTGTGATGCGGCCAGGCAATACGTTTCGTGACCTGCCCGGCGCGCCGGTGTCTGAACGGTACGACGGCGGTGCCGTGATCGAGGTCGGCGTGCTGGCGCGCCGCGCGCTGCGCAGCGGACGGCGCGGCCGCATTGCGGCGGTGTTCGAGCGCAGCCTTTATGCGGTGCTCGACGATTGCTGGATCTGCATCGGTGTCAAAGACCTCGGCTCCGGCCCGCTGCATCTTCTGTGCACTGGGATCGAACCGCGGTTGCTCGTTCCCGGACAAGAGGTTGCGATCGTCGACACGATGCTGCTCGTCGACGGTATGCGATTTGCCGGTTTCGAGACGGCCTCAGTATGGGCGCCGCCGCCGGCGCCGGAATGGACGTTCGACAGTTTGCGGGCAGGGCTTGCGATGGTCGATCAGGTATGGCGTCGCTTGCCGGTCGAGCAGGGGCTCGCTGCGTCGGGTGGCGCGGAGCCTCTCGCAAGGTCGTCTCGGGTGCTCGCTGCGGCGGCGCCGGGGCTCGCCGCGCTTAGGCGATTGATCGAGGCCGGGCTTCGCGGAGAGCGATGTGTACCGCGTGACTACCCGGAGATCGTCGAATTGATCGGCCTTGGTCCCGGGCTCACGCCATCCGGCGACGACTTGATCGGCGGCGCGCTGGTCGCGCTCGCCGGCCTCGGCCGTCTCGCGACGCGCGATGCGCTGTGGAAGACCTGTCGCGCGCATCTCGGTCGGACCAATGAGATCAGTGCTGCCCACCTGCACAGTGCCGTGCTCGGCTTCGCGGCGGCGGCGCTGCATGAAGCCATCGACGCGACGATTGGCGGACGGGTGGATCGTATCAAGTCCGCGGTCGCGTCGCTGTCGCGGATCGGGCAAAGCTCTGGACTGGATGCGTTTGCAGGTGCGCTGATGGTGTTGCGCGCGATCGAGTGCCGGCTGCTCAACGACAGCGCGCTGCATCATGCCGGCCTCGCCGGCGACGGCCCGCCGACGCGATCAATCGCAGGGGCCTAAACGATCATGCGACGCAACGGGAATTCGGACGAAAGGTTGCGGTGTTTGACAAAGTAAAAACTTTCTTACTAAAATCGATGCATCGGATCTCGGGAGGCCGCGAGTGGTGACCAAGCAGGAAGATACGCCGAGCGGGCGTCTGTTGATGAGCAAGCCGAGCGTGGTGAACGTCGGGCTGGCAGGCTTTGTGAAGGACTTGCAGGATTGCGATATCGAGGTCGTGCAGGTCGATTGGACGCCGCCCGCCGATGGCGATCCCGAAATGGCAGCACTGCTCGCCAAGCTCGGTACGTGAGAGAGCGGCCATGAAGCTGATCGAAGACGCCAACAAGCAGGCGCTGGCACGCATCCTCGAGGGTGAGCCCAGGCTGGTCGATATCGTTCCAGCGCGCGATGTGCTGGAGGGGTTGAAGGAACGCATGATCCTTCATGCCGGGCCGCCGATCACCTGGGACCGAATGTGCGGTCCGATGCGTGGCGCGGTGGCAGGCGCCATCGTGTTCGAAGGCTGGGCTCCGGATCTTGGAGCCGCCTTCGAACTCGCGGCGGGCGGCGGCGTCGCTTTTCACCCCAACCATCATTTCGGCGCGGTCGGTCCGATGACCGGCATGACCACGGTCTCCATGCCGGTGTTCGTCGTCGAAAACGCCAAATACGGCAACCGCGCCTACTGCGCCATCAACGAGGGCCTCGGCAAGGTCATGCGCTTCGGCGGCAATGACGATAGCGTGCTGGCGCGCCTCGGCTGGCTGCGTGACGTATTCGGGCCGGTGCTGGCCAGGGCGATCCGCGCGCATGGCGGGATCGACCTGAAGGCGATCATCGCGCGCGGGCTCTCGATGGGCGATGAAATGCACCAGCGCAACCTGGCCTGCTCCAGCGTGTTCCTGCGCGAGATCGGGTCGGCGCTGGCGCGCACCTCGAACGACAACGAGGTTCTCGCAAGCTGCATTGGCTTCATCGCGCAGAATGATCAGTTCTTCCTCAACATCGCGATGGCGATGGGCAAGGCGCTGACCGATCCCGCCAACGGCATTCGCGGTTCGACGGTGGTGACCGCGATGTGCCGCAATGGAACCGATTTCGGGGTCCGCGTCAGCGGATTGGGCGATCGCTGGTTCACGGCGCCGGTGGAGATGCCGGAAGGGCTCTATTTCCCGGGCTATTCGCGCAAGGATGCCAATCCCGACATGGGCGACTCCGCTATCGTCGAGACAGTTGGGCTTGGTGGCTTCGCGATGGCGGCAGCTCCGGCGGTTGCCGGCTTCATCGGCGCTGGCGCACCGTCGTCGGCGGGCAATTTCACGCGGGCAATGAGCGAAATCACTGTCGGGCAGAATCCGGAATGGACGATCCCCGCGCTCGACTTTGCCGGCGTGCCGACCGGCATCGACGTTCGCCTGGTGGTGGAGACCGGCCTCGCACCGGTCATCAACACCGGCATCGCGCATCGCGAGCCCGGCATCGGCCAGGTCGGCGCCGGCGTGGTGCGGGCGCCGATGGCCTGCTTCCGGCAGGCGGTCCTCGCCATTGCGGAAGATCTGGGGGTGTCATGAGCGCGTATGTCCTGAACGAAATTCGCAAGGGCTTCTATCTCGACTCGGTGGCGTTGATGCGGTTGTCGCGCGAGGTCGCGTCGGCGGCGGGCGTCGTCGAAGCCGCGCTGATGATGGGCACGCCGTCCAACCAGGCGATCTTGCGCAACGCCGGATTGCTCGATGGCGAGGTGGTCGCGCAGGGTAATGATCTGATCCTCGCGATCAAGGCCGAGAGCGAAGCGGCGGCACGCGCTGCGCTTGCCGAAGCGCAAAAGGCGCTTGACCGCCCCAAGACGAGCCGCAGCGGTGAAGCGGCGTGGCGGCCGCGCAGCATTGCCGCGGCCGTCAAGGCCGCACCCGCTGCCAACCTCGCCCTGATCTCCGTTCCCGGCGAGTTCGCCGCGGCGGAAGCGCGCAAGGCGCTGAACCGCGGACTTCATGTCCTGATGTTCAGCGACAATGTCTCGATAGCGGATGAATTGTCGCTGAAGCAGCAGGCGCGCGAAGCGGGCCTCTTGATGATGGGACCGGACTGCGGCACGGCGGTCATCGGCGGCGCGCCGCTCGCCTTCGCCAACCGGCTGAAGCGCGGCAGGATCGGGATCATCGGCGCATCCGGGACCGGGACGCAGGAGGTGTCGTGCCTGCTGTCCGAGGCGGGCGAGGGCATTTCCCACGCCATCGGCGTCGGCGGACGGGATTTGAAGAAGGAGATCGGCGGCATCACGACATTGATGGCGATCGACGCCCTTGATGCCGATCCCGAGACCGATCGCGTCGTGCTCATCTCCAAGCCGCCGCATCCGGACGTCGCCCGGGCCGTGCTCGGCCGGATCGGAAACAGCTCGAAGCCCTACACGGTTTGCTTCATCGGCGCCGCCTCGGCGGATCTGCCGCCAAATGCACGCTTTGCCGGTACGTTGAGGGAAGCGGCCGAGAAAACCCTCGGCAACGGCCGGAGCATTGGCGGCAAGTTCGACGCTGCCGCCGTGGCTGCGCGTTTGCCGCAGCGACGCAAGGCGGCGCAGCGCATCGAGGGGCTGTTCGCCGGCGGCACGCTCTGTGCCGAGGCGCAGGTAATCCTTGCCGCGGGCGGCCGCAAGGTGGCATCGAATGCCGCCATTCCCGGCGTCCCGCATTTCGGGGAGCCCGAGGCGCAGGGGCGGGACCGCATCGTCGACCTCGGGGCCGACGAATATACCCAGGGCCGACCGCATCCGATGATCGATCCCTCGGTGCGCGACGATGCCTTGCGGGCGGCGTTGGTCGATCCCGCGGTCGCCGTCATTCTGCTCGATCTCGTGGTCGGATACGGCGCACATGACAATCCGGCAGCGCATCTTGCGGCTGTCGTGGCGGGCCGCGCGGATGACGCGCCGGTCCTGGTTGCGTCGGTGACGGGGACCGAGCTCGATCGCCAGGTGCGTTCGGCGCAGATCAGGCTGCTCGAAGACGCCGGCATCGTGGTGGCGCCGTCGAATGCCCAGGCCTGTGATCTCGCTCTCGCTCTTTCCGTCAACGACGTCAGGATGCCGCGCTATGCGAACACTCAATGAGGTCCCGCGCCGTCTCGTGATCGCGATCGGCGGCAATGCCGTCCACCCCGAAGACATCAGCGGCACCTCGGACGAGCAGAAGGCCGTCGCGCAGCAAACGGCCGAGGCGCTGCTGCCGCTGGCCGAGCTCGACAACGAGCTGGTGATCACCCACGGCAACGGACCGGTGGTGGGCAAGATCATGATGCGCCAGATGCTGACGATGAGCCGGATTCCGCCGATGTCGATGGACATCTGCGTCGCGCACAGCCAGGGCGGCATCGGCTATCTTCTGATGCAGGCGATCGAGAACGTCTTGCGCGCGCATGGCAACGGCCGGCACGTCGCCAGCTTGCTGACCCAGGTCGAGGTCGACGCCAACGATCCCGCCTTCGCCAATCCGACCAAGTTCGTCGGACCGTTTTTCACCGAGCAGGAAGCCCAGCGCATCAGCGCCGAGTTGAACTGGAAAATGCGCGAGGACTCCGGACGTGGCTGGCGCCATGTCGTGCCGTCTCCGAAACCGAAACATGTCTGCGACATTTCTCTGGTCGACGCATTGGTCAAACGCGGCACCATCGTCATCGCAGGCGGCGGCGGTGGTATGCCCGTGATCCGCGACGAACGGGGCGTGCGCACCGGCGTGCCGGCAGTGATCGACAAGGACCTGACCTCGGCCCATATCGCCAACGTGCTTGGCATCGAGGAACTGCTGATCCTGACCGCAGTGCCCCGCGTCGCGATCAATTTCGGCAAACCCGACAAGAGGGAGCTGGATCAGGTCAGCCTGGCGCAGATCAAGGCCTATCATCGCGAGGGGCATTTTCCGCCGGGAAGCATGGGGCCCAAGGTCGATGCCGCCATCCGCTTTCTCGAGGGTGGTGGAAAGCGCGCGATCATCAGCCATCTCAATTGCGCAATGGCCGCGCTGACCGGCGAGACCGGGACGCTCATTGTTCCCTAGCGCTCGTCAAATGCGATCGCGGCGCCATTGAAGATGGCCGCCGAGATCCGCTCAGCGGGATACCGATGTCGGTCGGCCGCGAGCACAGGTCCGGATCCATGCCGTTCCGCTCGGGCTGCCTGCGCGCTTATTTCGGCATCGCCGCGACGTTGTCCTTCGTCACAACGTCGAGACCGGGCATCGATCGGACGGGCGAAATGAACCGCTTTGCCGTCAAAGCGGATCTCGCCGTGACTTGGCGGAAAGTTGCCGGCAATGATCTTGACGAGAGTCGACTTGCCGGCGCCGTTGTTGCCCATCAGGCCGACCACCTCGCCGGGCGACACGCGGAGGTCGACGCCATGCAACGCGCGAATGGCGCCGAACTCCTTGCCGATGCCCTTCAACTCCAGGACTGCTAGCCCGGCGTCTTGAGGGGTTACCATGGTTGGCTTCGCTCAGGCATGCTGGCCGCCTCCGGCTCAGAAGTGCACCAGCGTGCGCAGACCGAGAATCCAGGCGTTGTCGGTCTTCACGCCGGCGGCATTGTACCCGCGCCCGCCAGGATGCATCACATACTGGGCGTCGAACTTCAGGTTCATCCAGCCCGTCGCCTGCCACCCGTACCAGGCTTCGATCGGAACTTCGTTTCCTCCGGCGTTGGGCGTGAGCGCAGCCGTATTGACATGGGTCGTGCCGACCGCAAAGCCGACTTCGTCCTCGGGGCGCGAGGCGAACGTTCCGGTGTGCCTGAAGCCGAAGGCGATCTGGTAATCCTGGTACGACGTGCGGTGGTCGGCGACGGTCGTATTGAGGAAGGTGTACCAGCCCTGCGCCTTGGGACCTTCAACCGTCAGCCGCTGCAGGATCGATTCATAGACGCCATAACGACCGCGCGAATCTCCGAGATTCTGGTCCGAGACACCGCCGGTGCCCGGCGAGATCGCAATGATCCCCGGCAGGCCGCCATCAATTGTCGATGCGCTGTCATACCAGCCGCCAAATCTCCAGGTCCCGTTCAACGGACCGCTCGGCGCCCAGACGACCTCGACCGGCACCAGCACGCCTGAGGCCGGGCTCGAGCCAGGGACACCGGGCAAGAAGTAAGTCGCGGAGTCCGATGTTGTCAGGTAGTTCGGATTGGCGTCGTAGACGCCGACCGAGAGCTGCCATTCCTTGGCGAAGTTGTAGTGCACCACACCGGCCCATTGGCTCACCGGCCAGTTGTAGATGTAGCCGCCCTGGATGTTGCCCGGCTGGCCGCCGCAGAAGGTCAGGTTGATGAACTCGCAGAGACCAAAGAAGAAGTCGGAGCCGACCGGAAGACGGCCGCCCTTGAGCTCAAGGCGATCATCGAACAGCTTCTGCGAATAATAGAGTTCTGTCAGGCGGAGAATACTGCCGCGGCCGAACACTTCGTTGGTCAGTTGCAGAGCCGGAATTCCCGCCTCGTCATTCAGGTTGCGGCCGAAGCGGTCGACCAGCGTGAGGCCGACCGTGCCGCCCTGGATGCCGGCAAGCTTCGCCATATCGAACTTGGCTTGAAAGAACAGCTGTCCGGCTTGGGTCGCGGTGTTCCTGTTGCCGCCCGACAAGTTGCCTACGGCTTCGTCGCCCAGCGTCAGGGCCAGCGAGATACCTCGCTCCTTTAGCTGCGTCCTGCCGAGATCGCCGAACAGATATGGCCTTGTCCAGAAATCATCGGTCTCCGTGTAAGGCACCGGCGGCGCCTTCGTCATGAGATCGGCCGCATGCGCGCCGCCGCTGAACAGAGATAACAACGCGATCCCCACGCCGCACGCCCGCGCGGTGTTTACAGACCTAAGTGACATTTTCTGCACTCCCAGCGTCCCCGGCTTTGTCTATTTTTGTGCCACGTTCCCGCCCAAAGCCCTTCAGCGTGAAACGTGGTAGTTTCAAAACATCTGTTCATCAACCAGAGATAGAGTCCGCGCGCACGCCAAAGCTCTTCAAGACGGCGGCGAGGGTCTGCCTGCGGCTCAGCTGGGCCAGCCCACGCCAGTTTGGATACGAGCGCCGTGAGCTTGATCGATCTTGCGCATCGAACTCCTCCCCTCGTTCCTCTACTCAAATCACCGCGACCATATTCCCGGTCCGGGTGCTTCCTTTTTCAAGTTGTCATGCCTGATCGCCCGTCGTCGGCAACGCAGTCGCGCGATGCGGAGCTGCGCCTTGCAGAATTGTACCTTCCTTCGATCTTGGCGCCGTGCGGGCGAGGCCAGCCAGCGCGGCCTTGCGCCGTCGACGGGCCTGCAATTGCTGATCCGCCAGCACGCCGATCAGGATCACGGTTCCCATCACCGCGAAGTTCAGCGAATTGGGAATGCCCAGGATGTTCACGAGGTTCTGCAGCACCTGCAGCAACGCGGTCCCCAGCACGATACCGAGAATGGAGCCCTCGCCGCCGCGCAGGCTGCAGCCACCGAGGACGGCCGCCGCAATCGCATAGAGTTCGTAGAAGTTGCCGAACGAACTCGGAGAGACCGAGTTGGTGTAGAAGACGAACATCACGGTCGAGACGCCGGCGAGCCCGCCGCTGATGACATAGGCGGTGGCGATCACGAGGTTGGTGTTGATGCCGGAGAAGCGCGCCGCTTCCTCGTTCTTGCCCACGGCATAAAGCCAGCGCCCGTAGACCGAGCGGTGCAGTAGCACGCCGAGGATCAGCGCAAGGATGATCAGGAAGATGAAGGTGTTCGGGATGCCCGCAATATTACCGGAGGCGATGCCGCTCAGCGTGCTTGCCTCGTCACCGTAGCCGAAGCCGCGCGTCGAATCGCTGGTGTAGTAGCGCGCGGCGCCGCGATAGATCAGCAACCCGCACAGCGTCACGATGAAGGGCTGCATTTTCAGACGCGTGATCAGGAAGCCCTGGATGCCGCCCAGCGCAAGCCCGCCCATCAGGACCAGCAGCAGCGCCAAAGGCCAGGGCACCTGATACGTCGTCAGCAGGTCGATAAAGATGACGCCAAGCAGCGCGAACATCGAGCCGAGCGAAAGATCGATTCCTCCGGTGATGATGACGAGGCCTTCACCCAGCGCAAACACACCGAACAGTCCGATCAGATTGGCCATGTTCAGCAGGTTCACGAACGACAGGAAGGCCGGATTGATCGCGCCCGTGATGGCGGAGATCACCGCCAGCAGCAAGAACAAGCCGAGTTCCTTCTTCATCATGGCGCAGCGGTCTCCATGGTTTCGAGCGCTTGGCCGACCGCCAGCCTCAACACGTTGTATTCGCTGAACTGGTCGCGCTCGAGCACGCCGCTGACACTGCCTTCATGCATCACCGCCACCCGGTCGGAGACGCCGATCACTTCCTCCATGTCCGAGGAGATCATCACGATCGCGACGCCCTGGTCGGCGAGGCTGCGCATCAGCGCGTAGATCTCGCTCTTGGCGCCGACATCGATGCCGCGGGTCGGCTCGTCGAAGAACATCACGCGCGGCTGCATGGAGAGCCACTTGCCCAGCACCACCTTTTGCTGGTTGCCGCCGGACAGCGTCACGGCCTCGATGTCGATGCTCGGCGCCTTGATGGACAGCCGCCTGGCCTGGTCTTTGGCGATTCTGCGCTCGGCCGCGCCGTTGACCAGCCACATCCGCGCATGATCCAGCAGGCTCGCGAGCGTCACGTTCTCCCTGATCGGCAGTTCCAGCACCAGGCCGGATTTCTTGCGATCCTCCGGCACCAGGTAGATTCCTTGCCTGATCGCATCACGCGGCGAGGCGACGCCGACCGGGGCGTTGTCGATCCTGATCTCGCCACCGAGCAGCGGATCAACGCCGAACACCGCACGAGCAAGGGAGGTGCGGCCGGCGCCGACGAGCCCGGCGAGGCCGAGGATCTCGCCGCGCCGCACCGACAGATCGATCGGCCGGTCGGGAAAGGCCGTGGTCACGACGCCTGCGATATCGCAGCCGCCGGGCTGCGGCGCGCATGCCGGCGGCGTATACAGCGCCTTCAGGTCGCGGCCGATCATCAGCCGGATCATGGCGGCGTGGCTGAGCTCGTCGCGCGCCAATTCCCCCACGGTGCGTCCGTCGCGCAAGACCACGACGCGATCGGCGCAGCTCATGATCTCGCCCAGCCGGTGAGAGATGTAGATCACCGAGATGCCGTGCGCCTTCAGGTCGGCGATCACCTCGAGCAGCCGCTCGGTCTCCGAAATCGTCAGGCTGGAGGTCGGCTCGTCCATGATGATGACGCGGGCGTCGATCGAGAGCGCCTTGGCGATCTCCACCATCTGGCGCTCCGCGATCGACAAATTCTCGACCAGCGTTCCCGGCGTGAAATCGGCGCCCAGTCGTTCCAGCAGCGGCATCACGCGGGCATGCATCTGCGCATTGTCAACCAGCTTCAGCGGGCCGCCGGCCAGCTTCTCGCGCCCGATGAAGACATTGGCGGCGACATCGAGATTCTCGAACAGGTTCAGCTCCTGGTGCACGAAGGCGATGCCGCATCGCGTCGCCTCGGTCACCGTCATCCGGGGGTGCTCGGTGCTGTCGATGCGGATCACGCCGGCGCTCGGCGCAATCACGCCGGCGAGCACGCGCATCAGCGTCGATTTGCCGGCGCCGTTCTCGCCGATCAGGCCCAGCACCTCGCCGCGATTGACGCGCAAATTGACGTCGTCGAGCGCCCTGACGCCGGGATAGGTCTTGCTGATTCCGCTGAGCTCCAGTAGCGTTTCCGCCATTCGGCATGTCCTCCTGCACAACGCCCGGCGGCCTGTGGCGGCCGGGCGTTGAAGCCGACTGAAGTTACTTCTTGAGCAGTTCCTTCAGATGTGCGGCGAACTCCGCGACGTTGGTTTTGCTGATCACCTTGGTCGGCACGATCAGCTTGCTGTCCTTCGGAATCCAGGACTTGTCGCCGTTCAGCGTCTTGATGATGTTGGTGGCGGAGAGATAGCCGAACTCGTAGGGCTGCTGCACGACCGTGGATTCGATCGTGCCGTCGGAAATCCCGCGCAGCGTCCGCTGATCCTCGTCGAAGCCGACGATCTTCACCTTGCCGGCCTTGCCTGCGGCCTTCACCGCGTCATAGATCAGCGGCGTCTCGTAGCTCCACAGGCCGGACAGCAGCGCGATGTCGGGATATTTGACGAGCACGTTCTCCATGTTCGCCTTGGCCTTGGCGAAGTCCACCTGGTCGGTGAACACGTCGACCAGGTCGACCTTGGTGCCGGCGATCGCTTCCTTGATGCCCTGCACCCGCTCGCGGGCGTTGTCGGCGTCCATCGTTCCGACGAACAGCGCGATCTTGCCGCCGTTCGGCAGCGCCTTCTTGATCTCCTCGCCGGCCTGCCGCCCTGCCGCGACGTTGTCGGTGCCGATATAGGCGAGGCGATTGCTCTGCGGCGCGTCGCTGTCCGTGGTGATCAGCACGGTCTTGGCCGCAACCTTGTTGAGCTCTTCGGTTGCATGCGGTGCATCGTCGACCGAGATCGAGATACCAGCGACGCCGCGCACCAGCAGATCGTCCAGTTCGCGCCGCTGGCCGGCCGCCGTCCCTTCATTGGTGACGATCAATTCGATATTGTAGTCCGGGTGCTCCTTCTGCGCCTTCTCAAGCCCACGGCCCGCGATGGTCCAGAAGTCGGCCGCGACATTGGTCACCAGCGCGATGGTCTTTTTCTGCTGTGCCTGTGCTACCCCCGTCGCCATCGCGAGCGCGGCAGCGCCCGCCAAGAGCGGCACGATCAATTCTCTCGTTGAGATCTTCATATGCACCTCCCTGTCGACACCCCCGGTGAGGGGATTTCACGCCCGGCGCTTTTCACGCCTTATTTTATTCACGTAACTAATAAATTAGCGCGACAAAATGTCCAGTCAAGGATGTTCATGCCGGCGTCTTCAAGCATTAATAGTATGATGATGATGCATTTCAGCCTCTATCCGCGCTTTTCGGCCCATATCTGAGTAGCCCGCGTTGAATAATTTCATCAAGAGAATTAAAAAAGCCAATATGAACGAGCAGTCCGAGCCGTTGAGACGTGCTTCGAGCCTGGCCCGCGGATCGAACCCCGGCCGTCTCGTCGAGGTCTTGCGACGCCAAGGGCCGTTGCCGCGGGTCGAGCTCGCACGCAGCACGGGCCTGAGCTTCCCGGCCATTTCGGCGATCACGTCGAAGCTGATGGCGGAAGACCTGCTGTGCGAAGCCGAGACAGATGCGGCGACGCTGTGGCCCGACGATGCCGACGAAGAGGATGCGGATGGCGGCCGTCGCCGCGGCCGGCCGGCAGTCCTGCTGACCCTGAATCCCGAGTTTGGCCGCATCATCGCCGTCTCGCTGCGCATGAATCTGGTCGAGACACTGATCGCCGATTTCAGCGGCTCCGCCCTGGCGCAATCGCGACTTGAACTCGCGACGCGCGCGCTCGATGCAGGCGCATTATGCGATCTCGTGATCGCACAGATCGACGCCATGCTTGAGGCGACCGCCACGCCACGACATCGGTTGCTCGGAATCGGGATAGCGCTGCAGGGCATCGTCGACGGCGACACCGGCCGGCATCTGTGGAGCCCGGCGCTGTCGATCACCGACGTCGATCTCGCCAAGCCGATTCGCCAGGCGTTCGGTGTCGAGGTCGTGATGGCAAACGACGCGGTCGCGGTCGCGCTGTCCCTCGCAGCCGCCGAACCGGCACTGGCGCAGGGCCTCACGGCCACGATTATGGTGGGCCACGGCGTCGGCATGGGCATCATTGTCGACGGTGAAGCGCGCTGGGGGGCGGGCGCGGGCAGTGAGATCGGTCATGTCAAGTTGGCGCTGAACGGCCCGCAATGCCGCTGCGGTCAGCGCGGCTGCATCGAGGCCCATCTTGCCGACTATGCGCTTTACCGCGATGCCCGCACCTTTCTCGACCTGCCGCCGGCGGCGTCGCAGCAACCGTCCGAGGCGCAGATGGCTCTGCTGCGCGATCGGGCACGGAGCGGCGATTCCCGCCTCAAGCACTTGTTCCAGCAGGCGGGCCACGCGCTTGCCGAGGCGGTCGCCACGACGATATCGGTGCTGCGCCCGCATCACGTCATCCTCGCAGGTCCCGGCCTGCAGGCATTTGACATGATGCGCAGTGCTTATGAAGGTCGGCTCAACCAGGCGGTGCTGCCGTGGCTGCTCAAGTCCACGGCGATATATGTGCGTCCAAGCGAGTCGGCGACCATCGTCGACGGCATGGTGCGGCGGACGCTGCGGGTCGTCGACCGCAGCCTCATGGAGACGACCGAGTGAACCTCGGGATTTGTGGCCCTTTTGCTTGAGCCGCAGCAACGCAACCGACGCCCTTCAGGCGCCAAAATCGAGAGGATGCCAATGCAGGGCGCCATCTATCCAAGTCTCAAGGACCGGACCGTGTTGGTCACTGGCGGCGGTTCCGGCATTGGCGAGGCGATCGTCCGCCAGTTCATCGACCAGGGCGCGCGGGTTGGCTTCATCGACATCAACCTGACGGCCTCGGAGCAGCTGCTGTCCGATCTCGGGGCACAAGCCCGCGTGCACTTCGAACATGCCGATCTGCGCGACATCGGCGCGCTGCGGCGCGCAGTCGCCGGCATCCGCGAGGCGCTCGGGCCGGTCACCATCCTGGTCAACAATGCGGCCCGCGACGACCGTCACGCGATCGAGGACGTCACACCGGAATTCTGGGACGAGCGGATCGCCGTCAATCTGAAGCACCAGTTCTTCAGCGCCCAGGCGGTCGCGCCGGACATGAAGCAGGCAGGGGGCGGTTCGATCGTCAACATCGGCTCGGTGAGCTGGGTGATCGGCCAGGGCAACATGCCCTGCTACACAACGGCCAAATCAGCCGTTCAGGGCCTCACCCGGGCGCTGGCCCGCGATCTCGGGCCGCACAACATACGGGTCAATTCCATCCTGCCCGGATGGATCATGACCCAGCGGCAGCAGGATCTGTGGTTGACGCCTGAAGGCGTCGCCGAGTTGATGCAGCGCCAATGCCTCAAGCGCAAACTCGTGCCTGATGACATCGCCCGCGTCGTGCTGTTCTTCGCCGCCGATGACAGCGGCGCCTGCACCAACCAGAGCCATATCGTTGATGGTGGTTGGGTCTAGCGCTTCAGGTAATCCGGCAGGGTAAACCCGTCATAGAACCGGTCGGACAGGATCGCGGTCTTGAACGTCTGTGATTTGTAGCCGGCGACGATGTCCTGCGCCCACGGTGAGCCCGCATTGGCCTGCTTCACCGCGACCACATTGATATAGGGCGTCGTCATCCTCTCCAGGGCGAATGCGTTGGTCAGCTTCAGGCCGCTGTAGATTGCGAAGTTGCCCTGGATGGCGGCGAAATCAACGTCGTCGAGCGCGCGCGGCGCCTGTGCTGCTTCCAGCGGCACAATCTTGATGCCGCCGGGGTTCTTGATCACGTCGAGTTCGCTGACATCGACCGGCTTGGAGTCGCGAATCTCGACGAGACCGAGATCGCGCAGGATCCAGAGCGCGCGCTGCAGATTGACGGGATCGTTGGGCACGGCCACGGTCGAGCCGGGCTTGATGGGGGAGCCGACCGGGTGCTTCTTCGAGTAAAGCCCCATCGGGGGCGTCGGGACGTGGACGATGCCGACGAGGTCGGTCTGCTGCCGCTCGTTGTACGAGTTCAGGAAGATCGTGTGCTGCATGACATTGGCGTCAATCTCGCCCTTGAACACCGCGTTGTTGGCTTCCAGCCCGGTCGAGAACTCGACATAGCGGATACGGTAGCCCTTCTTCTCGAGTTCGGGCGCGACGCCAACCTTGAATTCGTCGATATAGGGGCCCGGCACGAAGCCGACTTTCAGATCGGATTTTGCTGATGTCTCCGCGTGCAGGGCGGCGCCGGTAAGAGCACCGAGAATGAGCAGGGTCGAAAGCAACAGGACACGCGCAGTGGTCATTGAATTCTCAAATCCTTGGACTGTGGGCAAACAGCGATTCGGCCGACGCGAGGTCGGCGATTTCGAGCACGTCAGGCGATCAGCGATCAGGCGATCGCCTTGATCGATCCGGAAAACAGGCTTTGCGGCCGGCTCAGTCCGTAATGGTCGCGCAGCGTCGTGCCGCCGTACTCATCGCGGAACAGGCCGCGCTTGCGCAGGATTGGCACGACCTGCTCGGCGAAGATATCGAACCCGCCGGGTAGCCAGGGCGGCATCACGTTGAAGCCGTCGGCCGCGCCGTTCTCGAACCAGGTCTGGATGTTGTCGGCGATTTTTTCCGGCGGGCCCGCGATCACCCAGTGGCCGCGCGCCCCGGCGAGACGCTGCACGAGCTGGCGGATGGTCGGCTGCTCGCGATCGACGATGTCGACCACGAGCTTGAAGCGGCTGGCGACCCCGCGGGCGCTACCGGTGTCGATCAGATGGCGAGGGAAGGGACCGTCGAGGTCGAAGCCGGAGAGGTCGAGCCCGATCATCTGGCGAAGCTGGGTCAAGGAGTATTCCGGCTGGATCAACTCGTTGAACTCGTCCTGCAACCGGTCGGCTTCGGCCTGCGTGCTGGCAATGAACGGGCTGATGCCCGGCAGGATCTTGACCTGATCGGGGCTGCGGTCGAAGGCGCGTGCCTGCCGCTTGATGTCCGCGTAAAACTCCTGGGCGCTCGCCAGCGTCTGATGCGCGGTGAAAATCGCTTCGGCAAAGCGCGCGGCAAAGGCGCGTCCGTCATCGGACGAGCCCGCCTGGACATAGACCGGCCGTCCCTGCGGCGTCCGCGAGATGTTGAGCGGGCCGCGCACCCGAAAGTGCTTTCCGACGTGATCGATCGGATGGATCTTTCCCGTATCGGCGAAAATGCCGGATGCGGGATCGTTCACCACCGCGTCGTCTTCCCAGCTGTCCCACAGCCGCGTGATGACATCGAGATATTCCCGCGCCCGCTCGTAGCGTTCGTGGTGAGGCGGATGCTCGGGCAAGCCAAAGTTCTGCGCCGCCTGCGCCGTGCTGGTCGTGACGATGTTCCAACCGGCCCGGCCGCCGCTGAGGTGATCCAGCGACGCGAACAGGCGGGCCAGGTTGTAGGGCTCGGTGTAGGTCGTCGACGCGGTCGCGATCAGGCCGATCCGTTTCGTGGCGACGGCGATTGCGGCCAGCCAGGTGATCGGCTCGAACCGGAATCGTTGTGCGTAGCGAACATTGTCGGCCAGCGCGGGGCCGTCGGCGAAGAAGATCGCGTCGAATTTCTGGGCCTCGGCGCGCTGCGCCAGCTCCTGATAGTAGGTAACGTCAAGGATGCGATCCGCCGCAGAGCCCTTGTAGCGCCATGCCGCCTCGTGATGGCCGCCGGGATAGATAAAGAGGTTGAGGGAAAGCTGTCGTTTGCTCATCTCGGATCTCGTGAGTTCTGCCGATCGTTATTGGTGGGACGGCGCCTTGTGCGCAAACGCGAAGCGCAGGTAGCGCTCCAGCTTCAAACCTTCGGGCGTGCGTTTTTCTTCGACAAGGCGCGCGAAGGTGCGTCGCACCAGGTCGCGCTCGTGAGGGGTGAACGCTTCGAGGAAATTGCCGAATGCGCTCGCTTCCGACCACTGCAGCAGCGATGCGGCATCGTCGTGGATATCGATCAGCGCGCGCAATTCGCTACGGTAGCCGACGAAGCCGTGTGCCGCGAACAGCGATTTGAGCTCCTCGTCGGTCGATCCGAGCACCGGGTTGGAGTCCTGGCGATCGCCGGCAAGACCCGCCTCGACGATGGCGCGACGAAGCAGCAGGCGCGACTGGTGCGGCCTGGACGGATCCTGCACATTCAATCCGAGGCGGCCGCCGGGCTTGAGCACGCGCCGGATCTCCCGCAGCGCGCGATCCTTGTCGGAGATCCAATGGAAGACGCTGTTGAGATAGACCGCGTCGAACTGGGCGTCGTCGAAGTCCGACAGATCTTCGGCGCGCCCGGCGGCGAACTGGAGGTTATTCCCCTGTCGAAGGCGCGCAATTTCGATGCGGCCGGCAAGCGGGTCGATACCGATCACGCGGCCGTCCGGGCCGACCAGTCCGGCCACGAATTCCGCAAGCCTGCCGGTTCCCGTCCCGATGTCGAGCACGTGCTCGCCGGACTTGATGGCGAGCGGCCCGATCAGGAACTTGCCGTGGCGAAATTGAACGAGTCCCGCTTCATCATAGGAGCGGGCGAGCTCCGGAGTATCGTGTTCAAGGCTGATGTCGCCAACAGTTTGCGGCATTTCGAGAGACCCATCGTTGCTCGCCGCGCGTCGACGTCAGGCGCGTGCGTTGCGGCAGACTCTATGTCGACGGCGATGAAATGAATTTGCATTGTTGCGCGGCAAGCGAGCATGAACGTGACGAGTTCGTCGTTCACCGGAGATGAGTGCGATCGCGCCGATCCGGGCGGTGCATGATTTGGGAGGTTTTCCCAATCGATCGCGCCGATCCCGCACGTCGCAATGCACATGAGACGATCGGTCAGGCGGCGATCATCGCAAATATTTCAATGCCCGCGTTGTTCACGACGCGAACATTGCCTGCTATCGAAAACAAAGCTGGTTTCGTTTCATTGACTGAATGTCGATCGCTTTTACGATTTGCAACGTCAAAGCGAGGTGGTCATTCATGCCGCAATCCGATCCTGACAGCGTCGCCCGCGAGGCCCTCCGGCTGATCGGGGCCGACCCGCAGAACTGGGTGCCTGATCGCGACGGGATCGATCACAACGTCGTCGTGGTCGGCGGTGGCCAGTCCGGCGCGGCCTTCGCGTTTGCGTTTCGGCGCGCCGGGATCGGCAAGGTTTCGGTGATCGATGCCGCCGCCGACGCCAGCAAGGCCGGCGTGTGGTTGACGAGCGCGCGAATGCACAAGCTCCGTACCCCGAAGACGCTTCCAGGTCCGGAGCTCGGTCTGCCCGGTCTTGGTTTCCAGGCATGGTATGAAGCGCGCCATGGCGCGGCGGCCTTCGACGCGCTCGATCGGATTCCGCGGCTCGACTGGGCGGCCTATCTCGACTGGTATCGCCGCGTGACTGGCGCCGGCATTCGTTACGGCACGCGGCTGCTCCACATCGAGCCCGCAGCCGATCATCTGCGGTTACATCTGGAGCGGAGCGGGGTCACGACCATCGAGACCACGCGCAAGCTGGTGCTCGCAACCGGTTTTGCGGGTAGCGGGGGCGCTTATGTCCCTGATGCGCTGCGGGCCCTGCCGAAGCGATTCCATGCGCATACATCGGAGAAGATCGATTTCAGGCCGCTGCGTGGTCTCTCCGTTGCGGTGGTCGGGAGTGCTGCGTCGGCCTTCGATGCGGCGGCCGCGGCCCTTGAGGCCGGAGCGCGTGACGTTCATCTGTTTGCGCGCCGGGAGACCTTGGCCGCGTTGCCGGTCATTCGGATCCGCGGCTACCCGGGAGCCTATGACAATTATGGCAGCTTGCCTGATGCGGTGCGCTGGCATCAGGCGATTCGGTTCAGGCAGGCTGGGTCGACGCCGCCGCCGGATGCGATCTCGCGCGCGGTCGCCTTTCCCAATTTTCATCTGCATCTGGGCGCGCCGTGGACCTCGGCGCAATTGAAGGGGGTACGGCCGGTCGCCATCACTCCGCAGGGCGAGTTCGCGTTCGATTTCGCGATTACCGGGACCGGCTATTCCGTCGATCTTGGCGCGCAGTCCGAGCTCGGCGATTTCGTCGACGAAATTCTGCTGTGGCGAGATCGCTTCGTGCCGCCTGACGGCGAAAAGGACGATGGCTTGGCGGCCTATCCTTATCTCGGGTCCGGGCACGAGTATCTGGAGAAAGTTCCGGGCCGCGCGCCGTATCTGAAGGACATTCACGTCTTCAACCCGGCGGCATTTGTCAGCTTCGGCCTGCCGATCGGCGACGTTCCAAGCTTCAAGCGCGACATTCCGGGGATCACCGCCAGGATCAGCCGCGATCTGTTCCTGGCCGACCTTGCATCTCACGAGGCGCGCATCAACGGAGAGATCGCGGAGAATTTCACCGCCGAGCTCTATGCGCCGGCTGTCTGGCGGCCGCCGCAGCCCGTCGCGGCGGAATAGCGAGGATCACGACCACATCATTCATCTCCGCCGTCGTTTCCGCGACCGGCGCATGGCGGAGCCTTGTCCAGGGGATCGCGGCGACGAGACCAACATCATGAGCAACACGACCACCATCGACAACGTCATTCCGCGCGCCGACATCGTCAAGCGTGCTGCCCGGCTTGGTGCCGAGATCAAGAATGTGAAGCTGTCGGGTGACCTTCCCGACGCGGTCATCCGTGCCATCAACCAGGTGCTGCTCGAGCACAAGGTGATCTTCTTTCGCGACCAGGGGCACCTCGACGACGGCGAGCAGGAGCGCTTCGCGGTCAGGCTCGGCAAACTGGTGCCGCATCCGACCATCGGCCCGAGCAAGGGCACGTCGTCGATCCTCGAGCTGGATTCGGGGCGTGGTGGCGGCCGCGCGGACCAATGGCATACCGACGTCACGTTCGTCGATGCCTATCCGAAGATCTCGGTGCTGCGCGGCGTGGTGATTCCGCCCTATGGCGGTGACACCGTCTGGTCGAACACGGCGGCGGCCTATCTCGATCTGCCGGCACCGTTGCGCAAGCTCGCCGACGAGCTCTGGGCGGTTCACAGCAATGCCTATGATTACGCGGTGAAGTCTCGCGCCACCGACGCCGACAGAAAGCATTTCGACGAGGTATTCACCGGGACGATCTATGAGACCGAGCATCCGGTCGTGCGCGTCCATCCCGAAACGGGCGAGCACACCCTGGTGCTCGGCAATTTCGTCCAGCGCTTTGTCGGCCTGCCGAAATATGACGGCCAGAAGCTGTTCGATCTGTTCCAGTCTCACATCACGGCTCCCGAGAACACCGTGCGCTGGAGCTGGCGGGCAGGAGACGTCGCGATCTGGGACAATCGCGCGACCCAGCATTACGCAGTCAATGACTACGGCGAGCAGCATCGCGTGGTGCGCCGCGCCACCATCGATGGCGAGGTTCCGGTCAGCGTCGACGGCCGCCACAGCGTGACGCGGATCAAATCGCCGAAGCCGCAGTCGGCGAAGGCAGCCTGAGCATGTCGCCTATTGGAGCAACACGATGAATGCCATCATTCGAATTCTGCGCGCGCGGCGAGCCGCCGCGCGCCGGGCGGTGCGATTGCTGCTGGCCGGCGCCTTTGCGTCGGGTCTGATCGCTCCGGCCTTCGCCGAGCCTCCGCTCGAGAAGACCGAGATCCGCTATCAAGGCTGGGCCGGGCAGGTGACGTTCACCGAGCTCGCCGAGGACCTCGGCTACCTCGCGCCCCTGAAGCTCAAATGGGTCGGCAACACCATCAGCGGACCGCAGGACATCCAGACCGTCGTCACCGGCGACATCGACGTCGGCGGCGCATTCTATGGCGCGATTATCAAGCTGATCGCGGCCAAGGCGCCGATCAAGGCGGTGGTCGGCTACTACGGTTCCGACGCAAACACCTATTACGGCTACTATGTGAAGGACGACAGTCCGATCAAGACGGCCCGCGACCTGATCGGCAAGAAGGTCGCGGTCAATACGCTTGGCGCCCATCTGGAGTTCGTGCTGCGTGAGTATCTGGCGCGGAACGGCCTTGGCGCCGGCGAGGCCAAGCAGGTGACATTGGTGGCGGTCCCACCCGTCACCGGCGAGCAGGCGCTGCGGCAAGGGCAGGTCGAGGTGAGCGCGCTCAGCGGCGTGTTGCGCGACAAGGCGCTGGAGCGTGGCGGAATCCGTTCGCTCTTCAACGATACCGATCTGTTCGGACAATTCACCGGCGGTGCCTATGTGCTGCGGGAGAAGTTCATCAAGGACAATCCGAACACCGCCCGCAAGCTGGTTGAGGGTATCTCGCGAGCCATTCAGTGGGCGCAGACGACGCCGCCCGATGAAGTGCGGGCCCGCTTCGACCGGATCATCACGGAGCGCAAGCGCAACGAGGATGCCTCCTCAATCAAGTACTGGAAGAGCACCGGCGTCGCGTCCAAGGGCGGCGTGATCTCGGATGCCGAGCTGCAGGTCTGGATCGACTGGCTGGTCAAGGACGGCCTGCTCAAGCCGGGCCAGATCAAGGCTTCGGACACCTACACCAACGAGTTCAACTATTTCCGTCCCGGAAGGACGGCGGAGGCGCGATGACGTCGGTCAAGATCAGCTTTGACAAGGTCCGCAAGGAGTTCGTCACCCGAGGCGAGGGAGGCCGGCCGGCGGGCCGCTTCACCGCGCTCGAGGACATCACGTTCGACGTCCGCGCCGGCGAATTCCTGGCCCTGGTCGGTCCAAGCGGTTGCGGCAAGTCGACATTGCTCGATCTGCTCGGCGGGCTTGCGAGGCCGACCAGCGGCCGCATCCTGCTCGACGGCCGGCCGATCGTCGGGCCCGGACGCGACCGCGGCGTCGTCTTCCAGCAGTATGCGCTGTTTCCATGGCGCACCGCCGCGCAGAATGTCGAGTTCGGGCTCGACATTGCCGGCCTCAAGCCGAAGCAGCGCGGAGAGATTGCGCGGCACTTTCTCGACCTGGTCGGGCTGTCCGGTTTTGCTGACCGTTATCCGCATGAGCTCTCCGGCGGCATGAAGCAGCGCGTCGCGATCGCGCGCAGCCTTGCCTATGATCCGGAGGTGCTGCTGATGGACGAGCCGTTCGCCGCGCTCGATGCCCAGACGCGCGAAACGCTGCAAGGCGAGTTGCTGCGGATCTGGCGTGCCACCGGCAAGACCATCATCTTCATCACTCATGGCATCGACGAGGCCGTTGTGCTCGGTCAGCGCGTGGCGGTCATGACGTCGCGTCCGGGCCGGATCAAACAGATTGTCGACATCCCCGCGGCCTTGCGCAGCGAAGCCGAGGATGTGCGCTCGTTGTCGGAATTCGGTCGCGTGCGCCATGAGATCTGGAGCCTGCTCCGCGAGGAAGTGCAGAAGGCGCAGCAGGGGCAATCGGCGGGCAGGGTCAGCGCAGGCCGTGCCGACCGTGAAGTAAAGGAAGTCGCTCATGTCTAGCCTGGAGATGCTGACATTGCTGGAGCTCGCGCATGGGCGGCGAGACGAGCATACGCCGGCGGTGCGGTCACCGCTGGTGAGCGCGGTCCGCGCCGCGACCCGCGGTCTGGCAGCTTTCGGGCGCCGTTCCCTGCTGCTGATCGCCCTTCTGGCGATCTGGGAGGCCACGCCCAGGCTCGGCTTGATCGACGCGGTGTTCCTGCCGCCCTTCTCTGACGTCATCGCCGCAGGCTGGCAGCTCGCGCAAACCGGCGAGCTCTATGACGACGCCTCCGCGAGCCTGCTCCGCGCCCTGAGCGGGTTTCTGGTGTCAGTCGTACTGTTCGTCCCGCTCGGGCTGGCCGTCGGCTGGTACACAAGGCTCGGCGATCTGCTGAACCAGTTCATCGAGATTTGCCGCAATACCGCGCCGCTCGCGCTGTTGCCGGTGTTCATCCTGCTGCTCGGCATCGGTGAGCTCTCGAAGGTCACGATGGTGGTCTATAGCTGCGCCTGGCCGCTCCTGCTCAACACCATCGCCGCGGTGAAGCAGGTCGATCCGCTCTTGATCAAGTCGGCGCGGACCATGGGCGCGACCCCGCAGCAGCTGTTCCGCAAGGTGATCCTGCCGGCGGCGCTGCCGACGATCTTTGTCGGCATTCGCCTCGCCAGTGCGTCAGCCATGCTGGTGCTGGTCGCATCCGAGATGGTCGGCGCCAAGGCCGGTCTCGGCTATCTCATCATCAACAGCCAGTACAGCTTCCTGATCCCGCAGATGTATTTCGGCATAACCGGGATCACCGTGATCGGGCTGGCATTCAATGCCGTCCTGGAGGCGTTGGAACGGCGCTTGATGCGATGGAAGGCACAGGTCGCGGCGTGAGGCCGTGGTTCAGGCGCCGCTCGGACTGTTTCGTGCGGTGGCCTGCGCCACAATGCTGTTCGGCGGCACGTCCTTGGTCAGCCAGACGTTGCCGCCGATGGTCGACCCGCGGCCGATCGTGATCCGGCCGAGTATGGTTGCGCCGGCGTAGATCACGACGTCATCCTCGACGATCGGATGGCGGGCGTCGCCCTTGATCACATGGCCCTCGTCGTCGGTCGGGAAATGCCGCGCGCCGAGCGTGACGGCCTGATAGACCCGGACATTGTTGCCGATGATGGCGGTTTCGCCGATCACGACGCCGGTTCCGTGATCGATGAAGAATCCGGAACCGATCCGAGCGCCCGGATGGATATCGATGCCGGTCCTTGTGTGGGCGATCTCTGACATCAGGCGCGCCACCAGCCGCGCGCCGATCTGGTAGAGCAGATGCGCAAGGCGATGGTGGATGATGGCGGTCATCCCGGGATAGCCGATCAGGATCTCGGGAAAATTCCGCGCCGCCGGGTCTCCAACGAATGCCGCCCGCAGATCGTTGATCAGAAGTCCGCGGACCGACGGCAGTTGGGTGGCGAATGCGCGTGTCAGCTCGATCGCCTCTTCGTGCGCAAAGCCCGGCTCCAGCTCGTCGCCAACGAACAGCGCGCCGCGATGGATCTGCGCGCTGAGCGAATCCAATGCTATGCTCAGCGTATTGCCGACGAAATAGTCGATGTTCTCGCCGTCGAGGTCCGATTGGCCGTAGTGGCGCGGAAACAGCGCCTCGGTGAGGCCATCCAGGATCGCCTCCAGCACGTCGCGCGAGGGCGCACGGCGGGCCTCGCCGTCTTGCCGGATGCTGTGGGTCTCCTCCCGCGACGTGCGCAACTCGGCCACGATCCGGTCGAGCTGCCAGCGGCCTGGTGGTCTGCTGACCGCACCGGCCGTTGACGGAGGCGATGCTGGCGGCAATTCGCGTTTCATGCTGCGCCCTTTCTCTGTTCTAACGGACATGCGCCAGAGGAATGCTGACTTCGGCCAATAGGTCGAGATCGGCTTCGTGATCGATCTGGACATACTGTCCATTCCAGTAAGTGAGGCCGGACAGCCGATGCGACAATTCCATGCTGGCGAGGCGGCCCACGATGATGCCATGGGAATGCCGCTCGATGATCTCCTCGACCTGGCATTCGATCATCGCAAGCGACCGCTGCAGCAACGGCACGCCCGAGGCTCCATGGGTCCAGTCGGTGCCCTCGAAGCGTTCCCTGCCTTTCAGCCGGCCATTGCTGAAGCGCTCGGCCAGGGCCTGCTGGTCGGAGCCGAGGATGTTGACGCCGAACAGCCGATGGCGCGCGATCGGTGCGAAGGACGATGCCTGCCGGTTGATGCTGACCAGCAACCGGGGTGGGCTGGCGCTGAGCGACGTCAGCGAGGTCACCGTCATGCCGGTGATGTCCTCACCCTGTCCTGCGGTGATGATGCAAACGCCGCCCGGGAGGCGGCGCATGACAAGGCGAAATTGACGCTCGACCTCGTGGTCGGCGTCGACAAGATGAATATCCGGCCTGCTCATCGGGATTCTCCCTTGCATTGCCTCGCCGGATTGGACCTCGCCAGAGCGTTTTCGAGCGAAGTGATACCGGTTCGCGTGAAGAAAACGCATCAAAACAACAAGCCAGAGCTTCGTTCCGATTCGATCGGAGCGGGGCTCTAGAAGAAGCCCTTGGCGGGTAGCGGCGTGCCGCTGATCTCGTATTGTCCGATCGAGCGCGCCTTGAAGGTGTTTGGATTGTGCGACGCCAGCGTGCGCGCGTTGCGCCAGTGGCGGTCGAAATTGGTCGCCTTCTTGGTGGCCGATGCACCGCCGACGTCGAACAGCAGGCTGCCGCTCCGGATCGCGAATTCGTCCGCAACGATCTTGGCCTTGGCCGACAGCAGCGCCGCCCTGTGCGCGGCATCGACGGCGTTTTCGTCGCCTGCATCGAAAGCGTCGGTGGCGGCATCGAGCGCCTCCGCGGCCGCAAGTACCACGGTCTCGGCGGCGAACGCGCCGCTGGCGATCTGGCCGACGGTCTGTTGCAGCAGCGGGTCGTCCGCCGGAACCTCGCTCGGCGCGTAATAGAACGTTCGCTTGCGGGTCCGCACCAGGGCGCTGGCGTCGCGCAGCACGGCGCGCGCGATGCCGGCATTGATCGCGGTCAGGAAGAGCTGGGCAAATGTGTTGGAGTAGGGAATGCCATAGCCGGTGTCCGGTGCATCGAACACGACCTCCTGGCGCTTGACGCGCACGCTGCGGAAGTGAGTGGTGCCGGTCGCCGTCAATCGTTGCCCGAGGCCGTCCCAGTCATCGATGAGCTCAATGCCTTCGCGGTTGACCGGAATCAGCACGGCGGCATTGGTGGCGGATGCGTCGGCGGTGCGAACGAGGACGTAGTCCGAATACAGCGTGCCGGTGCTGTAGTACTTCGTGCCGTTGAGCAAATAGTCGTCGCCGTCGGCAGTGAGTGTCGTGTTCGGCGTGACGTTGCCGACCTTCGGCGTGTCGAGTTCGGTCGCCGCAAGCCCGATGATCGCGCCGTCGGCGACTGCCTTCTGCCACTGCCTGTGCTGATCGTCCTTCGGCCGGCGCACCAGGCGTTCGACGACGCTGAAATGGTTGCGCAGGATATGCGCGACATTGGCGTCGGCCTCGCCGAGACCGATGACGATCTCGAACAATGCGCGAATCGACAGACCCGCGCCGCCGGATTCGGTCGGAAGCCGCAACGCGCCGAGGCGGGCCTTGCGAATGAGATCGACTTGCGCGAACGGCAGGACGCGCTCGCGTTCGCGGTCGGCGGCGCCTTCCGCGATGCGGCCAAGCAGCGCGTCGATATCGGGCGCGTGGCTGCGGAGGCGGTCGGAAGGCTCCAGCGAGGTAGCGGATAAAGGCTTGTTCATTGGTGTCACTCGAAGCGCGTTGATTAGTCGGACGGTTGTTGATCAGACCTGGGCCAAATGGTCGGTGACCTTGATCGGCTCCGGGAGCACCTTGCGCGCGACCAGCCAGTCGGCGGCCCGTTGCAGCTCGGCGAGGAAGTTTTCGTCGTTGGCGGCGAAGTAGCGATACTGCCGGTTCAGCGCGATGAACTGGTCGCGGACCTGGTCGCTGTATTTGCCGGCCTTTTGCGCGATGTATTCGGCATCCTTGCTGTTCGCGGAGATCCACTTGCCCTCGGCGCGGAAGGCATCGTTGACGGCCCGGACCAGCGCAGGATTGTCGGTCGCGAATTTTCGGGTGGTCAGGTAGGACGTGTAGTCGATCTGGAACTCGAGATCGCGACCTTCCAGGAAGATGTCGTGCGCCTTGTATTCGAGCCGCGCGATATCGACGCCCGGGCTCCACATCGACCAGGCGTCGACCTTCCCGGAGGCCAGCGCCGGCGCTGCGTCCGGCGGGTTGAGATAGACGAACGTCACCTTGGAGCGGTCGACCTTGTGCTTCTCGAGCGCCGCAACCAGCAGGAATTCGCCGAGACCCGAACGGTTCACCGCCACCGACTTGCCGACGAGATCCTCGACCTTGTTTATGCCGGAGTCATCCCGCGCAATGATCGCAGTGGTGCGCGGCTCGTAGACCACGAATTGCGTGAACACCAGCGGCGAGCCGGCGATGATCGCGGCGAGTGCCGGCGTCGTGCTGCCGCCGAAGCTGAAATCGGCGCTGCCGCCGGTCACAGCCTGCAGCGTCGGTGCATGATTGGGGAACGGCCCGAGCCACTCGACCTTGATGCCGTCCCTGGCCAGCAGCTTCTCGAACTCGCCGCGCTCCTTGGCGATCAGATTGAGGCCGCTCAAACCCCAGGTCAGACGCACCGTGTCGGTGACGCGGCCGGTCGCCGCATGCGCCGGCTCGGACAGGTCAAAGCCGGCAAGCGCGCCGACGCCGAAGGCGGCGCCGCCAAGGAAGCTGCGACGGGTGGGGTTGGTGAACCGTAGGATAGACATCGAGTGGTCCTCAGGCAGGAATGGGGTGAGAGGCGCCGACGCCGAGCTCCGCCAGCAGGTCGGTGCGGGCGATCGGCGCTGCGCCGTTACGTTTCATGCGATGCTCGAACGCGATCCGGCCCTCGCGCATCACCAGGATGCGGTCGGCGAGCGCGATCGCCTCGTCGACGTCGTGGGTGACCAGGAGAACGCCGGGCCGATGGACGGCGACCAGCTCGCGCACCAGATCGTGCATGCGAATGCGGGTCAGCGCGTCGAGCGCGGCAAAGGGCTCATCGAGCAAGAGCAGCTCGGGCTCCTGCACCAGCGCGCGCGCCAGCGCCACGCGCTGCGCCTGTCCGCCCGAGAGGTTGCGCGGCCAGTCATCGAGACGGCCGCCGAGTCCGACCTCGGTGAGCGCGGTGGCGGCGCGCTGACGGGCGTCGCTCGCATTGAGGCCGAGCGAGACGTTGCGCCACAGACTGTCCCACGGCAGCAGCCGATGCTCCTGGAAAACGACGGCCGGCCGCCGTGGTGCGATGATGCGCCCGCCGTCGATCGCATCGAGGCCGGCCAGCGCCCGCAGCAGCGTGGTCTTGCCGCACCCGCTTTCGCCGAGCAGGACGACGAACTCGCCGCGCTCGATGCGCAGGTTGAGGTTCTCGATCACCACGCGGCTGCCATAGGCGCGATGCAGTCCCGTCACCACGACGGCCGGCGCAATCGCGGCCGGTGAGGGCACGGCGTGCAACGTCATCGTGCGCCTCCATAGTTCGGATGCCAGGCCAATAGCCGTCGCTCCAGGGCGCGCGCGATGCCGTCGGCGGCGACACCGATCAGCGCATAGATCACGATCGTCAGCACGATCACGTCGGTGCGCAGGAACTCGCGTGCATCCATGGCGAGAAAGCCGATGCCGGACTGGGCGCCGATGGTCTCTGCGACCACCAGTGCCAGCCACGCGGTCGCCAGCGCATAGCGCACACCGGTCAGGATCGAGGGCAGGGCGCCGGGCAGGATGACGCGCCGGATCAGCTCGAGCGTTCCGAGGCCCTGGACGCGGCCGAGCTCGAGCAGCTTCGGGTCGACCTGCCGGATACCCAGCGTGGTGTTGATGTAGATCGGGAAGGCGACGCCGAGCGCGACCAGGAAGACCTTCTGGGCTTCGCCGACGCCGAGCCAGACGATCACCAGCGGCAGCGCGGCGAGAAACGGGATCGCGCGGATCATCTGGATGCTGCGGTCGATCGCGGCCTCCGCGATCCGCGAGAAGCCCACGAGGATGCCGAGCGCGAATCCGACGCTGCCGCCGATCGCAAAACCGGCCGTTGCGCGCAGCAGGCTGACGCCGAGATCGTTCAGCAGGCTTCCGGACGTCGCCAGCTTGAATGCCGTCCGGACGACCTTGCTCGGTGCCGGCAGCACCTGCGGCGAGAGCCAGCCGGCCTGCGCCAGCAATTCCCAGACGATCAGAAGCACGACCGGGGCGAGCCACGACAGCAGCAGCATGCCGCGCCGGCCGATCTCTACTCGTGGCTTCCGGGACGGCGATGCGGTTTGATCGCTGCGCGGCGTTGAATCAAACGCGGTTGATGGCGCAGCCTGTTCGAGGTTGCTCAAGTCTGTTCGGTCCTCATCCAACACGGCGCGCGGACGTCATTGATCGCGCGCGGCATGGTCTGCCGTTCTCTCGATTGACGGTTCGTCGTCGTTCGAAAGGGCGCGCGGCTCATGCGACGCAAACTGTCCCACGAATTTTCTCGAACAGAAATAGAGCCGTATTCCAATTGTCGCTGCGTCCGGAGTTTTCTGGTTCATCGGCGCGCGCCGCGCGGCAAGGATAATCTTTTGATGCGCCGCTGCTTGATCTGCCGCCGTGCTTCTTTGAAAACACGCCGACGCAACGTCAGGGAAATCGGAGAGACGGAATGTCGACACGACCGCTTCGCTTTGGCATCTGGGCGCTGGTCCATGGTTCGCGCGCGGCCTATCAGGATCCGGAGGAGCCGTATGACGCATCGTGGGAGCGCAATCGCGACCTCGTGCTTGCCGCCGAAGCGCTGGGCTACGATTCCACGCTGATCGCGCAGCACACCATCAATCCGCATCAGGAGGATTTCGATCAGCTCGAGGCCTGGAGCGCGGCGGCGGCCGTTGCGGCATTGACCAGCCGGATCGAGATCATCGCGGCCATCAAACCCTATCTCTACCACCCGGTGGTTCTGGCCAAGCTTGCGCTCGGGATCGAGAACATCAGCCGCGGACGCTTCGCGATCAACCTGGTCAATGCCTGGAACCGGCCCGAGCTCGACAAGGCCGGCATCGGCTTTGCCGAGCACGATGCCCGTTACGCCTATGGCCGCGAGTGGGTCACGATCGTCTCGCGCCTGATGCAGGGCGAGCGGTTGACCTACAAGGGCGAACATTTCGACGTCCGCGATTATCTGTTGCGGCCGACGAGCCTCTACCGACCGCGACCATTGATCTATGTCGGCGGCGAGTCCGAGCCGGCGCGCGCTTTGGTCGCCGACCACGGCGACGTCTGGTTCATCAACGGTCAGCCGCTCGAGGATGTCGCGGGCCTCATTGCCGACGTGGCGGCGCGGCCACGGACCTCGGCGCCGCTTCGCTTCGGGCTGTCCGCCTTCGTCATCGCGCGCCAGACGCAGGCCGAGGCCCAGGCCGCCTATGAGCGGCTGCTGGAGCTGTCGCGGCAGGACGCCTCGATTAAGGCGATCCAGCGGCAGAACACCGATCCGAAGGTCGTGATGATGCAGACCATGCAGAAGTCGGAGCGGGTCGGCAGCAACGGCGGGACCGCTGCCGGGCTGGTCGGCAGCTATGATGACGTGGCCGCCCGGATCGAGGCGTTCCATGCCGCGGGCATCGAGTTGTTCATGCTGCAGTTCCAGCCTTTCGAGGCCGAGATGGAGCGCTTTGCGAAGGAGATCATCCCGCGCGTCCGCGCAGCGTCATCTGTTGCAAATGATACGAGAGCACTGCTGGCGGGTTCGCGATAGCTGCGTCACGCGGTTGCGGCGGTTTCCGTCTGACGCGCAAAGCGGCTGATCGGCCGAGGCAAGCCAAAATGCTCACGCAAGGTGGTGCCGGCGTAATTGGTTCGGAACAGACCGCGGCGCTGCAGGATCGGCACCACGCTGTCGACGAAGATTTCGAGCCCCGTCGGCAACACGTCGGGCATCAGATTGAATCCGTCGGCCGCGCCAGCCTTGAACCAGGCCTCGATGTCGTTGGCGATCTGCTCGGGCGTGCCGACGATGATCCGGTGTCCGACCCCACCGCCGAGTGCCCGCAACAATTGCCGGACGGTGAGGTTGCCGCGGCGCGCAAGGTTCACCGTGCCCTGGAACATGGTGTGGTTGGCGTTGGCCGGCAGTGGGAGTGGATCGGGTAGCGGCTTGTCGAGCTCTAGGATCGCCGGATCGACCTGCAATGTGCCCGCGAGACGCGCGAGGCTGTACTCGATCGGAACCAGCTCCCACAGCTCATCGTGCCGCCGTTTCGCCTCGGCCTCGGTGCTGCCGATCACGGTGGCAAGGCCCGGCAGGATGACGATGGAGTCACCGGCGCGACCGTAGGCCGCGGCGCGGGCGCGCAGGTCGCGCGCATAGGCGACGCCTTCCTCGATCGTCTGGGCCAGCGTGAACACGGCTTCGGCCTGCGCGGCAGCGAGATCGCGGCCGTCGCTCGAGCCGCCGGCCTGCACGGTCACCGGGCGGCCCTGCGGCGAACGCGGCACGTTGAGCGGGCCGGCCACGGAGTAATGGGCGCCGCGATGCGCGATCGGATGAACCTTCGACGTATCGACAAATCGCGCCGAGGACTTGTCGCCGACGAAGGCGTCGTCCTCCCAACTGTCCCACAGTGCGTGGACGACCTCGGCGAACTCCTTGGCGCGCTCATAGCGGGCCTTGTGCTCCAGCACGTTGCTGAGGCCGAAATTTCGGCTGGCCGACGCGTCGGCCGTGGTTACCGCATTCCAGCCGGCGCGGCCGCCGCTCGCCAGGTCCAGGGTCGCGAAGCGACGCGCGATGTTGTAGGGCTCGTTGTAGGTGGTCGAGGCGGTCGCGATCAGCCCGACATGGCTGGTCGCCGCGGCCACCGACGCCAGCACGATCGTCGGTTCCATCGACGTGAAGGAGCGGTAGTCGATGCGGTCGGTGATCGCCGGTGTGTCGGCAAGGAAGATCGCATCGAGCTTGCCGCGCTCGGCGATCTCAGCCACGCGCACATAATGGCCGACGTCGAAGCAGGCGCGAGGATCGCTTTCGGGCAGCCGCCACGCCGACGCATAGACGCCGGAGTGCAATAGGTTGACATTGAGGTGAAGCTGACGATCGGACATGGCTGCCACGCATTGAGGTGAGACGATTCACGAAATATCGCCTGTCTGGCCGCATGAAAACGAACGGCCGGCGCCTCCATGCAAAAAGAAATATCCGTCTCTCCCGTGCGATCTGCGGACAAATCCGGTGTCGATCTTCTGCGATGAACGGAACGTCCCGCCCGTCGCCGCATGAATATTCTTTGGCGCGCAGCGGCAGGGGAAGCTTCGTCCAAGTCTGTGCAAATATCTGAAATTGCCAGCGAAGCCTACTCGCGTAACGATGCTGTTGCGGCGCATTGCAAGCAATCGGTGCCGCTCGGAGAATTGAGCGATGACAGTCCACGAGCGACGCGCCGAACAGCGAACTGTGCCAGGCGGCTCGGTCGAATTCGACGCTGACGTGCTGGTGATCGGCGGCGGGCCGGCGGGGACGTGGGCTGCGGTGAGCGCCGCCGAGCGCGGCGCACGCGTCGTGCTCGCCGACAAGGGATTTTGCGGCACGTCGGGTGCCACCGCGGCTGCCGGCACCGGCGTCTGGTATGTCGATCCCAATCCGGCAATGCGCGAGGCCGCGATGGCCAATCGCGAAAAGATGGGCGGGTACTTGCAGGATCGCCGCTGGATGGCGCGCGTGCTCGACCAGACCTACGAGGACAGCGATCGTCTGGCTGCCTGGGGTTACCCTTACCCGGTCGACGACGGTGGCAAGTCGCAGCGCAATTCGCTGCAAGGGCCGGAATACATGCGCCTGATGCGCAAGCGCACCAAGCAGGCCGGCGTCACCATTCTCGATCACAGTCCGGCGCTTGAGCTGCTGGTGGATGACGACGGCTCGGTTGCGGGAGCCGGCGGCGTGCGCCGCCAGAAGCACGATCGCTGGATAGTGCGCGCCAAGGCTGTCGTCATCGCGACCGGCGGCTGCGCGTTCCTGAGCAAGACGCTGGGATCGAATGTGCTGACCGGGGACGGCTATCTGATGGCCGCGGAGGTCGGGGCCGAGTTCAGCAGCATGGAATTCTCCAACCCTTATGCGATCTCGCCGGCGTTCGGCTCCGTGACCAAGACGCTGTTCTACGGCTGGGCGACCTTCAGCTATGAGGACGGCAGCGTCGTTCCCGGTGCGGCATCCAAGGGCGGGCGATCGGCGATTGCGCGCGCGCTGCTTCAGGGACCGGTCTATGCCCGCCTCGACAAGGCGGACGACGCTGTGCAGCGTCACATGCGCGCGTCGCAGCCGAATTTCTTCCTGCCGTTCGATCGCACCGACATCGATCCCTTCAGGGAGCGTTTCCCCGTCACCTTGCGGCTCGAAGGCACCGTGCGCGGCACCGGCGGCCTTCGCATTGTCGACGACAGCTGCGCCACCAGCGTGCCGGGACTCTACGCCGCCGGTGATGCAGCGACGCGCGAATTGATCTGCGGCGGCTTCACCGGCGGCGGCAGCCACAATGCCGCCTGGGCGATGTCATCGGGGACCTGGGCCGGATGGGGCGCTGCCGGCTATGCAAGGCAGCTGGGCCCGGTACGTCAGCGACGGCTGGCGTCCGCCGGTACCGTCGCGTTTCGAAGCAGAGCGGGTCGCGCGTTTGAGCCGGCCGCGCTGGCAAAGGCGGTCCAGAACGAGGTCTATCCGTATGAGCTGAACTATTTCCGGCACGCCTCGCGTCTCGAAGGCGCGCTGGCGCGGCTCGATGCGGAATGGTCCGACGCCTCGGCGGCCGATGCGGCGAGCAAGGACGATCTGCTGCGTGCCCGCGAGAGCGCGGCCATGCTGGCGACGTCGCGCTGGATGTACCGCAGCGCGCTGGCGCGTCACGAAAGCCGCGGCATGCATCGCCGCGACGACTATCCCGATCAGGACGACCGCCAACGCCATTACGTGACGAGCGGCGGCCTTGACGAGGTCTGGACCACGGTGCGGCCGCATGCCGAGGCCAGCTATGCAGAGGCCGCGGAATGATCGAGGTGATCGACGCCGAGCGCTGCACGTCCTGCGACATCTGCGTGAATGTCTGCCCCACCAATGTCTTCGACAAGACGGAGGGGATTCCGGTGATCGCCCGTCAGGGCGATTGCCAGACCTGTTTCCTCTGCGAATTGTATTGTCCCGAGGACGCGCTTTACGTGTCGCCTTATGCGGAGGAGCCTCGCCCGACCGATGTGGTCGCGCTGCGGCAGACTGCTGCGTTGGGCAGTTACCGCCGCGCGGTCGGCTGGACCGACGAGACGCGCGATCTCCGCGGCATCGACCGCAGCTATCTGCTCTTTGGTCATTGAGCCGGGCTGCGCCCGGCGACCGAAGCCATTTCCCAATTGGACCGACCGAATGAATATACATCAATCCCTGACGACGGCGCAGCCTGTTGCGCCGCTGCCGCCCATTCCGCTCGCTCCCAACGCGAGCGAAGCCATGATCCGCTTCGAGGCGGTCTCGAAGGTCTATCCGGCCTATCGCGACAAGCCGAGCGTGCATGCCCTGCAGGCGATCGACTTCGCGATCCCGCGTGGCTCGATCACCGGCGTGATCGGTCGCTCCGGCGCCGGCAAATCGAGCCTCGTCCGTCTCATCAACGGGCTTGAGAAGCCGTCGAGCGGCCGCGTCGTCGTCGATAACAGCGAGATCTCGGCGCTTGCCGGCCGCGAGCTCCGTCTGGCGCAGCGCTCGATCGGCATGATCTTCCAGCACTTCAACCTGTTGTCGTCGCGGACGGCGGCGGACAATATCGCCTTGCCGCTCGAGATCGCCGGCTGGTCCAGGGCTGACATCGCCGTCCGTGTGGCCGAGCTGCTCGAGCTCGTCGGCATTGCCGACAAGTACGATCGCTATCCGTCCGAATTGTCCGGCGGCCAGAAACAGCGCATCGGCATCGCCCGCGCGCTGGCGACACGGCCGAATGTGCTGCTGTCCGACGAGGCGACGTCGGCGCTCGATCCGCAGACCACGCGTGCGATTCTGGATCTGCTGGCCAACATCAATCGCGAGCTCGGGGTCACGATCGTGCTGATCACCCACGAGATGTCGGTTGTCCGCCAGCTCGCCAAGGAGGTTGCGGTGATCGACGGCGGCCAGGTCGTCGAGCGAGGTCATGTCGCGGAGATCTTCACGCATCCCCGGCATCCGGTCACGCAGGCGTTCCTTTCCGAGGTGATCGGGGACAGTGTTCCGGTCTCGCTGGCGAGCCGCCTTTCGCCGCAACCGGTTGCAGGCGGGCAGGCGGTCCTTCGCGTGCAGGTGCGCGGCACCGAAGCCGGCGACACCGTGGTGGCGCGGCTTTCGCGCGAGTTGTCCCATGACGTGGCGCTGCTGTCGGCCCGCATCGACGAGATCGGCGGCCAGCACGTGGGTTCGCTAATCCTCGGCATCCCCGGCGGTGAAGCCGCGGCCAGGCAGGCCCTGGCCTATCTTTCTCAGCATGACATTCTGGTGGAGCGTCTCGGCTATGTCGCGTGAACTCATCAACCTGATCGTTCAGGCCACGGGGGAAAGCCTTTTCATGGTCTCGGTGGCCGCGCTGGTTGCGACCGCGCTGGGCCTTCCGCTTGGCGTTTTCCTGGCGACCAGCCGGAAAGGGGAGCTGTTCGCCGCGCCGTCAGCCAATGGCGTGCTCGGCGTCATCGTCAATGCGGCCCGCTCAACGCCGTTCATCATCCTGGTGGTTGCGATCATTCCTTTCACGCGGCTGATTGCCGGCACTTCGATCGGATCGGGCGCGGCAATTGTGCCGCTCACCATCGCGGCAACGCCGTTCATCGCCCGTCTGGTCGAGGCCGCGATCCGCGAGGTCGATGCCGGTCTGATCGAGACGGCGTCCTCGTTCGGTGCAAGCCCGTTGCAGATCGTGTTCAAGGTCCTGATCCCGGAGGCTTTGCCGGGCCTGGTGCTGGCCCTGACGCTCGCGGTGGTCAGCCTGCTTGGCTACTCTGCAATGGTCGGGGCCGTCGGCGGCGGCGGCCTCGGCGATCTCGGCATTCGCTACGGCTATCAGCGCTTCATGCCCGAAATGATGCTTGCGGTCGTCGTCGTTTTGATCGCACTGGTTCAGACCGTACAGACCGCCGGCGACTACCTGGCACGCCGCGTCAACCGTCGCCTGCGCCACCGCTAAAGACGCAGCGCCGTCACGATCCCTTCGGCGCCCAGATCTTGACGTCGCCGGTATCGACCTTGCGTGGCAGCAGACCTTCGGCCGTGAAAGTATCGGCGATCCGCTGCTGCTCGGAAAGGCCGGCCGGGGTGACCACGCCGACCTTGTAGGAGCGATGGCTGTTGGCCTCCTCCACCGTGGTGGCGTCGATGCCCCACAGGCCGGCGAGCAGCGCCGCGGCGTCTTTGGGATTGGCTTTGACCCAGGTGCCGGTTTCGACCAGCCTGGCAAAGATGACATTCAGTGCATCGGCCCGCTTTTCGGCGAACGCGGCCGACGCGAGATAGTAGCGCTTGTAGCTTGCGAGCCCGCCGCTGCCGTCGGTCAGGATGCGCGCGCCGGACTGGCGTTGCGCGCTGCTGAGGAACGGATCCCAGGCGACCCAGGCATCGACATTGCCGCTGACGAACGCCGCGCGGCCATCCGCCGGCGTCAGATAGGCCGGCGTGATGTCCTTGAAGGACAGTCCGGCCTTGGCAAGTACCGCCAGCAGCAGGAAGTGGCTGCCTGCGCCCTTGGTGACCGCGACCTTCTTGCCCTTGAGATCGGCCGGCGACTTGATCGCGGATTCCTTCGGCACCAGGATCGCCTGCGCCGATGGAGAGGCGGCCTCTTCCGCGACGTAAGCGAGCTTGGCGCCGGCGGCCTGGGCGAAGATCGGCACGGTGTCGGCGACGTCGGCCCCGAAATCGATGCTGCCGACATTGATGGCTTCGAGCAGCGGCAGGCCACTGGTGAACTCGTGCCATGACACGGTGATGCCGAGCGGCGCCAACGCCTTCTCCAGTGCGCCGTTGGTCTTCAGGATCGCGGTCAGCGTCGACGATTTCTGGTAGCCGATCCGGATTTCCTCGGCCGCCGCAGGCCGAACCAGCGAGGTCATCGCAAGCAGCCCGACGGCGGCGACAGCAAGACGGCGCGACATCGCAGCCGCCGATGATGCGGCCTGCGCTGGCGGAATGGGGCGGGCAAAGATGGGCATGGTGAGACGTCCTAAACCGGTTCGATCTGTTGTCATTTGTGTGCAATCAGAGCGCCGGAGGCAATCGCGGAGAAATCGCCCGAACGAGTGCAATTTTCTCTGCAAGCGAAGTCAGCGAGAAAAAGTATTTTTGGCGCGCGCGTTGCGGCCGGGATCAGCAGATAGGTCGCTCGCTGCGCCAAAATGCCCGGCCGCCTCCATTCTCTTTTCCTCGCGGCCGCAGCAGTGGCAACTCGTCATGCGAGAAAATTTGGATTCTCATTTCATTGATTTCGTCCCCGGAGCGGGCGATGAGCTTGATGACGATTTCAGTTCCATGGAGACCAGGATGTTGCTTCGATCCATTTTCGCACTTGCAGGCGTTGTTGCGATCTGGTCGACCGCCGCCGCGGCAGAAACGATCAAGATTGGTGTGACGCCCGGGCCGCATGCACAAATCCTCGAGGCCGTGAAACCGATCGCGGCGAAGAGCGGGCTCGAGCTTCAGCTCATCGAGTTCTCCGACTATGTCGTTCCGAACGCCGCGCTCGATGCCGGCGACATCCAGGCCAACTCGTTTCAGAACCAGCCCTACCTGGACAACCAGAAAGCCGATCGCGGCTACAAGATCGAGCAGGTGGGATTGACGGTCAATTTTCCGATCGGTGTCTATTCGCGCAAGCACAAGAGCTGGGCCGACGTTCCTGACGGAGCCAAGGTCTCAATTCCCAATGATCCGACCAATGGCGGCCGGGCGCTGCTTCTGCTGCGCGACAAGGGCGCGATCAAGCTGAAGAGCGATGTCGGCTTCAAGCCGACTGTTATCGACATCACCGACAATCCCAGGAAGCTGAAATTCGTCGAGGTCGACGCAGCCCAGGCGCCCCGGGCGCTCGACGATGTCGATGCGGCGGTCATCAACACCAACTATGCGACGCAGGCTGGTCTCAATCCGGTCAAGGATCCGATCCTGCGCGAGGATCCGAAAGGGCCATACGTCAATCTGATTGCGGTTCGCTCCGCCGACAAGGACAAGCCGTGGGTCAAGATCCTGGTCGATAGCTACCACACGCCCGAGATCAAGGAATTCGTCCAGACCAAGTTCAAGGGCGCGGTGCTGCCCGGCTGGTAGTCGACGATCCAATCGCTGAGGGAAGATGATGCGTATTCTGATGACGGCGGTTGCCGCGGTAACGCTCCTGGTCGGCACCGCGAGGGCCGAGACGGTCCGGGTCGGCGTCACGGCCGGACCACACGCCGAGATCCTCGAAGTCGTCAAGAAGGTGGCTGCGGGCCATGGGTTCGACATCAAGGTGGTCGAATTCACCGACTACGTGATCCCGAACCAGGCGCTCGCGCTCGGGGATCTCGAGGCCAATTCGTTCCAGCACGAGCCTTATTTGAAGAACCAGATATCGAAGACCGGCTGGAAGATCGTCAAGGTCGCCAACACGATTGCGTCGCCGCAAGGTGTCTACTCGTTGAAATACAAGAAGCTGGCCGATCTTCCGGATGGCGGGCGGGTGGCGATCGCCAACGATCCTTCCAATGGCGCGCGCGGCCTGATGATCCTTGCGCTGCACGGCGTGATCAAGCTCAAGGATCCCAATAACGTCGCGTCGACCATTGCCGACATCACTGACAATCCGAAGCATCTGCGCTTCGTCGAGCTTGATGCCGCGCAGTTGCCGCGTTCCTTGCAAGATGTCGATCTGGTCTCGATCAACAACAATTATGCGGTTCAGGCCGGGCTCAATCCCGCCACCGATGCAATTGCCCGCGAGGCGGCCGATGGCCCGTGGGTCAACATCATTGCCGTGCGCGAGGCGGACAAGGACAAGCCCTGGGTCAAGCAGCTGATCGATGCCTACCATTCCGAAGAGGTCAAGGCATTCCTCGAGAAGCGCTTCAAGGGCACCTACATCGCAACCTGGTGACGGGCGTTGATCGCCCATCGCCAGGAGGTTTCCAGGCTGATCTATTCGGCGGCCTCGGTGCGCGCTGCCGTCGAGGCGCGGCGGAAGCCGGCGCCGGGATGCGTAGCGTCAAGATAGGGACCGCGTCCGGGGAACAGCTTCTCGCGGAGCGTGCCTTCGCGATAGGCTGTCTTGTAGACTCCGCGTGACTGCAATTCCGGCACGACGAGGTCGACGAATGACGTCAGCGATTCCGGCGCGACGAGGCGGAACAGGTTGAAGCCGTCGACGTCGGTCTCGTCGGCCCAGGCGATCAGCTCGTCCGCCACGTCCTGGGGTGAACCGACCACGAATGGCGAGCGTGCGCCGACCCGGCTCAGCGTCGCGAGATCACCGACCTTGACCGGCCGGTCGCTCCGCAACGTGAAATTCTCGACCATCGACTGGATCGCGTTGCTCTCGACATATCGTACCGCCTGATCGGGACGATAGTTCGAGAAATCGATGCCGGTCCAGCCCGAGAGCAGGGCCAGCTGGCCGGCTTGATCGACATACCCTGCGTACTCCTCGAGCAGATCGTTGGCCTCCGCGCGCGTCGGGGCAACGATCACGGTCGCTCCGGCGAACAGGCGGATATCATAGGGGTCGCGTCCGAACGCCTTGCCCGCCTCCCTGATCTCGCGTACGGCGCGGGCCAGAATGGGCTTGGTCTGGCCGTTGAGGAAGATCGCCTCAGCGTGCCTCGCCGCGAAGGCGCGGCCGCGCTTCGAGGTTCCCGCCTGATACAGCAACGGTGTGCGCTGTGGCGACGGTTCGGCGAGGTGGATGCCGTCGACCCGGTAATGAGGTCCCTGGTGCCGCACATTGTGGATCCTTGCCGGATCGGTGAACACGCGCGCTGTCCGGTCACGGCGGACCGCGCCGTCCTCCCAGCTGCCTTCCCATAGCTTGTAGGCCGCGGTGAGGAATTCCTCGGCCGCCTCGTAGCGTTCATCATGCGCGCGGTTGGCCTCAAGACCCATTCCGCGGGCGCCGCTATCGAGATAGCCGGTGACGATGTTCCAGCCGATCCGGCCGCGAGTGAGATGATCGAGCGTCGAGAAGCGGCGGGCGAACTGGTAGGGATGTTCGTAGGTGAGGTTGGACGTGATGCCGAAGCCGAGATGCCTCGTTGCGTAAGCCATGGCGGAGACGAGCAGGGTCGGCTCGGCGTTCGGCAACTGAACGGCGTGACGCAGCGCAGTCTCAGGACTGCCGCCGTAGACGTCATAGATGCCAAAGACGTCGGCCAGGAAGATGCCGTCGAGCAGGCCGCGTTCGGCCGTTCTGGCGTAGTCCACCCAATAGTCGAGCGAGTTGTAGTTAAGTGAAGTGTCGCGCGGGTGTGACCAGAGGCCGGCCCAGTTGTGGCTCGGCGCCATCATGTTGAACGCGTTGAAACGAAGTTCCTTTGGTCTGGTCATCGCGCGATTCCGCCAATTGAGGACTGAGAGGTGATTTATCACGTCAGCTACGCGGCTTTATTTTCTATTTGGAAAGACAGGATCAAAATCGTGCTTCGTCTTCGATCTGGCGCAGCAGAGATTCGTTTGTTCGACTTCGTCGTGCTGTTCGAAATCACGGTATGCACGACATTGCGTACCGATTTGCAGGCGCGATCAGCAGATGGCCCATCAGCTCCGCTGAGCCGTTCAAACCGGCGGCGCAGTGAAACAAATCTTACGCGATTGGCGCAACGGCCGAAAAATTAGCGACGCCATCAGACGCGCCGCCAGCACGCTCATCGCTATTTTCTCCGATGTCTCGACAGTCGCGGACGCTGCTGCGCATCATTCTTTGCCTTTTGATGCTGGGTCCACGGATTTCAGGAGATTTTCGAGATGCCGATCGAAACCAAGAATGTCGAGACGCTTGCCTTGCATGGCGGATCGTACCGGTCCGACCCGGCGACCGGCGCCGTCGCCGTTCCGATCTACCAAACGACGTCCTTTCAATTCGAGAATACCGATCACGCATCGCGGCTGTTCGCCTTGGAGGCGATCGGACAGATCTACACCAGGATCAAGAACCCGACGGCTGACGCGTTCGAGGAGCGCTTGGCCGCGCTGGAAGGCGGCGTTGGCGCGCTGGCCGTGGCGTCAGGCCAGTCGGCGACGGCCTACGCGATCTTCAACATCGCGCAAGCCGGCGACAATATCGTCTCATCGACCGATCTGTACGGCGGCACCTGGACGCTGCTGTCGCAGACGCTGAAGCAGTTCGGCATCGAGGTTCGCTTCGTCGATCCGGCCGATCCGGAAAACTTCCGCCGGGCGACCGATGCGAAGACCCGGGCCTACTTCGCCGAGACGCTGCCGAACCCGAAGCTCAACGTCTTCCCGATCAGGGAAGTCGCGGATATCGGTCGTTCGCTCGGCGTGCCGCTGATTCTCGACAACACCGCCGTCCCGCTCATTGCGCGCCCGTTCGAGCACGGCGCGGCGATTGTCGTCTATTCCGCGACAAAGTATATCGGCGGCCACGGCACGTCGATTGGCGGAGCGATCATCGATGGCGGCAATTTCGACTGGGCGGCGCACGCCGAGCGGTTCCCGCTGCTGACGCAGCCGGACGATGCCTATCACGGCGCGATCTGGACCGAGGCAGCCAAGCCGCTCGGTCCGATCGCCTACATCCTGCGCGCACGCGTGAAGCTGCTGCGCGATCTCGGCGCCGCGGTCGCTCCCCAGAACGCATTTCAGTTCATCCAGGGACTGGAGACCTTGCCGCTGCGGTTGCGTCAGCACAACGAGAACGCGATCAAGGTCGCGAACTTCCTGGCACGGCATCCCGCCGTTTCGCATGTGATCTTTCCCGGACTGCAGAGCGGGGAGGACCGGCGCCGCGCCGATCTCTATCTGAAGGGCGGCTATGGCGGGCTGGTCGGCTTCGAGCTGAAAGGGGGCGTCGAGGCCGGCCGTCGTTTCATCGATGCGCTGAAACTGTTCTATCACGTCGCCAACATCGGCGATGCGCGCTCGCTGGCGATCCACCCGGCATCGACCACCCATCAGCAGCTGAGCGCCGCGGAGCAGCTCGCGGCAGGCGTGACGCCCGGCTACATCAGGCTTTCGGTCGGCATCGAGCATCCCGACGACATCCTCGCTGACATCACCCAGGCATTGGCCGAGGCTGAGGCGGGAAGCAGCGGCCGCAAGGCGGCCTGATCGATCCCAGAAGACGGAGTTGAAACCGAGACCATGAAGACATTGTTGCGCCTGGCGCAGGCAGCTGGCGTGCTGCTTGCCATGACTGCGGCCGCCGTTGCGGACGAACCTCTCAAGATTGCGACCAGCGCCGGCCCGGTCGGTCAGTTGGCTGCCTTTGCCGCCAAGCTCGCCAAGGACAAGGGGCAGGACGTCAAGATCGTCGAGCTGTCGGACTGGGTCGCGTTGAACGAGGTGGTGAACAGCGGCGACGTCGACGCCAATCTGTTCCAGCACGCCACCTATCTCGCGATCCAGAACAAGCAGCGCGGTTTCAACCTGATCCAGGTCGACAAGGTCGGCGTGATCGCGCCCGTCGGGCTGTTCTCGAAGAAGATCAAGTCGCTCGACGAGATCAAGTCCGGCGACAGCGTTGCGATCCCGAACGAGCCGCTCAACGGCGCGCGTGGCTTGATCCTGCTCGAACGCGCCGGACTGATCAAGCTGGCGCCGGGCAAGGGTTTTTCGGTGAGCCGGTTTGATATCATCGAAAATCCCAAGAACCTGAAGATCGTCGAGCTCGATCCGGCGCAGACCTACCGGTCGCTCGACGACGTTACGCTTGCGCTCGTCAATATCACCTATCTGATACCGGCCGGCGGTGATCCGAAATCGGCGCTGGTGATCGACCGCACGGTCGATGACGGTCTCGTGCTGCGCTTTACCGCGCGGCCGGACAAGAAGGACGATCCGCGCCTGAAGGCCTTCATCCAGGTCTTCAACTCGCCGGAGGTCAAGCACTTCATCGAGGAGAAGCTGCCGGCGTTCATTCCGGCCGGCTTCGGCAGCAGCTAGAGCATTTTCGAGCGAAGTGGACACCGGTTCGCGTGAAGAAGAGAGCGCGTCAGAACAAAGGGCTGGATTTTCGGTTCTGATTCAATCAGAGCCGAAGTCCTAGACGCGCGCGGGGGATGCGAGTTGCCGCTCCTCGTCGGCGCGAACCAGCAGAGCGGCAAGCTCGGCGCATTGGTTGCGGATGTCGGGAATTGCGCTGATTTCCCAGAACGCGGCGCGCGTGAGCGGGCCGACGGCATACAGGCGACGTGACGGGACGCCGTCGTGACCGATGATTGCGCAATTGCGATCGGTTTCTATGCCGATGCGGAGCGGATCGACGCGCGCCAGGCCAAGCTCGAGCAGGCTGCGCACCGCGGGATTGGCGGTTGCGCGCGGATCCTTGACGATGCCGGTGCAGTCGACGATGGCGCCGACATGCATGCGATGGAGCCTGGTCTCGCCGCGTCGCCGGTAACTGACGCTCGCGCCTGTCCGGTCGGGCTCGGCCGAGATCAGCTTCGCGGCCATCGGGGTGAGCCGGCCTCCATAGATCGCTTCGGTGATCCGGACCTCCACTTCCGGCGCCATCCGATGCCGATGCACGTCCCACCAGGCGCGTGCGTGCTCGAGGAACCGGCGCTTGGACGAAAGCGGGAGCTCACGCCACAGCCGCTGGGTGTGGGGGCGAAGCCCGTCGATGACGCTGCGCCAGTCGCCGCCCGCTGCGATGTGCCGGTCGATGCGGCCGCGAAGCCAGCGAAGCAGGCTGCCGATTCCGGAGCCGAAGGGGACCTCCGCCTCCTCGATGCGTACGGCGTCGACCCGGCGGTGCGGTTTGGCGAGAAGGCCCCGCCGCGACATCGCAACGATCGGCCCGCGATGTCCGTCGCGCAGCAACGACAGCACGTAATCGACCATCGTCAAGCCCGTGCCGAGGATCAGGACGGTCGCGTCGTCGGCGATCGCGGCGGCAGACGGTGCTGCCCAGGGATCGGCATGACCCGGGCTGTTCGCGCGTGGATCGTGCCCGGTTGCGAGAACGACGATGTCGCCGATCAGCTGCCGGCCGTCGTCGAGGCTGGCGGTGACGTCGCCTCGCCGTTCGCGGAGGGCGATGCACCTGCCGTGCACGATCGACAGGCGTTGGATGTCGGCCTGATCGGACGCCTGTTGCTCGAGCAGACTGGCAATGTAGTCGCCAAAGATGCGCCGCGGCACGAAGCAATAGGGATCAGGGCAGAGCGGCGCGTCCGCCCCGCGCGAGATCAGCCAGTGCCAGAAATGATCCGGCTGGTCGGGCAGCGCGCTCATATTCGCGACCCGTACATTGAGCAGATGATCCGGATTGCCGGTATGATAGGCGATGCCGCGCCCGATGTCGGGACGCTGCTCGATCAGGCTGACGCGGACATCGTCCGTCGGTTGACGCAGTAGCTGGTGCGCCAGCAGGACGCCGCTCGCGCCCCCGCCGACGATGATGACGTGACGCGCTCGAGGAGCTGTCATGTTATCGCTCTGTGCGTGATCCGGCCGCACGACATGCGCGGCGTGGGCAGACTGACGTCAGCGTGGCGATGGATCACATCTGCCGCGGTCTCGATTGGGCATGCGTCAAGGCAACCAGCAATCAGCCGTGAGGACCAAACAGAAAGAGTTCGTGCATGTCCTTGCCGTCGGGGTTGGCAGCGCGCGCCAACCGCCGCTGCCATCTCTTCAGCCGGCGGGCTGCGCGACGAAGGACGTGGAGCCAAGAGGATGTCCGCACCCAGAGTCTCCTTCGCATTCCGAGCCGTTCGACGAACGATAACACGCCCCTGTTCGGGACGCGCGCGAAACTCGGCGGCGTCGCGAAGTTTGCAATCAGACGCGCATGGCGAGGCGTCTTGCAGCAGAGAGATGCTCTCGCGACGCGGCGCCAGGAAAATTCATTCCGGGCAATGTTGCCCGATCGCCGAGCTTGTGGAATTGTCCGACCGGATGGTCAATAAATGGCGGTTTGGAGGCAGGCTGTAGTCCCGGAACTTTGCGACTATTGACTGACATCCCTGGACGATGGCCGAACGGCCGCCTGGTGGAACGGACAAGACATGGCCCGATCGCGCGCCAAGGACTATGACGACAAGCGCCTCTCGATGCTGCATCGCTCGGCCAAGCTGTTTGCCGCATCGGGATATGTCGGCACGTCGATGAACACCATCGCCGACGCCTGCGGTGTCTCGAAGGCGCTGCTCTATCACTATTATCCCGACAAGGAAGCGATCCTGTTCGATATCCTGTCGTCGCATCTCGCGAAGCTGGTGGCGGCGGTCCGCAAGGCGAGCGCACAGGCCGGCGATCCGGTTGCACGCTTCAGGACGATCGTTGCGACCCTGCTCGAGCTCTACCGGCATGCCGACGCCGAGCATCAGGTCCAGATCTCAAGCCTCAAGCTGTTGCCGAAGGACAAGCAGCAGCCGCTGCTCGCAAGCGAGCGGATCCTGGTCGGGCTCATGTCGGATGCGCTCGTCGCCGCGGTGCCGGCGGCGAAGCAGAAGCGCGTGCTCAAGCCGCTGACGATGAGCGTCTTCGGCATGCTGAACTGGCATTACATGTGGTTCCGCGAGGGCGGGCCGATGACCCGCGCCGAATATGCCGGTTTCGTCGCGCAGCTCGTGCTGGCCGGCGCCGACGATGCCGCCGCCGCCACCCGGCCGCGCGGCAAGGCGAAATCGGCCGGCCGCAGCCGGCAGGCCGAGTTGCTCTGACGTGCCTCTTAATCCCGCATCGCGTTCATGGTCAAAAGCTCGTAGGTCGCCGCGGTTTCGCCGGTGCCGGTCGTGATCTCGACGTCCCAGCGCACCTCGCCATATTGCTTGTTGCGCGGCATCTTCTCCTTCGCGGTCAGCCGCACCTGGATCTGTTCGCCGGGCTGGACGGGTTTGACGAAGCGCAGCGAGTCGAGGCCGTAATTCGCCAGCACCGGCCCGTAGTCGGGATCGACGAACAGGCCGGCGGCAAACGACAGCAGCAGGTAGCCATGTGCGACGCGGCCCGGGAAGAACGGATGCCCCTTGGTCGCTTCCTCGTCCATATGGGCGTAGAAGGTGTCGCCCGTGAAATGCGCGAAGTGCTCGATGTCGTCGAGCGTGATCTGCCGCGACTTCGAGACCAGCGTGCGGCCGATCTCGAGATCGTCATAGTGATAGCGGAACGGGTGCAGGTCGCCTTCGAGCATCGGGCTGCCCTTGAACCAGCGGCCGGTGACGCCGCTCAGCATCGACGGCGAGCCCTGCAGCGCGGTGCGCTGCATGTAGTGCTGGAGGCTGCGGACGCCGCCCAGTTCCTCGCCGCCGCCGGCCCGGCCGGGGCCGCCGTGAACCATCTGCGGCATCGGCGAACCGTGTCCGGTGTGCTCGCTCGCGCAGTCGCGATCGATGAGTGCGACGCGGCCGTGAAAACTGCCGATGCCGAAGGCAAGTTCGGTCGCGGCCGGGATGTCGTGCGTGTAGATGGATGCGACGAGGCTGCCGCCGCCGCGATTGGTCAGCGCGATGGCCTGATCCAGATCGTCGTATCCCATTACGGTGCTGACAGGCCCGAACGCCTCGATCTCGTGGACCGCGGTTGCGGCGAGCGGCTTCGCGCAATGCAGCAGCAGCGGCGGAACGAACGCGCCGCGCTTCGCGTCGGCATCGAGCAGCGCGAAGTTGCCGGGATCGCCGGCCACCAGTTCGGCTTCGGCGCGAAGCTTCGCGACATGGGCAAGCACATCGCTGCGCTGGCCGAGCCCGACCAGCGGCCCCATCCCGACCTTGTCGTTTTCGGGATTGCCGATCGTGACCTTGGCCAGACGATCGCGCAGCGCCGTGATCACGGCATCGAGCTGCGTCGACGGCACCAGTGCACGGCGGATCGCGGTGCATTTCTGCCCCGCCTTGACCGTCATTTCCTTGGCCACTTCCTTGACGAAGAGGTCGAACTCCGGGCTGCCCGGTACGGCGTCCAGAGCGAGGATTGCGGCGTTCAGCGAATCCCGTTCGGCGATGAACCTGACCGCCTCGCGCGCGATGACCGGATGCCGCTGTAGTTTTTGCGACGTGTCGGCCGAGCCTGTGAAGGACACCACGTCCTGGCAGGTCAGATGGTCGAACAGGTCGCCGGTCGATCCGACGATGAATTGCAGCGCGCCTTCGGGCAGCACGCCGGATTCGGTGATGATCCGGACCAGTTCGTAAGCGACATAGGAGGTGACCGTCGCGGGCTTGGTCACGACTGGCACGCCGGCCAGCAGCGCGGGCGCCAGCTTCTCCAGCATGCCCCAGCACGGGAAGTTGAATGCGTTGATGTGCACGGCGACGCCGTGCAGCGGCGTCACGATATGCTGACCGGCGAATGCGCCACCCTTGGAGAGCCCTTCGACATTGCCGTCGAGCAGGAATTTGCTGTTCGGAAGCTCGCGGCGTCCCTTGCCGGCATAGGCGAACAACGTGCCGATGCCGCCGTCGACGTCGATGACAGCGTCGGTGCGGGTTGCGCCCGCATGGAACGACAGCTGGTAGAGCCGGTCCTTGTGCTGGGTCAGATAGTCGGCGAGCGCCTTCAGCAAGCCTGCGCGCTGGTGGAACGTCAGTTTTCCAAGATGCCTGCCGCCGACCGCGCGGCCATAGGCGAGGATCTCGCGCATGTCGAGATCGCTTCCGGTCGTGACCGCCACCACATCGCCGGTGACGGCGCTCTGAATCTCGGCTGCCGGTTCGCCCGGGCCGGACCATTTTCCGCGCACGAAACTGTCGAGCTTCATGACGTTGTCCGCCGTCCGTGCACCGCTGGATTGAGGCTGTGTCATCGCAATTGGACCTTCTGACTTGGGATCAATGATGCGTCTCGCCTTAGCGGCGGAATGTTCAATCGGAAACGTTCAATCCTTGGCCCGTCCGACAAAGCGTGGGGCGCGCTTTTCGAAAAAGGCGGTGACGCCTTCGGCATAGTCCGCCGACCGGCCGGCACGGCCCTGCAGCTCGCGCTCGAGATCGAGCTGCGCGTCGAGCGTGTTGGTCTCGGAGGCATCGAGCGCCTGCTTGATCAGCGCAAGACCATCGGTCGGCTGTGTCGCGAGCGAGGCGGCGAGGGCGTGGGCCTCGGCCATCAGGTCGGAATCCTCGACCACCTTCCAGATCATGCCCCATGTCTCCGCCCGCTCGGCGGAGATCGGCTCGGCGAGCATGGCCAATGCGCGCGCTCGCGCGCCGCCGACGAGCCGCGGCAGCAACCAGGTGCCGCCGGTGTCAGGGACGAGGCCAAGCTTGGCGAAGGCCTGGATGAACTTGGCCGACCGGGCGGCGATCACGATGTCGCAAGCAAGGGCCAGGTTCGCGCCGGCGCCCGCGGCAACCCCGTTGACGGCGCACACGACCGGCATCGGAATGCCGCGCAGCTTGCGCACCAGTGGATTGTAGAATTTTTCGATCGGTGCGGAGAGGTCCGGCGTTTCGCCCGGCGTGAACACGCCATCCGAAAGATCCTGCCCGGCGCAGAATCCGCGTCCGGCTCCGGTCAGGATCAGCGCGCGGCAGGACTTGTCCTGTTCCGCCGCGATCAGCGCGGCCATCAGTGCGGCGTGCAGATCGGCGCTGAAGGAATTCAGGCGATCGGGCCTGTTGAGCGTCATGACGCGATATCCGGCGCGGATATCGGTCAACACCAAATCGCTGACCATGATGACCTCCCGTTGCGGCTTCTGGCGGCCGAAGGTTGCGTGACGTGGGTTTGGATTACTATTGACCGTCCGGTCAGTCAATTATAATCCGCGTAACGGCACGGGATGACGACGCCGGGCAACATCAAGCGAGCACGATTTCGGTCTCGGTCGCGAATTCAGGCCCGGCAAGAACATCAGAATGATCCGGCGCGCATCGCCTGTCTGCAGCAAAAGTGCCGATACGTAAGCACGGTCCCGTGCACTCGAGCGGTGTCATGCTGCCACAAATCGGCCGCATATCGGCGGCGACCTCCCGCCGCCATGAGGATCAGCCGATGACGATGCAGTCGCCGGATATCACCGGGTTTCGGTTCTCGACCGCGGATTTCGGCGAGCGCGACCGCTTGCCGATCTTTCGCGAGCAGATCGGGCGGATGATCGTGAAGCTCGATCCGGAGCCGCTGAGCGCCGGCGCGTTCCATGCCGAAGCCAATGTGCGCGAGCTGCCTGGGCTCGGCATCGGATCCTGGGCGTGCAGCAACCTCAGGATCGCACGGCCGCGCGAGCTGCTCGACGGCAATGACGACCTCGTGCTGACGATCATCACGAGCGGCAACACCCGCGCATCGCAACGCGGCCGCGACATCGAGCTCGGCCCGGGGCAGGCCGTGTTGCAGTCGAGCGCGGAGGCGGGCAACATGGTGGTCCCGGTCTCGCCGAGCCGTTTCGTCGGTCTCAGGCTGCCGCGCAAGGCGGTGGCATTGCTGGTCCGCGATCCAGAGGAAATGCTGATCCGGCCGTTGCCCGCGAACACCGAGGCGATGCGCCTGCTGGCGCTCTACATCAGGGAGCTTGACGACAGCTACCAGCTCGCAACGGCCGAGCTGCGCGGCGCCGTCGTCCGGCATCTGGTCGATCTCGGGGCGTTGATCATCGGCGCGAACCGAGATGCGGCGGCTGCCGCGGAAGACGGCGGGCTGGCGGCCGCGCGGCTCGCCGCGGTCAACGCCGACATCAACGATAATCTCAGCTATGGCGATCTCACCTTGCCTGCGGTGGCCGCCCGGCTGAGGCTTACGCCGCGCCATATCCAGCGGCTGTTCGAAAGCGTCGGTTCGACGTTCTCGGAATTCGTGCTCGGCCAGCGCCTGGCGCGCGCGCATCATTTGCTGACCGATCCGCGCCACAGCGGCAGCACCATCGGTACGATCGCATTCGAAGTCGGGTTCGGCGATCTGTCCTACTTCAACCGCACCTTCCGCCGGCATTACGGCGTGACGCCGTCGGATATCCGCGCGGTGCCGCGGCGCTCCTGACCGAATATCGCAATCTCCCTGAGAGGGCGTCGGGTCGTTGCCTGCGGTTCGCCGCAACCCGGCACATCACCCGCCGGCGACGCGTCGCAAGCAGCGCTCTGCGCCAGCCTGTGTGCTGTCGCGCACACAAGATCGCCGCCAATCACGTCCGCTGCGGGCGATTTCAGACGACAATGCACGACAACGTGTTTCACATTGTTGTCCGATGTCGCATATGTCCAATCCCCCGTCGCCCCAGTCCGAGCCTGCCAATCGTCTCGCGCTTAAAAGGCAGCCCCCCGGTGATCGTTGCAATCGGCGGATTCGTTGACTGCGATGCATTGAGGCGACTTGAGACCATCGAGGAGAATGTGATGAAGTTTGCACTTCGAGGATACTTTCTTGCGCTCGGCGCGAGCCTGGCCTTGTCCGGCGCCGCCACGGCACAGGATATCAGTGTTGCCGTGGTCGGGCCGATGACCGGCTCCGAGGCGAGCTTCGGCCAGCAGTTCAAGAACGGTGCTGACCTTGCGATCGCCGACATCAATGCGGCGGGTGGCGTGCTTGGCAAGAAGCTGAAGCTGGAGGTCGGCGACGATGCCTGCGATCCGAAGCAGGCGGTGTCGGTTGCCGAGAAGATGGCAGGCGCGAGGATTCCGTTCGTCGTTGGGCATTTCTGCTCATCGACCTCGATCCCTGCGTCGGACGCCTATGCCGAGGGCAATGTGCTGCAGATCACGCCGGGCTCGACCAATCCGCAATTCACCGAGCGTGGGTTGTGGAACACGTTCCGTGTCTGCGGCCGGGATGACCAGCAGGGCACGGTTGCGGCCGCCTACATTATCAAGAACTACAAGACCAAGAACGTCGCGATCATACACGACAAGACGACCTACGGCAAAGGCCTTGCCGACGAAACGAAGAACGCCATCAACGCCGCGGGCGTGAAGGAAAAGCTTTATGAGGCCTATACCAAGGGCGACAAGGATTTTGCCGCTCTGGTATCCCGCTTCAAGAAGGAGTCGATCGATTTCGTCTATGTCGGCGGCTATTATGCCGAGGCAGCGTTGATCCTGCGCCAGATGCGCGAGCAGGGCGTCAATGCGGTGCTGATGGGCGGCGACGCCCTGGTCGACAAGCAGTTCGCCGCGATCGCAGGTCCGCTTGCCGAAGGCTCGCTGTTCACCTTCTCGCCCGACCCGCGCAAGAAGGTGACCGCGGCCGCGACCTTGAAGAAGTTCAAGGACAAGGGCATCGATCCCGACGGCTACACGCTCTACAGCTACGCCGCGTTCCAGATCTGGAGCCAGGCCGCAGCCCGTGCCCAGACCACGGACGCCAAGAAGGTCGCGGCGGCCATCAAGGCCGGAAGCTGGGATACCGTGCTCGGCAAGATCAGCTACACGCCGAAGGGTGACATCACCCTGATCGACTACGTCGTGTACCGCCGCGACAAGGACGGCAACTACGCCGAACTGCCGGCCGGTCAATGATCGCCGGAGCGTTTTCGAGCGAACCGGATACCGGTTCGCGTGAAGAAAACGCGTCAAAGCGAAATCGAGAGCCTCCGTTCCGATGCAATCGGAACGGACGCAACCCTGGCCAGGCTGAATCGTTTCCCGCTGCGCCCGTGACCGGCGCATCCGGTCACACGTTCCGGGCAAAGCGCGCAGCGCCGGGGATCGGCGTGAGCCATTCGACGGCGCGATCGGTATAGATCTCGGCTTGCGGCTGCAATCCTTCCATGCTGTCGAGCGTGCCGGCTTTCACCACGACCTTGCCGGGTATCAATGCGGTCTTCGCAAGCAGAGGGGACCCGCAGCGCCCGCAGAAATGACGATCGACCGGATGGCCGCTGTCGCCCTTGTCGACGAACACCACCGTCTCGCCCGACTGCTGGTAGTCGGCTTCGCGGATCACGAGGTTGAACGAAAACAGGCTGCCGCTTTGCCGCTGGCAATGTGTGCAATGACATATCGCGATGCTCCGCGGTTCGCTCTTGAGCGTGTAACGCACCGCGCCGCACAGGCAGCCGCCGTTCCGTTCCTGCATGCTGGTTTCTCCCTTACGATGACGCCGTCGCCGGACAAGGACGCCGCCTCAGGCGTCGCCAATCACGGCATCGATGAATGTGATGGCGGATTCCCTCAACTGCTTGCGGCTGTATCCGGCGCGCTCCATCACGGCGAGTCCGCGCGTGAACGTCACGATGACGCGCGCCAGCCGGTTCGCATCGGCCGGGCTGCGCCTGTTCGGCGCCGCGCTGATGGCCTTGCCGACCAGCTGCTCGAGCCGGGTAAGCACGTCCAGCACGCGCTGGCGCACGTCCGCGCTCGAAATGGACGCGTCGAGCGCGGTGCGCGTCGTCAGGCAGCCCCGCTGCGGCGTGCCGTCCGTCATGTTGACGATGATCATGTCAAAGAAGCTCCTCAGCCTCGCTGAGGTATCGCCCTGCGCCAGCGCGCTGCCGGCCGCGTCCAGGAATTGCGCGGCATACTGATCGAAGGCGCGCAGGAAGATCGCTTCCTTGTCGCCATAGGCGTTGTAGAGGCTGCCGCGCTGGACGCCGGTCGCGGCCGCGAGGTCCTGCATGGTCGCATCGTGCAGGCCCTTGCGCCAGAACACGTCGAGCGCGGTCGCGATCATCTCGTCCTCGTCGAACTGACGCACGCCCACCATTCGATCTGCTCCATCGGGTCATTCTTGACACAATCGTCAATATTGACAATGATGTCAAGAATGAACCCGAGGAGATCCGGATGATTACCGCCGTCACGACGTTCAAGCTGCCGAAGCCGATCACCCGCGAGGAGGCCCGCAGCATCTTCCTGAGCACCGCGCCGATCTATCGCGGCATTCAGGGGCTGTTTCGAAAGACCTATGTGCTGTCCGAGGACGGGCTGACGGCCGGCGGCATCTATTTCTGGAACTCGAGGGTGGAGGCGGAAGCGCTGTACACCGACGCGTGGCGCGCCCGCGCCCGGGAGAAATACGGCGCCGATCCGATCGTGACCTATTTCGAGAGTCCTGTGGTGGTCGACAACCTTGCCCAGCAGATTGTCGCCGACGATTAGCAACGATGCAGCGGTGGCCGATGCGCATCACAGCGCATTGAGCGCCGTGCGCGATGGAGCGAGCGGTAGCCATTCCGGAATCTGCCGCCTGGCGAGCCAGTACGGACGCCAGATCGCGCGCCAGGTCGGGCGGTCGAGAGGCGCGGTGCCCCATCTGCGCTGCTCAATCTCCATCCGCAACAGGTCGTGGCTATGCAGCCATTGGCGCGCTGCCCACCAAACCTCGCGCGGCATCCCGGCGTTCCGGATACCGGTAAGCTCGGCGATGCCTGGCAACGGGCCCTCAAAACGCGCCGCAACCCTCAGGGTGGCGACGCGTTGCCCGCTCCGCCTGATGCTCCACAGCCGCGAGCGATTGTGGGCGAGGTTGGGACCGTAGGTGCGCAAGCAGTTCTGCATCGCTTCCGCCTCCTCCGAGATATCCGTGGTCGAGCTCAGCGGGATGAAGTCGTAACCGTCAACGCGGCCCGGCTGCAGCCACATATCCGCGATCTTCTCCGAGCCGAGGCTGACATGCAGCGCGATCATCGTGCTCCACGCATCGGCGGCCGCGAGCGCCGAGCCGATCTGCATGCTCGGCGTCCACCTCCGGTCGATCAGCGTGTGTCCCAGCGTCGCCGGCTGCGTGGAGAACCACGCCCACAGACCGACGAGCCGCAATCGCGCAGGATCGGGGCGCGGCGGCGCCCGGACCAGCTCGCGCGCGATCCAGACCGCCGCCGGCCCATGTGCGAGCTCGGCAACCGCCGCGACGGATTTCAGCCAGATCGGCGCGAGCTTCGGTGATGGCGGCAGGTGGTTCGCGATCTGCCGGCGAAACAGCTCGTCATCGGGCAGTCCCGTGATCGGAGCGGTGAATGCTTCCGGCGGCAATCTTCGCAGCCACAGCGGAATGCCCGCCGCGGAGGCGGCGTCCGCGAGCGAGCGGCCGTCGATGACGCATCCGCGTGCGCGCGCCGAAGCGATCCCGGCTCGCGGGACCGCCAGCGCGAACAGCAGCGCAGGAAAGCTCGCGGCAAGGTCCGCAAGACGCGTGTGCCGCATGGCCAGCGCGCGGACCTTTCCCTGAACATGCGGATGATACCTCCGCAGCTGACGTTCGAGCAGCACGGAGCGTGTGGCCTCCCGACAAGGGGCCACCAGAAGCGTCGAGGTCATGACAAAAGTTCCGCAAGCGCGGAGCCGAAGGCCCCGCAGCAGATTCGATTGCGTGTGGGTGTTGCGATTTCACCCGGGATCCGATCCCGGGACACGCGTCAAATATCGCGCGGCGAACCCGGGAAGCGCACAGACCTGAACATCGTCGCCTCCTGCGTTGAAATTACGGAGCGCCCCCATAGCCTATTTCCCGCCGCCAGGCAACGTGAAGCTATGCATTGCATTTTAGCGATGTGGTGCGTGCGCGATGAGAGGCCTCACCGCGGCATCGATCGCTGAGGTCTCTTCACGATCCCGGTCAACGACGCTAGTCTGGTGAGGGGTTAACAAGAAACGCAGGCGGGAGGCGATAATGACCCAACAACAACCCTCCGATCCAGGCTCCCCGGCACTGCCACGCCGCAGGCTCGGCCGCACCGGGCTCGATGTCTCCATTCTCGGCTTCGGCACGGCGCCGCTCGGCGACCTGTTCGCACGGCTCGACGACACTGCTGCGATCGCAGCAGTGGAGCGGGCGTTTGCGCTGGGCATCAACCTGCTGGATTCCTCGCCGCTCTACGGCCATGGCCTCGCCGAACACCGCAGCGGCACCGCGCTGCGCCGCGTGGCGCGCGACGACGTCGTCGTCTGTACCAAGGTCGGGCGCTGGATGGACCCGTTCCACGGCCGTGGCGACGGCTCCAATTTCGTCGGCGGCGCGCCGCATCGCGCGGTGTTCGACTATTCCTATGACGGCACCATGCGCTCGGCGGAGCAGTCGCTGCTGCGGCTCGGCACCGATCGCATCGACCTGCTTTTGATCCACGACGTCGACGTCTGGACCCACGGAGCTGACGCGATCGAGGCGCGGTTTCGCGAGGCGATGGAGGGCGCCTATGTTGCGCTCGACAAGTTGCGTTCCGAACGCGTGGTCAAGGGTATCGGGATCGGCGTCAACGAGGCCGAGATGTGCGTGCGCTTCGCCAAGGCCGGAACGTTCGACACCATGCTGCTTGCCGGCCGCTACTCGCTGCTCGAGCAACCCGCGCTCGCTGAATTCCTGCCGCTGGCGCAAGCCCAGGGCATCGGTATGATGCTTGGTGGCGTCTTCAACTCCGGCATCCTGGCGACCGGCGCGGTTGCCGGCGCCAAGTACAATTACAAGGACGCGCCGCCGGACGTGATGCAGAAGGTGGCGGCGATCGATCGCGTCTGCCGCGCCCACGATGTGGCGCTGCCGACCGCCGCGCTGCACTTCGCGCTCGGCCATCCGGCGGTGGCAAGCCTCGTGCTCGGCGCGCAGACGCCGCAGGAGGTCGAGCGCAACGTCGCCGCGTTGTCGTCGCCCGTGCCTGCCGCGCTGTGGCGCGACCTGAAGAATGAGGGGCTGCTCGACCAGCATGCGCCGGTGCCGGCATGATGCGGATCGACGCCCATCACCATGTCTGGACCCTGGCGCGCGCCGATTACGGCTGGCTGACGCCCGAACGCGGGCCGATCTACCGCGACTTCAGCCTGGCCGATCTGGCGCCGCATCTCGCCGCGGCCGGGATCGGAGGCACCATCCTGGTGCAGGCCGCACCGACCGAAGCGGAGACCGCATTCCTGCTCGATATCGCCAAAGGGGCCGAGCAGGTGCGCGGCGTGGTCGGCTGGATCGACTTCGACGCCGCCGACGCCGCAGCGCGGATCGATGCGATTGCCGGGCGCGAGCTCCTGGTCGGCCTGCGGCCGATGGTGCAGGACATCGCCGATGAGGACTGGCTGCTGCGCCCCGAACTGGCAGCGCCGCTCGAGGCCATGGCGCGGCATGACCTCGTCTTCGACGCGCTGGTGCTGCCGCGCCATCTGCCGCGGCTCATCCAGGTGGTCGATCGCCATCCGGACCTGCAATTCGTGCTCGACCATTTCGGCAAGCCGCACCTTGCGACCGGCGACATCGCGGCCTGGAAGGACGACATCGCAAGCCTCGCCACACGATCCAACGTCGTCTGCAAACTCTCGGGCCTAGCGACCGAGGCGGCGCCGAACTGGCAGGTTGCCGATCTCAGCGAGGCCGTGGATCATGCACTGGCATGTTTCGGGCCGCAGCGGATGCTGTGGGGCAGCGACTGGCCCGTCGTCAACCTCGCCGGCGGCTATGCGCACTGGTTGGCAGCCGCGGAGAGCCTGCTTGCTGATTTGTCAAGTGAAGCAAGAGCTGCGATTTTCGGCGGCAATGCGGCGCGGGCTTATTTGTCAAGCCGCGGACGGTCAACATCCCGGAAATAGATTGCGGCGTGCGCCCAATTTGATCCACAGCGCGCCTTGATGAATCATTCCGGGATGGTCCATAAGCGGCGTCCGCGCCGTCGGTGATCCCTGGCGCAACGGACTTTTAGAGAGATGAGCGTGGCAAAGATTCATCATCAGATTGCGCAGGAGCTTGGGGTTCGCGACGAACAGGTCGAGGCGGCGGTGACGCTGCTCGACGGCGGCGCCACGGTGCCGTTCATCGCGCGATACCGCAAGGAGCTCACCGGCGCGCTTGATGACGCCCAGCTGCGCACGCTGGAAGAACGGCTGACGTATTTGCGTGAACTTGAGGAGCGCCGCATCGCGGTGCTCAATTCGATCCGCGAGCAGGGCAAGCTCGACGCCGCGCTCGAGGCCCAGATCATGGCCGCCGACAGCAAGGGCCGGCTCGAGGACATCTATCTGCCGTACAAGCCGAAGCGTCGCACCAAGGCCGAGATCGCCAAGGAAGCCGGCCTCGAGCCGCTCGCCGATCAGCTTCTCACACAGCCCGAGAGCGATCCGAACGAGGCCGCGACGCCCTTCGTCAATGCCGAGAAGCAGGTCGCCGACGTCGCCGCGGCGCTCGACGGCGCGCGCGCGATCCTGGTCGAGCGCTTCGCCGAGGATGCCGACCTGATCGGCGCGCTGCGCGAGGAGATGTGGTCGAACGGCATCATGGCCTCGACCGTCCGCACCGGCAAGAAGACCGAAGGCGAGAAGTTCAAGGACTATTTCGATTTCTCCGAGCCGCTGCCGAAGCTGCCGTCGCACCGCATCCTGGCGCTGTTCCGCGGCGAGAAGGAAGAGATCCTCGACCTCGCCATCAAGCCGGAGGCGCAGGAGCCGGTCGTAGGCCAGCCCGGCCTCTACGAGCTCAAGATCATGAACCGATTTGCGATCTCCAACCAGGGCCGCAAGGGCGACAAGTGGCTGACGGAGACGGTGCGCTGGGCCTGGCGCACCAAGATCCAGATCCATCTCAATATCGATTTGCGACTGCGGCTGTGGACCGCGGCGGAGACCGAGGCGGTGCGCGTGTTCGCCTCGAATTTGCGCGACCTCTTGCTCGCGGCGCCGGCCGGCGCACGCGCCACCATGGGGCTCGATCCCGGCTATCGCACCGGCGTCAAGGTCGCGGTGATCGATGCGACCGGCAAGGTGGTGGCGCACACGGCGATCTTCCCGCACGAGCCGCAGCGGCGCTGGGATGAGGCGCTCGCCATTCTCGGCAAGCTCGCGATCGAGCATGGCGTCGAGCTGATCGCGATCGGCAACGGCACCGCCTCGCGCGAGACCGACAAGCTCGCCGCCGAGCTCGTGAAGCGGTTGCCCGAGCGCAAGATGACCAAGATCGTGGTCTCCGAAGCCGGCGCATCGGTCTACTCGGCCTCGGCCTTCGCCTCGAACGAACTGCCCGACCTCGACGTCACCATTCGCGGCGCGGTTTCGATCGCCCGGCGCCTGCAGGATCCCTTGGCTGAGTTGGTCAAGATCGATCCGAAGGCGATCGGCGTCGGCCAGTACCAGCACGATCTCGGCGAGTCCAAGCTCGCCCGCTCGCTCGATGCCGTGGTGGAAGACTGCGTGAACGCGGTCGGCGTCGATGCCAATACCGCCTCGGTGCCGCTGCTCGCGCGAGTGTCGGGCATCGGCCAGGGACTGGCGCAGAGCATCGTGCAGCACCGCGACGCCAACGGCCCGTTCAAGTCGCGCAAGGCGCTGAAGGAGGTGCCGCGGCTCGGGCCGAAGGCGTTCGAGCAGTGCGCCGGCTTCCTGCGCATCAGCAATGGCGAGGACCCGCTCGATTCATCCGGCGTGCATCCGGAAGCCTATCCGGTGGTACGCCGTATCCTCGAAGCGACCAAGAGCGACATCAAGGCGCTGATCGGCAATGCCGACGTGGTGCGGGGTCTCAAGCCGCAGTCCTTCGTCGACGATACGTTCGGATTACCGACCGTCACCGACATTCTACGCGAGCTGGAAAAGCCCGGCCGCGACCCGCGTCCGGCGTTCAAGGCGGCGGTGTTCAAGGAAGGCGTCGAGGAGGTCAAGGACCTCAAGAAGGGCATGATCCTCGAGGGCACCGTGACCAACGTCGCCGCCTTCGGTGCCTTTGTCGATATCGGCGTGCATCAGGATGGGCTGGTGCACATCTCGGCAATGTCGCGGAATTTCATCAAGGACCCGCGCGAGGTGGTGAAGCCGGGCGACATCGTCAAGGTCAAGGTGCTGGACGTCGAGGTCGCGCGCAAGCGCATCGCGCTGACGCTGCGGCTTGACGACGAGATCGGGCCGAAGAAGGACAATGCGGCGCCGTCGCGCGATTTCTCGCGCGGCAAGATGACCTCGTCGGCTCCGCGCCGTCCGCAGGAGCAGTCCGGCGGCAGCGCGCTCGCCGACGCACTGCGCCGCGCGGCCGAGAAGAGCGGACGCGGCAAGCCGACCTGAGCCGCGGAGGAGGACGGCAAGCCGAGTTCGCCGCCTTGTTCGAAATCGGCCACCTGACGCTTCTGGCTGAGTTGCCTAAGCTGTCCCCGTCATCCTGAGGTGCGCGCTCTTGCGAGCCTCGAAGGATGCACGGCCCCATCTCTGGCCGATTCATCCTTCGAGGCCCGCTCCGCGGGCACCTCAGGATGACGGGGCCGAAGGGAGCCGTCCTGGCTACAGCATTCCGGCGGCGAACCTCGCCAGCGCATCCGCGACGCCCTTGCCGTAGGCCGGGTCGGCCTTGCTGCAATTCGCGACGTGCCGTTCCTGGATGTGCTTCGACGCATTGCCGACCTGGCGGGCGGTGTTGTCGAACAGGGCCTGCCTTTGCGTGGCATTCATCTTGCGGAACAGGTCGCCCGGCTGCTGCCAGTGGTCGTCGTCCAGGCGATGATCCCAATGCGCGGCCGCGCCTGACAATTCGAGCGGCGGCTCGTTCAGCTGCGGCTGGTCGGTCCACTCGCCATGGCTGTTCGGCCAGTATGTCAGCGTGGCGCCCAGATTGCCGTCGGTACGCATCGCGCCGTCGCGATGATAGCTGTGGAACGGGCATTTCGGCGCGTTGACCGGAATCTGGTGGTGGTTGACGCCGAGCCGGTAGCGCTGGGCGTCGCCATAGGAGAACAGGCGGGCTTGCAGCATCTTGTCCGGCGAATAGCCGATGCCGGGCACGACATTCGCCGGCGCGAACGCCGCCTGCTCGACCTCGGCGAAGAAGTTCTCCGGATTGCGATTCAGCTCGAAATACCCGACCTCGATCAGCGGATAATCCGCCTTCGGCCACACCTTGGTCAAATCGAACGGATTGAACGGGAATGCCTTGGCCTGTGCATCTGTCATCACCTGGATGAACAGCGTCCAGCGCGGGAAGTCGCCGCGCTCGATGCTCTGGAACAGGTCGCGCTGGTGGCTCTCGCGGTCCTTGCCGACCAGCGTCTCGGCCTCGGCATCGGTCAGGTTCTGGACGCCCTGCCGGGTGCGGAAATGGAATTTCACCCAGACGCGCTCATTGTCGGCATTGATCATGCTGTAGGTGTGGCTGCCGAAGCCGTGCTGGTGCCGGAAGCTTTTCGGGATGCCGCGCTCGCTCATGACGATGGTGACCTGGTGCAGCGCTTCCGGCAGCAGCGTCCAGAAATCCCAGTTCATGTCGGGGTCGCGCACCCCCGTGCGCGGATGCCGCTTGATGGCGTGGTTGAGGTCGATGAAGCGCAAGGGGTCGCGGAAGAAGAACACCGGGGTGTTGTTGCCGACCACGTCCCAATTGCCTCCATCGGTATAGAATTTCAGCGCGAAGCCGCGGATGTCGCGCTCGGCGTCCGCCGCGCCGCGCTCGCCGGCGACCGTCGAGAACCGCGCGAACATCGGCGTCTGCTTGCCGATCTCAGAGAAGATGCTGGCCTTGGTGTAGCGCGTGATGTCGTGGGTCACGGTGAAGGTGCCGTGCGCGCCGGCGCCCTTGGCGTGCATCCGCCGCTCCGGGATCACTTCGCGGTGAAAATGCGCCAGCTTCTCGATCAGCCAGACGTCCTGCAGCAGCGCGGGTCCGCGCGGCCCCGCCGTCAGGATGTTCACATTGTCGGCAACGGGGGCGCCGGAGGCGTGGGTCAGAAAAGGTCTTTTGGTCTCGTCGCTCATCGAAAGCTCCTTGCTGAAGGTCGGCACTTCGCCGTCCCGACGCCCGCGGGGGAGGCCAGGTGAAAGGCGATTGCGTCGCGGATTGGATGACGGCCGGCGAGGAGGGGAGAGCCCGGTGATCGACAAATTGTGAAGCGGGTCTGCGATCCCTCGACGCCGTCGTTGTTCTCCGATAGCTGCAGGATTAAGAACCGCGGCCGATCGATTCAACGAGCGCTATCCGCCGATTCCAGCCAAATGTCCGTCGATCCCGGCCAACGCAATCGTGGCCGCCGGTCCAGGCAACTGCCGCTCGGCATGCCGGCACGCGAATTCTAAATCCGGTGTCAGAATCTGGCGCATTTGTCAGTTGAAGTCGGGCATCGGCTTGCGTCTTCTGATCATGCTCGCGTGCGGCGATACGAGTTCGCCGCGGTCCCAATCAGGGAGGGTTTCATGAAGAATAGGCTTCTCACGTGTCTCACGGCAGCGACGCTCGCTGTCAGCGTTGCCCTTGCACCCGCTGCCCTCGCCAGAGGCGGCGGTGGTGGTGGCGGACATGGCGGCGGTGGCTTCGGTGGCGGCCACGGTGGTGCCATGGGTGCCATGGGTGGCGGCATGCATGGTGGCGGCTTTGGCGGCGGCATGCATGGCGGTGGTTTCGGCGGTGGGATGCGTGGTGGCGGCGCGGCGTTCGCCGCCATGGGCGGCGGCGGCCATTTCGCTGGCGGGCGCTTTGGTGGTCCACGCTTCGTCGGTGCACCGGCAATCGGCCCGCGGTTTGCCGGCGCCGGATTCCGCGGTTCGCGCTTCTTCCATCATGGCGGCTTCTTCCGCCACCACCGCTTCCATCGCTTCGCGTTCATCGGCGCGCCCTATCTCTATGCCGGCTATGACTACGGCTGCTACCGCAGGGTATGGACGGCTTACGGTCTGCAATGGGTCAATGTGTGCGGGGACTATTGGTGATCGCCCAACCAACCGCACCGTTGTCGCGGTCGTCGCCAGACGTTCCATCCTGCCCCGGAATGGGATAGTCTGGCGGCGATCGTCGCGGGGCGGCCGCTCGGAGAGTTTGCGAACTCGGAGAGTTCAACACAGCTCGGAGAGTTCAGGAATATGACCGGTGCTCACCGCCGCATTCTCGTCGTCGAGGACGATCCCGAAACCGCGGATCAGCTCGTCGAGGAGCTCACCACCAGCGGTTATGATGTGGATCTGGCGGCGAACGGCCGCGAGGCGCTGAGCCAGGGTGCGGCGCGCGACTATGCCGTGATCACCATCGATCGCATGCTGCCCGACATCGACGGCATCACGGTGATGCGTCAGATGCGCGACGGCGGCATTGCGGTGCCGTTCCTGATCATCAGTGCGCTCGGCGAAATCGACGACCGGGTGCGGGGCTTGCGCGCCGGCGGCGACGACTATCTGGTCAAGCCGTTCTCCTTTGTCGAACTGCTGGCGCGGCTGGAGGCGCTCGGCCGCCGCAGCGAGACCGTTGCCAAGGAGACCATCCTGCGGGTCGGCGATCTCGCGATCGATCTGATTTCGCGTACGGCGAGCCGCCGCGGTCGCAAGATTCCGCTGCTGCCGAAGGAATTCCAGCTGCTCGAATACCTCGCGCGCAACGAAGGCCGCGTGGTGTCGCGCGCCATGCTGCTGCGGCATGTGTGGGACCTGCACTTCGATCCCTCGACCAACATCATCGACGTCTATGTCGGGCGTTTGCGCCGCAAGGTCGACGACCAGCAAGCCTATCCCCTGATCCACACGATCCGCGGCATCGGATACTGCCTCCGTGCTCCTGGCTAAGACCTTCAAGTCGTCGACGTTCCGCCTGGCGTTGATCGCCATCGGTGCCTTCGGCCTGATCGTTTCCGCGATCTTCGCCTATGTTTACTGGTCGACATTGTCCTATGTGCGCGACAGGTCCGACCGCGCGATCATGACCGAGCAGGCGAGCCTGGATGACGCCTATGCGCGGTCCGGGCGTGATGGCCTGACCGCGTTGATCGCGCAACGCGTCGCGGACAAGGGCTTCGCCGATCATGTGTATTTGTTGGTCGGTCCCGGATCGACGGTGCTGGCGGGAAATCTCAGGCAGTGGCCGGCGGGCGCCGCCGAGAAGGGATGGGCTGAATTTCGTGCCTCCCTGCCACAGCTCTCCCCGGGAACCTCCCTGCTGCGAGGTGTGACGGAAACCCTGTCAAACGGCGATCGGCTGCTGGTCGGCCACGACATCAGCGATCTCGACGGCTTCATGGCCCAGATCAGGGCCGCCGGCATTGCCGTCGTCGTGCTGATCATCGGGCTTGCGGCTGCTGCCAGCATCGGCGTCACGCGGCGAACGGTCGGCCGGATCGAGTCGATCAACGCGACCAGTCGCGCTATCATGCTCTCCGGCCTCGACCAGCGCATCCCGCTCCGCGGCAGCCATGACGAATGGGATCGCGTCGCCGAGAATCTCAATCTGATGCTGGACCGGATCCAGACCCTGATGGGGGACGTCAAGCAGGTCAGCGAAAATATCGCCCACGATCTGCGCACGCCGCTGACCCGGATGCGCGGCCGGCTCGAGAAAGCCTACCACGCCCCGCGGAGCGGGGAGGGCGATGCCGCGCTGATCGGCGACACCATCGCCGATCTCGACGCGGTGCTCGGGATGTTCGCGTCGATCACGCGGATTTCGGAGATCGAGACGCGAGCCCGCAAGGGTGCGTTCCGCACCGTCAATCTCGTCGAGATCGCCGGCGAGGTGGTCGAACTCTACGACGCCGCCGCCGAACAGGTGACCACGCGCCTCGATCTTGCCGGCGATCAGGCGGTGCTGGTCACCGGCGACCGGGACCTGCTGTTCGACGCCATCGCCAATCTCGTCGACAACGCCATCAAGCATGGCCGCCCGGGTGGACGGGTGACGGTGACCTGCGACAACGACGAGATCGGTGCGGTGATTTCGATCGCCGATGACGGCCCCGGCATTCCCGCCGACCAGCACGACCGCGTCTTCAAGCGCTTCTACCGGCTCGAGCAGAGCCGCTACACGCCCGGCAATGGCCTCGGCCTCAGCCTGGTCGCGGCGGTCGCGAGCCTGCACGGCGCGCGGATCGAGTTGCACGACAATGCGCCGGGGTTGTTGTGCCGGCTGGTCTTTCCCGCGGCGGAAACGTAGGGTGGGTTGGCGCCGTCGCGAGAATGCGGATGTATGTCCGCCGGCCGGGCAACAAACTTGGTGTCGTCCCGGGCAAGCGAAGCGCGACCCGGGACCCATAACCACCAATGCGAATTGCCTTGCGGCGCTGGGGCCACAGCTCACTCCTACAATACAGCCCTGTGGTTATGGGTCCCTGCCTTCGCAGGGACGACGACGGAAAAGCGAATGCGTCAAAACCTCGCTGCCATCTCGGCAAGCCGGCGGTGCGCCGCCTCGCGGGCGGCGCGGATCGGCTCGGTGGGCCCGGTGGTCGGTCCGATCGGCACGAAGCGCACGTCGCTGATGCCGATGAAGCGCAGCGCCTCGCGCAGATAGGGCGTTGCCATGTCGATGCGGCCGCGGTTCATGCCGGTGACGAAGTCGCTGCCGCTTGCGAGGATCACGATTGTCGGGCGGTCCTTGAGCAGCGGCAGATAGCCCTGCGCCGGATCGAAGCGGAAGGCGAGCCCGGGCTGGATGATGACGTCGAGCCACTGCTTGAGCTTGTAGGGAATGCCGAAATTCCACATCGGCGTCGAGATCAACACGCGATCGGCCAGCGACAGCCGCAGCGCGAGGCGCTCGGCGATTGCGAAGGCGTCGTGCTGCGAATCGGTGAAGCTCTGGCCGCCGATGCGGGCGTATTTGGCCTCGAGCAGGTAACCCTCGAATTCCGGCAGCGGCTCGCGCCAGAGGTTCATCGCGTCGATCTCCCAGCCCGGCCGCGCCTGATGGAAGCGATCGAGAAAGGCGCGCGCGCCGGCCGCCGATTCCGAATCGGGGCGCGGTGAGCAGTTAAGATGCAGCAGCTTCGGCACCGCGCCTCCCTAGCCGAGCGCCTCGATCACGGTGTCGGCGTTGGTCACGACGGAGACGTTCTGGAGCGCGAAGTTGATCGCGGCGTTGTGCCAGTCGGCGTTCATGGTCGAGCAGCAATCCTCCGGCACGATCATGAAATAGCCCTTGTCGGCGCCGGTGCGCGCGGTGTGCTCGACCGACATGTTGGTCCAGGCCCCGGTGTTGATGATCATGTCGCGGCCGGTCGCCTTCAGGATGGTCTCGAGCCGCGTGCCTTCCCAGGCGCTCATCCGCATCTTCTCGACCACGAAGTCGCCCGCGCGCGGCTCGAGTCCCGAGACCGGTGCCGCGCCCCAGCTGCCGCGCACCATCGCCTTGCTGTCGACCAGCCCCTCGAACAGCGGCGCGTTCAAGCTGACGCCGGGCGCGCCCGGCTCGACGACAAACCAGACATGGATGATGGCGACGCCGCGCGCTCGCGCAGCCTCCGCCACGCGGCGGACATTCTCGACGACATGCTGCTGGCGGGCGTGCGCGGGCGCGCCGGACTCGGCGAACGCGCCGCCGTCCATGATGACGTCGTTCTGCATGTCCTGAATGATCATCGCGCAGCGTTGCGGATCGAGCTGCATCTCGCCGGCGGTCAGGTTCGGCGCAGGCGTGGACGATGTGGCACCCGCGCCGCCGCGCTTGCCGCTCATATAGGGCTCGTGGCGTGGGCCGACCTTGGTCTGGATCGCATAGACCGAATGGGTCGCGGTCAGATAGAGCGTGCGTAAGTCGGCGCCGCCCCAGGCGAGGTTGGCGACGAGCTCCGGCAGGCGCACCTTGCCGAGCAGGTCGCCGCCGGGCGAATAGACCCAAACGCCGCCGGGCGCGGTGACCCAGACATTGCCGCGCTGGTCGCACTTCATGCCGTCGGGCAGGCCGGGCTCGAGCTCGGAGCGGATGCCGGAGGCGAACACGCGCGGATTGGTAAGCGCGCCGTCGGCGTTGACGTCGAAGGCGCGGATCAGCGCCTGCACGGTGTCGTTGACATAGAGGATGCGCTCGTCGGGCGAGAAGCACAGCCCGTTCGGTTGCTCGAACAAATAGCGGTCGACCAGCAGTTTCGGCGCGCCGCTGCCGGGCGGCACGCGATAGACGCCCTGGAAGCCGAGCTGGCGTGGCCGTTCGACGCCATAGACCGGCATCCGGCCGTACCAGGGATCGGAGAAATAGATCGCGCCCGACGAGTGCACGCAGACGTCGTTCGGACTGTTGAGCTCCTGGTTCTCGTAATGCGAGGCCAGCACCTCGCGCCGCCCGTCGGGCCGCTCGCGAATCAGTGAGGAGGTTGCGTGCTCGCAGACGATCAGATTGAGGTCCGCGTCATAGGTCATGCCGTTGCATTTGTTCGACGGCCGCTTGACCTCGACGACGCCGCGCCGCGCGTCCCAGCGCCTTCGCACATCGCCCGGCATGTCGGAGAACAGCAGGAAGTGATCGAGCGGATGCCAGATCGGTCCCTCCGTGAAATCGAAGCCGGTCCCGACCTGGCCGACCGGCGCGTAGGGATCGATCAGGCCTTCGAACTCGCTGCGCAGCGTGACATGCGTCATCGCCTCGATCCTCTACGCCGGGAACCAGTTGCGCTGCGGCAGGCTCTGCACGACAGGCCCGGGTACCTGGTCATGCAGGCGGCCGACCACCATGCCGCCTTCGATCTTGGCCGGGCGATCATGCACAGGAAGCAGATAGCGTGAGCTCGAGAGCAGCTTCTTGATCGCGGCCTTCTCGGCGCGTTTGCTGGTGCCGTGATTGCCGGTGGTGCGCGGCTCGGCGTCGTGGATTTCATTGAAGGGATTCACGATCTGGTCGTTGAAATCATAGATCACGTCGCCGCAGATCGTGGCGATGCCGTCGGCGGTGTGAACGTGGATGTTCATCGAGCCTTCGGTGTGGGCGTTGGCGGCATCGCAATAGACGCCCGGCATCAGCTCGACCGGGCCGGTGATTTCGAGGTCGAGAAAGCGCAGCGCGCTCTTGGTGTGCAGGCGGTCGATCAGATGCTTGATGTCCGGCGCCGGATACTGCGGGTGCATCAGGCCGGAGACGGAGTATTCCAGCTCCTTGCGGTTCAGCACGACGGTGGTGTTCATCGGGAACAGATCGTCCTTGCCGGCATGGTCGATGTGCAGATGGGTGTGGCAGACGAAGCGGACGTCGCCCATCCGCACGCCGTGGCGGGCGAGCTGGTTCTCGATCATGTTCTCGTGGAACTGGAGCCCGCGCATGCCGAGCGTCTCCATGATCTGGTTGGAGCGATAGCCGGTGTCGACCAGCACGGGGTAGGGGCCGCCGAGGATCAGGAAGCCGAGCGTCAGCACGCGGCGGGTGCGGCCGCAATTGTGCCCGAGCACGAGGAAGCTCGATTCCAGCTCGATATCGCCGTAGTCCAGAATCTTGATCTCCAACGGCATCTGTCTCCCTCCCAATTCGTGTTCGTTGTTATGTTCGTGCCCGCGCTGCGGCTACGGCCCCAGCCGATAGACCCGCGCCGCCGTCGTGCTGAAGACCGCATCGCGCTGTGCGGGGCTGAGCCGTTCGGCTGCCGTCTTGAAAGCGGCGACGAGATCGCGATAGCTGGTCCACAGCTTCTCGATCGGAAAGTTCGAGCCGAACAGGCAGCGCTCCGCGCCGAAGATCGCGACGGTGTCGGTCATCACGCCGGCGATATGCGCGGCATCGTTGCGGTGGATGAAGGTGCCGAGCCCGGACAGCTTCGACACCACGTTCGGGCATCGCGCGAGCCGCGTCATCCCGGTGCGCCAGGCGGCGCGACCCTGCGGCGACAGATCCTCCAGCATGCCGGCATGCTGGAGGATGAACGTCACGTCAGGGCAGGCCTCCGCAAGGCCGGCCGCATCGGCCATCTGCGGCGCGAACACCTGCAGGTCAAAACTCCAGCCATAGTCGGCGAGGTGGCCGACATTGCGCAGGATCACGGGATCGGTGCAGAGATCGGCACGGGCGGCGAAGCGATAGAGCGGATTTTCGTGCCAGTGCAGCTGCATCCGCACGCCGCGCACCAGCGGGTAGCGCTTCAACCGATCGAGCTGCGGCCGGACGTCGGCGACGGAAAAATCGGCATAGGCGACGAGGGCGTGCGGCCAGCCGTGCCGGTCCGCGGTCTGCTGCACCCAGGCCGCCTCGTCCTCGAACTGGCCGCTCGGCCAGTTGGTCTGGACATAGACCGAGCGGGTGACGCCGCTGCCCTTGAGGTCGTCGAGATATTCCTCGATCGGATAGTCGCGGCGGATCGGCTCGTAGGGGCCGAAGATGCGCGGCTGCATCGGGCCGGACAGCCAGGCGAGATCGGCCTGCCGCCAGATGTGATGATGTCCGTCGACAATGCCAGTCACGCGGCTCTCCTTGTTCCAAGCGACAGCAGATGCGCGACAACAGCCGCGCTGGATCCGCCGTCCACGAGATCGTCGACAAAGCGCTGGATCGCGATCAGCGCCTCGGTTTGCGGCGTGAAGCCGGGCGAGGTTGCGAGCGGCGTCAGCCAGCTGACGCGCCAGGCCCGCCGCGACAGTTTTGCCACGGCATCGCGCAGCGCAGCCGGATCGCCGCGTTCCAGGCCGTCGGAGACGATCACGACCGCGGCGCCGCGGGCATATCCGCCGAACCGGGGCACGGCGAGGAAGGCCTGCAGCGCATCGCCGATCCTTGTGCCGCCGTCCCAGTCGCTGACCAGGAAGGAGGCCTCGTTCAGCGCCTGCTCGCGCCGCTTCAGCCGCAGCGCCGGCGTAACGCGGGTCAGTCTTGTGCCGAAGGTGAAGACCTCGACATTGCCGGCCGCCTGCACCAGCACATGCGCGAGCTTCATGTTCTCCTCGGTGCGCGCCTTCATCGAGCCGGAGACGTCGATCAGGAACAGGATCTTGCGTGGGCGCTGGCGGCGGCGCATCCGCCCGAGCCGCAGCACCTCGCCGTCATTGCGCACGCTGTCGCGCAGCGTGCGGCGCAGATCGGCGAACGGGCCGCTCCGTGCGCGATGGCGCCGGTGGCCGCGCCTTCGCGGCAGCCGCTTTGCCGCCTCACGCGACAGTTTTCGCAGCGGATCGCTGGTCGCGGCCTGTGCAAAGCGGCGCTCGACCAATGCCTCGGCGCGCGCTGCGGCGAGGCCGGACTCATTGGCCTCGTCGGCGAGCGGCGGCTCGTCCTCGCCGCGGCCTTCCTCCTGCAGGCGGACGGTCTCCTCGTCCTCGCCCTCGGCCTGCTCGATCGCCTCGGCGCCGCGGAAGTGGATGTCGAACAGCCGGTCATACGTCGCACGGCGCTTCGGCGGCGGCGCCAGCGTCGCGAGCCCGGCCTGGCGGATGTGCTCGAGATTGCGCGGCCCGAGCAGCTCGATCGCCGCGAGGAAGCTCGTCGTCTGCTCCAGCGCGATCGCGAAGCCGTTGGCGCGCAGCAGTGCCACAAAGGACACGAATGTCTGCGCCGCGCGCGGCAGCTTGAGGTCATCGCTCACGCGGCCGCCTCCGCAATGATCGCATCGAGCCGGGGTGAGATGAAATGCAGATCCTCCTCGTCCTTCAGCGCGACGCCGATCGAACGCTTGAACGCATCCGGCCAGCGCGCGCCGCCCTTGTTGAGCAAGGTCGCGGCCTCCGCCCAGTCGACCGCCTCGGCGATCCCCGGGGCCTTGCTCAGCGGCTCGCGGCGCAACCGGCCGACGGCGGCGACCACCGCGCGGGCGGTGGCCTCGGCCACGCTGGACGCCCGCATCATCACGATGCGCGCCTCGCGCTCGGCATTCGGATAATCGATCCAGTGATAGACGCAGCGCCGCCGCAGCGCCTCGTGCAGATCGCGCGTCCGGTTCGAGGTCAGCACCACGACGGGATGTTCGGCAGCGCGCACCGTGCCGCGCTCGGGGATCGAGATCTGGAAGTCGGAGAGGAATTCGAGCAGGAAGGCCTCGAACTCCTGATCGGCGCGGTCGATTTCGTCGATCAGCAGCACCGTCGCATCAGGCGCGCGCAGCGCGGCCAGCATCGGGCGCTCGATCAGGAAGGCGTCGCCATAGATGTCGATACTCTCCTCGCCGGCCTGCCGGATCGCCAGCATCTGGCGCGGATAGTTCCATTCGTAGAGGGCAGCGGCGGCGTCGATGCCCTCATAGCATTGGAGGCGGATCAGCCTGCGGCCGAGCACGGCGGCGATCGCTTTCGCGGCCTCGGTCTTGCCGACACCCGGCGCGCCCTCGAGCAGCAGCGGCTTGCCGAGCGCCAGCGAGAGATAGGAGGCCGTCGCGATGCCGTCGTCGGCGAGGTAGTAGGCCGCGCGCAGTGCCTTCTCCAGCGCCTCGGGGCTGTCGATGCCGACGATGTTGCTGCGGACCGGCATGGCGAGACCTCAGCGCCGCGGCTGCGGCCGCGCGCCGCCCTGCGCCTTGATCGCGCGCAGCACCTTCTCCGGCGTGATCGGCAGATCGTCGATCCGCACCCCGACCGCGTTGAAGATCGCGTTGGCCACCGCAGGCAGCACGGGATTGGCGCACATCTCGCCCGGTCCCTTGGCGCCGAACGGACCGTCGGGCGCCGGGCGTTCCAGCACCGCGATGTCGTGCGGGCAGATGTCGCCCGGACCCGGCATCAGATATTCGACGAAGTCGCGCGGACCGTGCACCGGCTCCGGATAATAGGGCTCCGGCGTCTCGTAAAGCGCGTGACTGACGCCCATCCAGGCGCCGCCGACCAGCTGCTGCTCGACCAGCCGCGGATTGAGCGCGCGGCCGAGCTCATAGGCGGAGTCCATCCGGACCATGTCGACCTCGCCGGTCTCATCGTCGACCTCGACCTCGGCGACGAGGCAGGCATGCGCGTAGCATGTCGCCGGCGACATCTCGCCGGTCTCGGGATCGACGTCCGACAGCGGCACCAGGAAGATGCCGCGGCCGGAGATCGTCTTGCCCTGCTTGAACTGCGCGGCAATCGCGACGTCCTTGGTGGAGATCGAGCGATGCGGCGCGCCCTTGACATGGATATTGCCGCGGCCGTCGGTCTCGAGATCGGCGGCATTCACCTCGAGCTCTTCGGCCGCCGCCTCCATCATCACGCCGCGGGCCTCGCGTGCCGCCGCCATCACGGCGTTGCCGACGCGATGCGTGCCGCGCGAGGCGAACGAGCCCATGCAGTGCGGGCCGGTGTCGGAGTCGGCAGTATCGACATAGACGTCCTCGACCGGCACGCCGAGCGTCTCGGCACAGATCTGCCGCGTCACCGACTTCATGCCCTGGCCGAGGTCGATCGACGACAGCGCCACGGTGAACTTGCCGCTCGGGTTGGAATGCACCAGCGCCTGGCTCGGATCGCCGCCGAGGTTCATGCCGATGGGATAATTGACCGACGCGATGCCGCGTCCACGGTGCCGGGTCATGGTCAGCGCCTCCTGGTGCCGAAGACGGAAGAGAAGCGGGTGGCGCCATGCGACGGCGCGGCCGGCCGTGGCGGCGGGGACGACGGCGGCGGCGAAGAGGGCGGCGGTGGCGGCGGCTCGCGGGTCGCGGCCGGGGCGCGGTCATACGTCGTGCGTTGCTGGGACGGTGCGGCCGGCGGCGCATGCGGCTCGCGCGGGGTCGGCGTCACGGCGGCGCGCGCGCCGCCACCATCCTTGCGCGAGGACATCCGCTTGAAGTCTTCGCGGAGCTGCCACTTGGCTTTTTCCGCGGCGACCTGCACGCATTCGATCAGCGCGGTGTTCTTGGCCTCGCGGCGGTGCGCCTTCATGTCGCCGTCGCGATACGCATTGAGGATCCGGAACTCCATCGGATCCATGCCGACCAGATGGGCGAGCTTGTCCATCTGGCATTCGATAGCGAAATCCATCGCGGTGACCCCGAAACCGCGCATCGCGGTCGCGGGTGTCCGGTTGGTGAAGACGCAATAGACGTCGCCATGGACGTTGGGGATCGTGTAGGGGCCGGGCAGATGGGCGGCGCATTTCACCGCCGCATAGCTCGACAGCCTCGTATAGGCGCCGCTGTCGAAATAGGCGCGCACCTTGCGGGCGACGACGCGTCCGTCGCGCATCACGCCATCCTTGATGTAGATGCGCTCGGCGCCACGCGGCGGACCGTATTGCATCTCCTCCTCGCGCCCGAACACGTAGCGCACCGGGCGTCCGGTCAGCATCGCGCCGAGGATGCAGAGCGGCTCGGTCAGCGTGTCGACCTTGCCGCCGAACCCGCCACCCACGGTGCCGCCGATGAAGTGGAATGTATTGGATGGCACGTCGAGGATCTTCGCGCAGGTATCGACCGAGAAGAACAGCGCCTGCGTCGAAGTGTAGACGATGTAGCGGCCGTTGGTATCGGGCGCTGCGATCGAGCCGTTGGTTTCGGTCGGCGCGTGCTCGATCGGCGACATCTGGTAGCGCTGTTCCAGCACATGGTCGGCCGTGGCGAGCGCGCGGTCGGCATCGCCGAAGCGCAGCTGCTGGTGATCATAGGTCTCGTGATAGGTGAAGGTGTTCTTGGGATAAACCTCGTTGACCACGGGCGCGCCCGGCTTCAACGCGTCCTCGACGTCGAACACCGCCGGCAGCGGTTCATAATCGATCTTGACCTTAGCGATGGCTTCAAAGGCCTCGCGCGGGCTGTCGGCGACGATCGCGACGATCGGTTCGCCCTTGTAGCGCACCTTGTCGACCGCGAGCGACGGCTCGTCATCCTTGCCGAAATTGATCAGGCTGAGCAGCGTGTTCAGATTGCGCGGCACATCGGAGGCGCGGATCACGCGCCGCACGCCCTGCGACCGCTCGGCCTCGGACGTGTCGATGCGGCGCAGCCGTGCGTGAGAATGGGCGCTGCGGACCACCTTCAGATGCAGCATGCCCTGCAGCTTTTGATCGTCGAAATAGGGCGAGGTGCCGGTGACATGGCCGAGCATGTCCTGGCGTTGCGTGCCTTTGCCGATCTCCTTCAGATTGTCGTCGCGCTCGTCGGCGAAGATGTCCTTGCGCAGTTCCAGCATGGCACGGTTCCCTTACGCGCGGGCCCGGCCGCCGGATGCGGCAGCCAGCACGGCGTTGACGATCGGCTCATAGCCGGTGCAGCGGCAGATATTGCCCGAGATCGCCTCGACGACCTCGGCGCGGCTCGGCTGCGGATTGCGGTCGAGCAGTGCTTTCGCGGCCATCAGCATACCTGGCGTGCAATAACCGCACTGCGCGGCGAAATTGTCGGCAAAGGCACGCTGCAGCGGGTGCAGGTTGGGGCCGTCCTTGATGCCGTCGAGTGTCTCGACCGAGCGGCCGGCGACCGTTTCGGCGAGCGTCAGACAGGAGAGGTGCAATTCGCCGTCGATCAGCACGCTGCAGGTGCCGCAGCCGCCTTGGCCGCAGCCGAACTTCGGCGTCATGTCGCCGATCAGCTCGCGCAGCGCGACCAGAAGGTTGGTGCCGCCGTCAACGAAGATCGCGACGTCACGGCCGTTATGTTGGAACTGAAGGGCAGTCTTGGCCATGATGATTATTCCTGACCGGACAACAGACGGCGGAGATGCACGCCGACGATCTCGCGGCGATACCAGGCGCTGGCGAGCGCATTGTCGCCGGGCGACGTTCCCTCGACCGCCGCCGCGGCGGCCGCGCTGATGGTGGAGGCGTCGAGCGCGCGGCCTTCCAGCGCGCGCTCGGCGGCGCGGGCGCGGATCGGCGTCGGCGCCATCGAGCCCAGCGCGACGCGGGCGCCGACGATGCGGCTGCCGTTGACCGGCAGGTGCGCCGCGAGCGTGACCACCGCGCCGCCCTTGGGCTTGATCCGCGCGATCTTGCGGTAGCGGAAGGCCTCACTGCTAGCGGGCCTGGCAAAGGAGATCGCCAGCACCAGCGATCCGGCCTGTCGGTCGCGCGATTGCAGGAACTCCTCGATCGGGACATCGCGTCCGCCGAGGCCGCCCTGGACGGACACTGTGGCATCAAGCGCGAGCATCGCGACCGTGAAGTCGCCATACGGCACCGGCGCGAACAGATTGCCGCCGACGGTGCCCATGTTGCGCACCGCCGGTCCGCCGATCGAGCGGGCCGGGGCGTGCAGGAAGGTGAGATTGCGCTCGGCCAGGATGCGGGCGAAGGTGACGCCGGCACCGAGCGTGATGCGCGAGCCCGTGGCATCGATCCGTGTCATCGCATGGTCGCTGGCGCGCACGATGGTCGAGATCGAGACGTCGCCCTCGTTCAGCGCCCGCATCACCAGCGTGCCGCCGCCGAGATAGCGGGCGCTGCGATCCGAGGACAGCGCCGCCGCGGCGTCATGGGTGCTGGTGAAGGTCTTCACCGTGACTGGCATGATGTTGTTCCCCGCTTACGCGGCCTCCTTCAGATGCCGGCGGATAGCGTCGAAGCCGGCCTGGTAGATGTCTTCCGAAACCATCTGCGTGATGCGCTCGCTGTCTTCGATCCGCGTCGTGAAGCGCGACTCCCAATGCCAGAAGGTGCGGTCGCCGTCGGTGACCGGCAGCAGGCGGACGTGCGCCACGTAGTTGAACATCGGGATCGGCGTATCGAGCAGGCAGTAGCTGAACGATTGTTCAAGGTCGGACAGCGCCAGCAATTGCTCGCGCAGCTCGGCGCCGTCCTTCAGCTTGAAGCGCCTGACGCAGCCGATCTTGTCGGACGGCTGTGCGCGCTCGATGCCGCTGGTTGCGACCGCCGGATGCCAGCGGTCATGGCCGTTGAAATCGCGCAGCACGGCCCACACCGCGTCGGTCGGTGCATCCAGGATCGTGCTCTTGACGATATGCGGCACGGTCAAAATCCAATATCTGCGGTTTTGATGTCTCGAGCCGCGTGCCTCACCTCTCCCCAGCGGGGAGAGGTCGGCGCGCAACGCCGGGCGAGGGGGCGCAGGTCCCACGAGGGTCCGCGACCCCTCACCCGGATCGCATCTTGCGATGCGATCCGACCTCTCCCGCAAGGGGAGAGGTGGACCGTCTGCTCGGAGATATCTGATCTATGCATTCCGCTATCCCCCGAACGCCCGCTTCAGCGCGTCGAAGCCGCCCTGGAACACGCCGCCGCCGATATTGTTGACGAGCTCCGTCTCGCGCTCCGGCGCGCAGTCGAATTCGGCGGTCCATTCCAGAAAGGTCTGGTCGCCGTCGGTGACCGGCGTGAGCCGCAGCGTCGCGACATAGTTCTCGACGCCCATCGGCGATTCCAGGATCGAATAGGTGCAGAACATGTCGTAGTCGGACAGCCCGAGCAGCTTCTCGCGGATGCGATCGCCGTTGCGCAGCCGGAAATCCCTGACGCAGCCGATCTTGTCGGAGGGCTCGCCGCCCTCGATCCGGCTCTCGGCGATCGCGGGATGCCAGTTCGGCAGCCCGTTGAAATCGCGGACGCGGGCCCAGACCCGGTCGTTGCGGGCGTTGACGACGGTGGAGACGTAAACCCGTGCCATGGCTTCAGCTCAGTCCTTCTTGCGCGGCGTGCGCTCGGGGCGCGCCGGCTCGCCGCCGCCCTCGGGCGCTGCCGGCTTGGCATCGCCACCGCTCTTGCGCGCGGAGTCCTTGATGCCTTGCATGTCTCGGGCTTCGCGGATCAGGCCGGGCATCTTGGCGAGGCTGCCGCCCTCGACGCCGATATCCGACAGGATCGAGTCGATCAGCGGCGCCTGCACGCGGTAGCGCAGCGCCGAGTCGATCACCTCGTCGGTGGCGCTGCGGCCGGTGCCGTTGCCATGGCCATTGCCGTTGAGGCCGTCGACCTGGAGGATGCGGATGCCTTCGATCTTCTCCATCGGCTTGACGCTCTCGCGCACGATGCCCTCGATGCGGTCGAGTAGTTTGCGGCGGAACAGCGAGTAGCGCGCCTGGTCGGTGAGCACGTTCTCGGCCTCGTTGAGCAGGCGCTGGGCCTCGGCCTCGACCGCGGCGCGGACGCGTTCGGCTTCCGCGGCGATCCGTGTCTCCTCGGCCTGCTTCTCGGCCAGCAGCACCTCGACCGTCTTGCGCCGCTTTGCGATCTCGCTTTCGCGCGCAGTGACGACGCGCTCGGCCGCTTCCGTCGCGCGGATCCGGGCGTCCTCGGCGGCGGCGCGCGCCGCAGATTCTTCCAGCGATTTCTGATGCAGCGCGATGGCCTTCTCCATCAGCGCGGTCTCGACATCCTTCTCGCGGTTGACCTCGAGCTTGCGCAGCTCGCGCTCGCGGCCGACGCGGGCCTCGTCGAGGCCACGGTCCGACGCAATCCGTGCGCGTTCGACTTCCTCGCGGGCGACGATCTCGGCCTCCTGCAGCGACTGGTTGCGGGCGACCTCGAGCTGCTCGATCGCACGGCGCCGCTCGATCCGGGCCGCCTCCAGCGCCTGTTCGCGCGAGACGTCGGTGGTGTCGATGTCCTTGCGCGCCACGATCTCGGCCTGCCGGACCTGCCGATCGGCATCGATCCGCTCGGAGCGCTTGGCGGCGAGCGCGATCACGCGCTCCTCGTCGGCGAGCTCGATCGCCTTCTTCTGGTCGATGTTGAGCACCTCGCGGGTCCTGGAGGAGGCGATCCGCTCGCTCTCCAGCGTCAGCTCGACATCGATACGCTGCCGCTCGACCGCGTCGCGGCGCTTCAGCTCGGCGGCCTCGATCGCCCCGGTACGCTCGATCTCGAGCGCGCGGGTCTCGCGCTCGGCACGGATGCGCTGCGCGGCGACCGACTTCTCCTGCGAGATGCGCGCCGCCTCGATCGCCTCGCGGGAGGCGATATCGGCTTCTTCGATCGCACGGGTGCGCGCGATCTCAAGTGCCCGGACGTGCTCTTCCTGAGCGATCCGCGACGCTTCGGTGGCTTCGCGGGCGCTGATCCCGGCGATCTCGACGGCCTGGTTGCGCTCGATCTCGAGCTTACGCGTGGTGTGGTCGGCGGCGATACGTTCGGCGGCCAGCGTCTTCTCGCGGGCGATACGGGCGGCCTCGACCGCCTTCTGCGCCTCGATCTCGGCTTCCTGGATGGTGCGGACCTGCTGGATCTCCAGCGCGCGGGTACGCTCGTCCGAGGAGATGCGCTCGACATTGACCGTCATGGTCTGGGCGATCCGCGCCTTCTCGGTGGCCTCGCGGGCGGCGATCTCGGCCTCGTCGACCGCGCGGGTGCGCTCGATCTCGCGGCGCCGGGTCTCCTCCTCATTGGCGATTCGGGCATCGGTGACGACGCGGTCCTGCTGGATACGGGCCTTCTCGATCGCCTCGCGGGCCGCGATCTCGGCTTCCTCGACGGTGCGCATCCGCTCGATCTCGCGCTGGCGCACCTCGCGCTCGGAGGCGATGCGGGTGGTGTCGACCGAACGCTGGTTGGCGATCCTGACCTTCTCAATCTCCTCGCGGGCCAGCAGCTCCTTTTCCTCGACCGCGCGGGTCCGCTCGATCTCTTTGTGGCGGGTCTCGCGCTCCGAGGCGATTCGGGCCTCGGTGATCGCCTGCTCGTTGGCGATCCGCGCTTTCTCGATGGCTTCGCGCGCCGCAATCTGGGCCTGCTCCGACTCAGTCTCGCGCAAGGCGCGCTCACGGGCGACCTCGGTGCGCTGCAGGGCGCGGCGCATCTCGATGTCGCGTTCCTGCTCGAGACGGGCGGTCTCGCTCTCGCGCTCGATCTCCAGCGCCTGGCGCTCGGCCTCGAGATTGCGGGAGCGGATCTTGATCATCGAGTCCTGCTCGATGTCGTTGCGCAGCTTGCGCTTGGCCTCGATGTCCTCCATCAGGCGGGTCAAGCCTTCGGCGTCGAAGCGGTTCGAGGGATTGAAGTATTCGAGGTCGGTCTGGTCGAGATCGGTGATAGCGACCGACTCCAGCTCGAGGCCGTTTTGCGCCAGCGCTTCGGCGGCATTGGCCTTGACGCGGGCGACATAGTCGCCGCGCTGCTCGTGCATCTGCTCCATCGTCATCTCGGAGGCGACCGAGCGGATCGCGGAGATGAACTTGCCGGAGAGCAGGGTGTGCAGCTGCTGCGGCTCCATGGTGCGGCGGCCGAGCGTGGCAGCGGCGATCGAGACCGCCTCGCGGGTCGGCTGAACCCGGACGTAGAAATCCGCCTCGATGTCGACGCGCATGCGGTCGCGGGTGATCACGGCGTCCTGCCTGGAGCGCACGATCCCCATCGGCAGCACGTTCATGTTGACAGGCGTGTAGTCGTGGATGAAGGGCAGCACGAAGGCGCCGCCATTGATCACCACGCGTTCGCCGAGGAAACCGGTGCGGACGAAGGAGACCTCCTTCGACGAACGGTGATACAGCCAGTTCACGACATAGACGATGATGACGATCGCGACGATTGCGACGATGAGCCAGAGGATCAATTCACCGACCAGCATCCCCGACATCTCTTCCTCCCTTGGTCACGGCGGCTAGCGCGCGCCGATCGCCTTGAATTTGCGAACCTGATCCGTCAGCGCCCGCTCGACCGGCAGGCGTTCCATCGAGGAGGCGCCGTAGAAGCCGTGGCAGTTGCGGGTCTGCTTCATGATGAAATCGGCATCGGCGGGGTCCGCGATCGGACCGCCATGCGCGAGCACGATGATGTTCGAATTGACGCTGAGCGCGGCCTCGGCCCAGGCCTCGATGCGGGCAGGGCAGTCGGCGAGCTTTGGCGCGGTCTGCGCGCCGATCGTGCCGCCAGTGGTCAGGCCCATATGGCAGACGATGATGTCGGCGCCGGCGATTGCCATCGCGGCGGCCTCCTGCTCGCTGAACACATAGGGCGTGGTCAGCATGTTCTTCTCATGCGCCTTCGCGATCATGTCGATCTCGAGCGCATAGGACATTCCGGTCTCTTCGAGGTTGGCGCGGAAGGTGCCGTCGATCAGGCCGACGGTCGGGAAGTTCTGCACGCCGGCAAAGCCGAGCGCCTTGAGCTGGTCGAGGAACACATCCATGTCGCGGAACGGATCGGTGCCGTTCACGCCGGCGAGCACCGGCGTCTTGGTCACGACCGGCAGCACCTCGCCGGCCATCTCGACGACGATCGCGTTGGCATCGCCATAGGGCATCAGGCCGGCGAGCGAGCCGCGGCCGGCCATGCGGTAGCGGCCGGAATTGTAGATCACGATCAGGTCGACGCCGCCGGCCTCCTCGCATTTTGCCGACAGTCCCGTGCCGGCGCCGCCGCCGACGATCGGCTCGCCGCGTGCGATCATGGCGTGAAACTTCTTCAACAGCGCCGTGCGTTCAAACCTGGCCATGGGTCACCTCGCCACTCTCCGCCGGCCACCGGCGCGTCCGAGCAACGGGCGGAACGCGTTGACGATGGCGGCGGTGAACTCGGGATCGTTGATGTTGCGCTTGATGCGGATGATCTGCCGGTTGCCGGTCTGGCGCACGGTGCGCTCCAGCGCGCGGAACAACGCCGCATCGGCCTCCGGGTCCCAGAACGGCTGGCCGGGTGCATCGAGTGCGGAGACGCCGCCTTCGGCCAGGAAGAAGCGCACCGGCCCGTCCATCTGGTTGAGTCGTTCGCCGATCCAGCGGCCCATGCGCTCGTTCTCATCCGGCGTGGTCCGCATCAAGGTGACCTGCGGATTGTGGATGTGGAGTTTGCGCTGCCGATAGTGCTCCGGGATCGTGTCGGGTGCGCCGAAGTTCACCATGTCGAGCGCGCCGACCGAGCCGACATAGGGCACGCGGGTGCGGATGATGGCGCCGAAGCGATCCTCGGTCGCCGGGAACACGCCGCCCATCAGGAGGTCGCACACCTCGGTCGTGGTGAGGTCGATCACGCCGGCGAGTTGGCCGGACTCGACGAGCTTCTCCATCGAGCGGCCACCGACGCCGGTGGCGTGGAAGACGAGGCACTCGAAATCCTCGCGCAGTTCGGCCGCGATCTTCTGCACAGCCGGCGTGGTGACGCCGAACATGGTGATGCCGATCGCCGGAAGGTTCGCGCCTGCATCGCGCTGCTTGCCGGCCTGTTCATCGAGCCGCGCCTTGACCATGCCGACCAGCGCATGGGCGCCGTTGCCGAGCACCGTGCGCGAAATCGTGTTGAGACCCTGCACGTCGGTCACCGAATACATCATGGTGATGTCGGCGGGACCGACATAAGGACCGACGTCGCCGGACGCGACCGAGGAGATGATCAGCTTAGGGACGCCGACCGGCAGCGCGCGCATGCCTGGCGCGACCAGCGACGCGCCGCCGGAACCGCCCGCGGAGATGATCCCGGCGATATTGCCCTGGCGGCGCAGCCATCGCTCGAAGGCGTCCGCCATCGCCGTCACCGAGGCGCCGCGATCGGCGCCGAACACGCCGGAGCCGCCGCGGCTGTGGTTCAGTGCGATCTCCTGCGCAGTGACGTCGCAGCTCGCCGCCTTGCCGCTGGTCGAGACGTCGACCAGTCGCGTGCGCAGGCCGCTGCCGGCGATGATATCGCGGATGAAGCGCAGCTCCGCGCCCTTGGTGTCCAGCGTGCCGACGACCAGAACGACGGGTGGCCCCGACGTTCTGGACGTCGCCGGTTCGCGCCGAGAGCGACTTGTTTCCTCGAGCCGCGCGACTCCGGCGGATTGCGTCCGCGCGGCGGCCTCGATGCGGGCGATCGGCACCGGTTGCGACCAGCGGGTCGGCAGCACCGGATTGGAGACGTAGATGCGGGTCGGCCCCTTGCGTTCCGGTTGCGGGGCACCGGCCGTTTCAGCCCTCGCCGGCGCTGGCTCGGCGTCGGTCTCATCGGCACCATGGGTGCCGACACCAAGCAACCGCTGCTGCAGCTCGCGGTCGGTCGCAAGGCGCGCGGAATCGATGATGCGGTTGATGCGGCCATTGACCATGATGGCGACGTTGCGCGACACCGCCGTCGCGACGCCGATGTTCTGCTCGATGACCAGGACGGAGATATCGCCCTCGTCGCCGAGGCGCAGCAGCATGTCCTCGACTTGGGCGACGATCACGGGCGCGAGGCCTTCGGTCGGCTCGTCCATGATCAAGAGATGCGGATTGGTCAGCAGCGCGCGCGCGATCGCGAGCATCTGCTGCTCGCCGCCGGACAGCTGGTTGCCGCCATTGTTCTTGCGTTCGGCGAGGCGCGGGAAGGTGTCGTAGATCCGCTCGATGGTCCAGGCGCCGCGGCGCAGGCCGCCGGCAAGCGCCAGGTGCTCGTCAACGGTCAGCGATCGCCACAGGCGGCGGCCTTGCGGCACATAGCCGACGCCGAGCCGGGCGATCCGCGCCGGATTGAGCCGCGTGACCTCCTCGCCGCGGATCCGGATCGAGCCGCCGCTGGCGTGGACCAAGCCCATGATGGCCTTGCACAGCGTGGTCTTGCCCATGCCGTTGCGGCCGACCACCGAGAACACGCCGGACTCGAGCGTGAGATCGACGCCCTGCAGCGCATGCGAATGGCCGTAATAGACGTCGAGGCCCTTCACCTCGAGCGCGGGCGCGGCACGGCGGTCATTCATGGCCGCCTCCGAGATAAAGCTCCTGCACCTCGGGATCGGATTCGATCTCGCGCGGCAGGCCTTCCTTGAAGATACGGCCGTTGTGCATCATCGTCACGCTCTCGACGACGCGCAGCGCGACGTCCATGTCGTGCTCGATGATGATGTAGCCGATATGCGCCGGCAGCGAGGTCAGGATTTCGATCAGCTCGCGCCGCTCGGTCGGCGACAGTCCGGCCGCCGGCTCGTCGAACAGGATGAAGCGCGGCGCGCCGGCCAACGCCAGCGCGATCTCGAGCTGGCGCTGCTGGCCATGCGCGAGCTCGGCGACGCGCTGGTCCTTCACGTTCGCGAGGTGCACCGCCTGGACCAGCGTTTCGGTCGCGTGCATCAGCGCATCGTTCTGCCCCGGGCGCAGGAACGAGAACCGACCGCGCGAGACGCCGCGGCAGGCGAGGTAGACGTTGTCCTGCACGGTCAGGCCGGGGAACAGTGCCGAGATCTGGTAGGTGCGGCGTAAGCCCCGGCGGATCCGCTCATAGGGAGGGAATTGGGTGATGTCCTCGCCGAAGAAGCGGATCGTGCCGGAGGAGGGCGGAAAGTCGCCGGTGATGCAGTTGAACAGCGTGGTCTTGCCGGCGCCGTTCGAACCGAGCACCGCGCGCCTTTCGCCAGGCCGCACCGTGATGGTGACGTCGGTCAGCGCCGCCAACGCGCCGAACAGCCGCGTCACACCGCGCAACTCGAGCGCCGCGCCGGCGCCGACCACGGACAGCCGCTGCGCGACACTATCCATGGCGGCCTCCGCCTGAACGTTGCGCCGATGATGCATAGCGCCGCCGCCAGCGTTCCCACAGGCCGATCACGCCGTCGGACGACCAGAACACGATAGCGAGGAAGCCGAGCCCGATCAGCAGCCGGAAGCGGTTGCCGTCGAGTCCGAACTTGATCAGCACGTCGAGCGCGAAGGTCCGCAGCAGGACGAAGATCAGCGCGCCGATGAAGGGTCCGATCGGCCGCGTGATGCCGCCCACCACGGCGATGATCAGCACGTCGATGCAGGCGCCGACGCTGACCGAGCCGGGCGAGATCTGCCGGTAGTTCCAGACCTGCAGCACGCCGCCGAGCGCGGCGATGAAGGCGGCGAAGGCGTAGGCAGCGATGCGGTGCGCGTTGGGGTTGAAGCCGAGCGCCGCCATGCGGCGGGAATTGTCGCGGACACCCTGCAGTGCGAGGCCGAACGGCGCGCGCGAGACATACTGCACGGCGAAGTAGCAGATCGCGGCGACGCCGAGCGTGACATAATAGAAGGCGATATCGGTGCGCCAGTCGACGCCCCAGAAATGCGGCGTCGCGACGGTGTTGATGCCGGTGTGGCCGTTGAAGATCGCCCAGTTCTGGTTGGTGAAGTAGTAGAACGCCGCGCCGATCGCCAGCGTAATCATGATGGTGTAGATGCCCTCGGTGCGCACCGCGAGCGCGCCGCCGAGCGTGCCGAACAGCGTCGCCAGCGCCAGCGCCATCGGGGTTGCCAGCCACCACGGCCAGCCGAGGCTGATATTGGCGTTGCCGCTCATGCCGAACACCGCGACCATGTAGCCGGCGAAGCCCGCGATGGTGAGCTGCATCAGGCTGACCATGCCGCCATAGCCGGCGAGGAACATCAGGCTGAGCGCGATGATGCCGAGGATCAGCGTGGTGGCGAAGATCTCGATCAGGAAGAAGCCGTTGGCGATCAGCGGCATGATCACGAGGATCAAGGCGACCAGCCAGGCCGCCGGATTCTGGAATTCCGGCCAGGCACGGACCCAGGCGCGTCGGGTCGCGTCGGCGGATGGATCGGGGCGGAACTGGGTGCTCTGGAGCAGCGACATCGGTCATCGCCTCGCGAGCAGGCCCTGCGGCCGCAGCGCCAGCACCAGCACCATGATCAGGAAGGTGACGACGATGGCGTAGGTCGGGATGTAGACCGAGCCGAGCTGCTCGGCGAGGCCGATGATGACGGCGCCGAGCGCCGCTCCCGGGATCGAGCCCATGCCGCCGACGATCACGACGACGAGGGAAGCGAGCAGGAACCGCGTATCCTCGCCCGGCGACAGCGACTGGAAGGTGCCGCCGACCACGCCGGCAATGCCGGCAAGGCCCGCGCCGAGCGCGAACACCAGCACGAACACCAGCTGGATCCGCACGCCGGTCGCGGCCAGGATGTCGCGGTCGTCGACGCCGGCGCGCACGATCATGCCGATCCGCGTGCGGTTGAGCGCCAGCCACATCGCGATCCCGATCACGACGGAGGCCGCGAAGATCACCAGCCGCACCAGCGGGTATTGCAGATAGACCGGCTCGCCCGATGATTTGATCGCGGTCAGCAGCGGCAGTTGGATCGGGCCGATCAGCCAGCTCGGGGTCTGAACCTGGTAGAAGTCGCCACCGAACACCCAGAGCATCAGGTCGGCGAACACGATCGAGAGCCCGATCGTTACCATGGTCTGCCTGAGGTCCTGACCCTCCATGCGTCGGAACACCACGAGTTGCAGGATCACGCCGACCAGTGCCACCGCGATGAAGGCGACGATGAAGCTGAGGAGCCACGACCCGGTCCAGCTGCTGATCGCGTAGCCGACATAGCCGCCGAACAGATAGAGCGAGCCGTGCGCGAGGTTGACGTTGCGCATCAGGCCGAAGATCAGCGTGAAGCCGCTCGCCACGAGGAAATACAGCCCGCCGAGCGTGATGCCGTTCAGCACCGCGTTGAGGAACACGCGCTTGCGGCCGATCGCGGCCTCCAGCCCCGGCGGCCAGATCGCGAACACCAGCCATGCGAGCACCGCGACCGCGATGATCACGATCAGCGCCCAGGCCGGATGGCGTTCGATGAACCTGGCCATCTCCGTCGCGTTCCCTCAGTGGTCGCGACCGTCTGCCGGGCCGCGTGTCCGGTATCCTACCGAGGGCGAAAGCTCGGGATTTGATCGACAGTATCTTTTATCGTGTGCTCCGGAACTGCTTCACGGCCGCAACACCTTGGCGGCGCGGCGATAGTCGGTCGGCGCCATGCCGACATTGGCCGCGAAGAAGCGGGTGAAGCCGCTCTGCGAGGAGAAGCCGAGGTCGAAGCCGATATCGGCGATCGGCGTCTCGGTCGCCACCAGCGCGTCCAGCGCCTGCTCCATGATCAGCGTATTCATGTAGAGGTGAGGGGTGACGCCGGTCTGGGTGCGGAACAGCCGGTAGAAATGCGGCCGCGACAGCCCGGCCTCGCGCGCGATCGCATCGAGCTCGATCTCGGCGCCGGGGCTTTCCGACATCAGCTTGATCGATTTGCGGACGCGGAAATCGGTCACCGCGGCCGCCGCGCGCGCGTCCTGCGCCGCCTGCCAGCTCTCCTCGTAGCAGGAGTCGATCAGCTGCCGGAGCTCGCAATCGAGGCTGCGCAGCGACGGCGCGCCGCACACCAGTGCTGCGGTGCGGCGGATCAGCCGGTCGAGCGCTTCGGTGCGCGGAAAGAAGGTGCGGCCGAACCGCAGGCCCTGTGCCGTCGCGGGCTGCGGCGCGAACCATTCGGCGTTGACATAGAGCACGAAGAAGATCGCGCCGTGGTCCATGTCGGTCGGCAGAAAATTGTGCGGTTCCCACGGGTTGACCGCGACCACGGTATCGTCCTTGAGCAGCAGCCGTTGCTCCGAGACGTCGATCTGCGCCGGCGTTCCGCCGACATGAAAGATCAGATGCCCTTCGCGGTGCGCATGCACGTTGAAGGGACGGTTCAACTGATAGACCGTCGCGCGACCGAACCGGCCGTGGAAGACGGCAAGCGCCCTGCTCATGCCTCCCCTCCCGCGGGATGTTCTTGTCTTTTCGACAAGCGTTCAACATCCGCCCGCGGAAAGCAAGGGCGAGCAGGGCGCATCATGCAACCGCGCGCCTCGTCATGGCCGCCGTGCCTGCACTGCAGCAAATACGTCAGTACTTCTTGCACTCCGGGACCGTGCGGCTCGGCAGGCCGATCTTGGCGAACACCGCCGGATCGTAGCCCAGCGTCTGATTGACGTTCGGGATCACCTTGACGACCTTGCTGAACAGCGCGCCCTTGCCGTCATCGACCACCTCGGTGACGAAGTTGGTGCCGATCGCCTGGCGGTTGGAATCGAGCTTGATCTTGCCGTTCGGCGCGTCGATCTCGATCTTTGCCAGCGCGTCCTTGAGCTTGGCCTGGTTGTTGGAGAGGTCGCCATTGACCTGGCGCAGCGCCAGGATCAGCGCCATGGTCGAGCCGTAATAGTTGGTCGCGAGCAGCGACGGGCTCGGGAAGCGTTTGGCCGGCGGGAAGGCATCCTGATAGGCCTTGACGAATTTCTGCCAGCCCGGATCCTCCCAGGTATCGGCCTGGCCGCTCGCGGCGATGGTGCCGATCAGCGCGTTCTTGGCGTTGCCCTTCGACGAAAGGATGGTCTGGTCGATCATGATCGAGCCGCCCATCAGATGCGCCTTGCCGCCGGCCTGCTGATACTGGTTGAGGAAGTTGACGGCATCGGCGCCGCCTAGCCCGAGATAGATCGCGTCGACGTCGTCAGGCAGCGCGGCGATCACCGAGGCAAAGTCCTTGGTGCCGAGCGGCACCCATTGCCGGTTGGTGACCTGGCCGCCGGCGCCGCAGAACTCGAGCACCAGGCCAAACACCTGGGTGTAGATGAAGGAGTAGTCCTCGCCGACGGTCGCGATCTTGCGATAGCCCTTGGTCTCGTAGGCGTATTTGCCGAGGCCGACCTGCCACTGCGCGCCGTCCATGTTGTAGCGGAAGAAGTTCGGCGCCGGATCGACATAGGTCGTCTCCTGCGCGCCGGAGGCGGCGTTGACGAAGGTCAGCTCCGGATGGGTCTTGGCGAAGTTCTTGACCGCGATACCTTCGTCGCCGGACAGCGGCGACAGCAGGATCTGCACCTTGTCCTGCTCGATCAGCTTGCGCACCGCGCGCACCGCGGAGTCGGGCGTCGCGTCGGTCGAGGCGACGACGAATTCGAGCTCCTTGTCGCCGATCTTCTTGCCGAGCACGTTGAGCGCCGTCTGGTGACCGCGCATGCCGTCCTCGCCGAGCACCGTGTAGGTGCCCTCGAGCGTCGCGGTGACGCCAACCTTGATCTTCTCCTGAGCGAACGCCGTGCCCGAAAGCAACAGGCTGCTCAACGCAATCAGTCCCAAACTGCCTTTCAACATCGCGCTCCTCCCTCTGTGTTGTCGCCGGCGTCCACTTGGCGTGCGAAGGCTGATGGGCGTCCGGTTGTTGCCGGCAAAGCTAGCCGAAGGCGGGCGCGGCGCGGATGTCGTCGGCGCGGGGTGGCTTAACGGGCAGTCTCATTTTGATTGTTGCGCCGCAGCGCGGCTCGCGGCGCAATGCCGCGGAGCTGCAACCGGGGAAGAGAGTGAGGCGATTGATATGTTGATGTCGTCCCTGCCTAGTGCGCGATTGCGCACGGGAGCAGGGATGATGTGATTTGTTCTCGTTCAGTACGCGCCGCCCTTGGCACTGTCATCCCGAGGCTCGCTCCGCTCGCACCTCAGGATCACGGTGATGGAGTTGGTCCGCGCGTCCCCTCCACCCGTCGTCCCTGCGAAAGCAGGGACCCATAACCACAGGGTTGTGTTGTTGAAGGGTGCTGCGGCCCCAGCGTCGCGCAACTGCTGTCATTTGTGGTTATGGGTCCCGGGTCAAAGCCCGGGACGACACTGAATGTGTGGCTCGATTTGCGGGTCATACATCCGCTGGGTCATACCTTCGCATTCTCGCGACATGAATGTTCGCAAGATGTGGTTGCCGGAACCGATGGTGGCGCGCGTCGGAGATTGGATAACTGCGACGAACATCGAGGTTCCCTTGCGTTTGCCAAACATTGTCCATCATGAGTCTATCAACTTCGCGTGTGGTGCCTGTTGAATGCGGAGACAGGGGATCGCCGGAACCCGAGGTGCACAGACTCGGGTCGTGTCAACAGGCAGGCGGAGCGGAACAATCAAGCAAATCGTGGTGCGACGATGCCTGCCGTCCTTGCCGGGGCGGGCAAGGCGAAGGTATTTCATCGCTGCAGCGCGACGCGTTCTGCGTTCGGTGTGCGTCGCTGTCGTCGGTTGCTCGCTGTGCGAGCAGGCTCACGCGCTCGACTTCTTTGGTCTGTTCGGTTCCGACGATCCGCCGCCGGTTAGCGCCACGACGCTGTCCTATCGGTTGGAGATCGAAGCCAAGACGCCGGAGGGCAAGAACGATAGCGACGCCGAACAGGCATTGCGCGATGCCGCCGGCACCTATCGCCTTCGACAGGAACCGCCGCCGGACGGGGAAGGTCTCGCACGCCGGCTGCAGGCGGATGTCAATCCGCTGCTCGATGCCCTTTGGGGGCTTGGCCGCTACAACGCCCAGATCGATGTGACGATAGATGGAGTTCCAATCTCCCTCGACGAAACTGGGCTTGCCGCGGCGGCGCGTCGGGCCGACAGCTTTCGCAATCGGACCGTTGTGCCCGTCAAGGTGATCGCGCGACTTGGTCCGTTGTTCAAGCTGCGCGCGGTTGATGTAGACTATCCGCGCGACCAAGCGCCGCAGGGATTGCCGCGCCGCGCGTTTGCGCTGAAGTCCGGCGATCCCGCGATCTCTGCCGACCTGCGCGCCGCGCAGGTGAAACTCATCGACTGGTTTCGCAGCAACGGACATCCGCTCGCGAAGGTCGCCGACGTCAAGGCCACCGTCGATCATGGCGCCGCCGCGATGGACTTTCGGTTGCGGGTCGAAGCGGGCCCCAAGGCCGGCATCGGCGCCGTGACGATCTCGGGCGGAGATGTCGATCCGCGAGTGGTGGCCACGCACGTCTACCTGAGGGAAGGCGAGCCCTATTCGCCGGAGCGGCTCGCCTTGGCGAAAACCTCGATCGCAAAGATCCCGGCCATCGGGGGAATTCGCGTCCGCGAGGCCGACAAGCTCGACGCCAATGGCAATTTGCCGGTCTTCATCGATTTGACGGAAAGGCCCAGGCACGCGGTGGGCCTCTCGGCAAAATATTCCACCGTCGATGGTCCCGGCATTGCAGGCTATTACGAGGATCGGAACATATTCGGCGGCGGCGAGCGCCTGAGGCTCGAAGCATCCGCCTCGCTCCTGCAACGGATCGACGGCACGTCCTTCACCGGCTTCAATAATCTGAGCGGCTCGGATTTCGGCGCACGGTTTACCGGCACCTTCATCAAGCCAGGCTTGTTCGGTACGGCCAACGATCTTCTGATCGAGGCCACTGCGTTCCGCGAGCGTGTCGGCAACAACGACCTCGGCGGGTACACTGACGACACGGTGCGCGGCACGTTCGGCGTGATCCATCGCTTTTCGGAGGCGGCTTCGCTGCAGGCCGGTCTCCAGGTCGAGCAATCGAAATCGCAGGACGTGCTGGGGCGGGTCGATGCGACACTGATCGGCTTCACGGCGACCGGCCGCTACGACACGACAGACAATCCGCTCGACCCCACGCGCGGTGTGCGCCTCTCGGCGACCGTCAATGCCTATCCGAAGCTGATGGGCTCCACGATCGATCTGTTCGAAGCGCGGGTTGCGGGCTCGGCCTATTATGCGCTCGACGAGCAGGCCGACTACGTTCTGGCGGGTCGGTTGGCCGCAGGCTCGCTTGCGGGCGCGCCGCTCGACCAGATTCCGGATGCGCATCGCTTCTTCGCCGGGGGCGGCGGATCCGTGCGCGGCTACGGCTTCAACACCATTTCGCCGATGATGTTCGGCCAAATCACCGGTGGTCGCGGCCTGATCGAGGGCTCCGCCGAGGTGCGGGTCAGGATCACCCCCACCATCGGTCTCGTGCCATTCTTCGACTTTGGCACCGCCTCCCGATCGTCCCTGCCGGGCTTCGACGACTATGTGGGCTACGGCGCGGGACTCGGCTTGCGTTATCTCACGCCAGTCGGCCCGATCCGCCTTGACGTTGCGACACCGCTGAATCCTCGCCCCGGCGACAGCCGTTACGCGATCTATGTCAGCATTGGGCAGGCCTTCTGATGCGCATCCGACGGCTGTTCATTATCGGATCCGCCGTGGCGGCCATGAGCCTCATCGCTGCCGCGGTGCTCGGTGCCGTTCTCTACGGAATGGCGGGCGGGAGCGGCGAGAACCAGCAGGATGTGCTGGCCAGTCTCGTCTCGCGGACGCTCTCGACGCCGGCGACCCAGGTCCATGTCGGCGCCGTCGATGGTGTGCTGTCCTCGGATGCCACGGTTCGCGACGTTAGCATCACCGACAAGGACGGCGTCTGGCTGACGCTCGACAAGGCGCGCCTCGTCTGGCGACGCAGCGCACTGTTGCTGGGGCGGCTGGAAATCGACCGCCTCGAGATCGGCACGCTTGAGATCAGGCGAAAACCGCTTCCGTCCGACCAGCCTGCCGCCGAGTCCGATCAGCCGATCCTGCCTGACCTTCCGGTGAAGGTGCAGGCCTTCGACCTGCGGGCCTTGACGCTGGGACAGTCGATTCTGGGTGAAGCCCTGAGTGTCGCGGCGACAGGCAATACCGAGCTCGGCTCGCCCTCGGAAGGGCTCGTCTTCAACCTCGATGCCACCCGCAAGGATTTCCCAGGCCACTTCAAGGCCGCTCTCGCCTACGTTCCGCAGGGAAATGCGCTTACACTCGATGTCACGCTCGACGAGCCGGCCCACGGACTCATGTCGAAGCTCGGCCATCTGCCGGGCGAGCCGCCCGTCACATTCGCATTGGGCGGCAAGGGCACGCTCGACAGCTTTCGTGGTGCCCTGAAGTTGCAGGCCGGCCCCACGATCGATGCGACCGGTACGATTACGCTTGACCGAAACGGGGCGGGCCGAGTGCTCGCCACGCGCCTTGCCAGCCATCTCGAACCGTTGTTGCCGGCGATCGCCGCGCCGGTCTTCGCGGGTCAAACCAATCTCGACAGTACGACACATTTTGGTGACGACGGCAGCGTCGCCCTGGACGGGCTGACGCTTACGAGCCGTCTCGCGCGGCTCGACGCGAAAGGTCTGCTCGGAGCCGACAAGGTCGTGGATTTTGCGGCTTCCATCCGCGCCTTGCCAAGCAACGGCGACGTGACCGAGACTGACCAAGGGTCGATCCGCAGTCTCGTCTTCGACAGCCGCGTCAACGGCCCAATCAAGGCTCCCACAGCATCGGTCAAGCTCGCGCTGTCGGGTGCTCATCTGCCGGACGGAGACGTCGAGACGCTTGATGCTTCGATCACGGCCGTTCCTCGTGCCGAGGCCGGCGATCCGGCAACGCGCATCATCCTTGACGCGAACCTGCGCGCTTCCGGCATCGCGCCACGCGACGCGAGTTTGGCGGCCGCGATCGGCAACACCGCGTCGCTCGTGCTCCACGGCGATACGGACCTCGGCGGCCGAGCCAGGATCGAGCGTCTCGAGATCGGCACATCAACGGTTCAGGCAACCTATGCAGGTGATGTCAGCGCCGGTCGCCTGAATGGCCGGGCAACCGGAACCGTGCCCGACCTCGGCGCCTTTGCCGACCTTGCCGGGCTGAAGCTTGCGGGCTCGGTGGCGTTCGGCCTCGACATCGACACGGATTTCCAGCGCGGCAGCTTTGATATCAGGATGTCAGGTGCTGGCGAGAAGCTTGCGACGGGACTTGCGGCGCTCGATGGGCTCGCGGGGGCGCGGCTCGCACTTGCGGCCGACATCTCTGGCGATGGCCGCGACACTTACACGGTCCGCGGCGCGTCGATCGATGGTGCCCATGTTGCGGTTCGCGCCAAAGGAACAGTGACGCGCGACTCGAGCGACCTGTCGGCGCGTGTGGACGTGCCGGATCTCTCGGCGGCCGATGCGCGCCTCACCGGTGCGGGAGCTCTCGACGTCGGCCTGACCGGCGGGCTCACGCATCCCGGCGTTTCGTTCGCGGCCTCGGTGGATCGCGCCACCGCTATGCGGCGCCCGATTCCGCATCTGGCGCTCGCCGCGACGGTCAACGACATCAACGGAGTCTGTGCTGTCGAGGCCAAGCTCGACGGCTCCGCCGATGGCAAGCCAGCGCGCGGGATTGTTCAGGTGAGCCGTCGATCGTCGGAGCCCGACGATCGCGCAGCTCCCGCCTTTGCCGGATGGCACGCAAAGACCATCGACATCGCGATCGGATCGGTATCCCTGAAGGGGGCGGCAACGATCGACGCACAGAGATTCGCCAGCGGGCAGATTCGCTTCGCAGCCGGGGCGCTCGCCGATCTCTCGCCGCTTGCCCTCACAGAGCTCGCCGGCTCGGCCTCACTCGACCTTGCCGCTTCGGCCGATGGCGGCCAGCAGTCGGTCCGGCTTGCCGGCAAGGGTGCCGGAATCCGTGCCGCGGGTGCGGCCGTCCGCAGTTTCGATCTGCGCGCCGATGGCGCCGATCTCTACAGCCATCCGGTGCTCAATGCTGATGCGCAGGTCAACGGTGTCGAGTTCGGCGGTCAGACGGTCTCCAACGTCACGCTAGCCGCCACGGGCAATGCCGATGCGAGCACGGTCGGCTTGTCCGCCAAGGCTGCCGGATTCGATCTCGATGCCGCGGGTGCACTGACCACCAGGGAGCGGGTGCGGTTCGATCTCAACCGCTTCACCGCGCGGCGTGGCGCCAAAGCGATCGCGCTGCAGGGCCCCGCGGGTTTCACGCTCAACGATGGCACGGTGCTGATCGAGCATCTGGCGCTCGCGATTGGACGTGGCCGCTTCACGGTGGACGGCAAAGCCGGCCAGGTGCTCGACCTCAAGGCCGTGGCAAACGCGATCCCGCTCGGCGAAGCCGATGTCGCGATACCCGGTTTGGGCCTGAGCGGGACCCTCGACGCGTCAGCCGCGATTGCGGGCTCCATGAGCGCGCCGATCGGCCAGTACAAGGTCGCGGTCAGGCAGCTCACCGCGCCGCAGACCAGAAGCGCCGGCCTGCCGCCGATCGACGTTGCCGCGGACGGACGACTCGATGGCAGCCGCGCGAGCCTGAACACCACAATTGCCGCGGGAAGAGCCGGCGCGATCACGGCGTCGGGCACGGTGCCGCTCGACGCGACGGGTCCGATCGCGCTGACCGCGAAGGGCCGCCTCGATGCCGCCATCGCCAATGCCACGCTTTCCGCTTCCGGCCGGACCGTATCCGGCAGCGTCGCGCTCGATGCCCGTGTCGGCGGCACGCGCACCAGACCTCAGATCGGCGGTGTTGCCACCATGAGCGGGGGTACCTTCCGCGACAGCATGCTCGGCACACGCCTCGATGCCGTCGAAGCGAAAATCACCGCCGAAGGAGAGCGCATCGTCGTGGAGCGCCTGGCCGCGGTGACGCCCAACGGCGGCACCTTGTCCGGATCCGGTCAGGTACGGGTCGCCCCGGATGCAGGCTTTCCAGGCACGGTCTCGATTCGCGGTCAGCAGGCGACGCTTGCCTCCAGCGCGCTGGCGACCGCGCAGGCCAATCTCGCCATTGACGTCACAGGCGCCCTGGCACGCGATCCGCGGATCGTCGGTCGCGTCGACCTGACCCGCGTCAACGTCGATATTCCGGATCGCCTGCCGTCGACGCTGAAGCCGATCGAGGGCATCAACCATGTGAACGCCTCGGGACAGGCCGCTGCGCGGCTCGCAGCTGCGCGCAAGGCCGAGACGCCGAAAGGCAACAAGAAGCGCACGGCGCTCTTCAACGCCGCGCTCGACGTGACAGTTTCGGCGCCGAACCACGTCTTCATCCATGGCCGCGGGGTAACCGCGGAACTCGGCGGCTCCGTTCATGTCGGCGGTACGAGCAACGCGCCGGTTCCGAAGGGAGCCTTCTCGCTCTATCAGGGCAAGCTGGTGGTGCTCGGAAAGACGCTGACCTTCACCAAAGGCAATCTCTCCTTCAATGGCGATCTCGCGCCCGAGCTCGATTTCGCGGCAGAGATACAGGCCTCCGACATCACCGCGCAGGTTGGAATCTCGGGCCCGGCGGCCGCGCCTGTCTTCGCCTTCCATTCGCAGCCCGAGTTGCCGCAGGACGAGATCCTGTCGCGCATCCTCTTTCAGAAAGCTTCGGGCAGCCTGACGACCTCGCAAGCCGTGCAGCTCGCAGGGGCCGCAGCTCAGTTCGCCAGCGGTGGCGAGGGAACGGTGGACCGCATGCGCCGCTCGCTCGGGGTCGACAATCTGGACGTGGGCGCCGGGGCGGGCGGTCCGATGGTTGGCGCCTCGCGCGCGATCGGCGACAGGCTGAGCGTAGGCGTGCGGACGGGCGCGAGCGCCAGCCAGTCAGGAGTGTCGGCCAATGTCGACGTGACGCGCCATATCCGCGTCGAGTCGGATGTCGATGCGAAGGGCTCGACATCTGTCGGAGTCGGCACGCGATTTGAATGGTAAGGGCGACCGAGATCGCGCCTCACTTCGTTGTGTAGCCGCCGTTGACCAGGATGGTCTGGCCGGTCATCCACCAGCCGTCCGACACCAGCAGGCGGATCCACGGCACGATGTCCTTGATGTCGGTGAGCCCGGTCCTGGAGAAGCCCGACAGCGCCGCCGCCGATTTGTGGTAGGCGACCGCGTCCGCGCCTTCGGCCGGATAGAAGAACGGCGAGTCCATCGGACCCGGGCCGATCGCGGTGACCGAGATGCCGCGGGCGCCGAACTCCTTCGATGCCGCACGGGTGAAGTGCTCGACCGGCGCCTTGGTGCCGGCATAGGCCGCATAGAACGGCGTGTAGGCGCCGAGCAGCGAGGTCACCAGCGTGCAGATCTTGCCGTTGTCGTTGACGTGGCGGCCGGCCTCCTTGAGGAAGAAGAACGCGGACTTGGCGTTGACCGCGCTCATCGCGTCATATTCGGCCTCCGAGATCTCGACCATTGGCTTCTTCAGCACCTTGCCGACGGTGTTGATCGCGATGTCGGGTCGGCCGATCGCGGCGACCGCGTCGGTGAACAGCTTTTCCATCGCGCCCGATGTCGTGAGGTTGGCCTGGAAGGCGACCTACGACGTGAAGCGGCATATCGATGCAGGAGAGCTCGTCGAGCTGATGCCGCGGCATCGCGCCGCGCCGATGCCGATGACCTTGCTCTATCCGCACCGTCAGCATCTGTCGCGGCGGCTGCAGGTGTTTGCCGACTGGCTGACGGATTTGCTGAAGCTGAAGCTGCTCGCGGCGGCTTAGGGGCGCAGGCTGGCATTCCAGGTCGGTGGGACGTATAATCCGTGCGCTCGTGACGGTAACCTGATGACCACTTTGGTAAGTAAACTCGGCCTCGCAATCGCAGTGTTGACGCTGTGCGTGAGCGGCCAGCAGGCCAGCGCCCAGGCCGGCCCGGTGCGCTACTGGACGCCGGGCTCGCTGTTCGGCTTCGGCGGCAGTCTTGCCGATGGCCAGAAGGCGGATACCTACGGAAACTTTCCGAGCTTTGACGCCGCCGGCGCGCAAGGCGGCGATTTCTCATATCTGAACGGCCGGCCCGACGGCTGGTTCGCCGGCAGCGAAGGCGGTCGCGTCGGCTGGAACGCGCTCGGCCAATCGGCGGCGTTCGGCTCGCTGGAATATCAGGGCGCGCAGTTCGGCTACAATTTCAGGGGCGTCGGCAATACGCCCGTGACCTTCTTCGCCGGCTTCGACACCCTGAAATACAATCCGCCCGGGGCCGGCGGACCGCTGGCGCCGTTCAGCGGCAATCCCGGCGTCAACGCCGGCTATTCGGCGCGCGCGGGCCTCGAGTTCCGGCCGACTTCGAATCTCAGCCTGTCATTCGGCGCGAGCTTTACCCAGCAGGGGGCGGAGCGCATGGACAGCGACATCCATTCGCAGCTACTGCCCGGCCAGTCTCCGGTCCTGTTCGGCGGCCGGTAAAGCGCGATGAGAATCGTCATCGCACTTTAGCTCTTCGTTTGAGCATGATCTCCGCGCAAACGCGTCCCGCGTTTGTCGCGAGGGAAAACCGCTTCGCACTTTTCCGGATCATGCTTTAGCGCGTCAGCGCAAGACAGCAGCGCTGCGGTCCTGATTCAACCAGAACGTCAGAACCAAGAAGGCTCGAGCTCACGGGCACAGTCAGGATCGAAACATGGACATGCAGGGCAAGATCGCACTCGTCACCGCCGCAGCGTCGGGCGCCGGCCGCGCCGGGGCGTGCATCCTCGCGCGCGAGGGCGCGGCGGTCGCGGTAGTCGACCAGAACGAGGCTGGCGCGAAGGCGGTGGTCGACGAGATCAAAAAGGGCGGCGGGCGCGCGCTGGCGCTGGCCGGCGATCTGCGCGACGACGGCTTTGCGCGCGATATCGTCGCTGCGACGGTGAAGGAATTCGGCGCGCTCGACTGCGTGTGGAATCATCTCGGCATTCCAGGTCCGTCCGTGATCGACGATCTGGAAGGCTGGGATCTCAGCGTCGATCTCAATCTGCGCTCGCAGCTGATCACCACCAACGCCGCGCTCGGCCAGATGACCGCGCGGCGCCAGGGCAGCATCCTGTTCACTGCGTCAACCTCGGGCCTGGTCGGCTCGCCGTGGAGCCCGACCTATTCCGCGGCCAAGGCCGGCGTGATCGGTCTGGCGCGCGCGCTCGCCAAGCGCCACGCCAAGGACGGCGTCCGCGTCAACGCGATCTGCCCCGGCGCGATCGACACGCCGATGCTGCGGGTGTTCGTCAATCGGCCGGACCAGGCGGGCCACAACGAGGCCGATCCGGAGGAACTGATCAAGGCCGCGGTCACCCGCAATCCGATGGGCCGCGCGGCGCGTCCCGAGGAGATCGCGGAGGTCGCGGTGTTCCTGCTGTCGGACAAGGCGTCGTTCGTCACCGGCATCGCGATGCCGGTCGACGGCGGGACGGTGGCGTAAGGCGCTGATGAACTGAGGCCTGGCCGGATGCGATAGCCTGCCGTCGTGGGGGCGCACTGCCAAAATATCGAAAACAACCCCATGCAAAGTACCCGACGACTGCCGGCGGACACGGCAACTTGACTCGTCGGGCAAATCAGCGGTATTTTTCCATTATCCAGAAATCGAGCAGACGCCCCTCGCCACGGGGGCCATCGCCCTGCGCTTACGGGGGAGGTCGCGTCACATGCGGGAAAAATCCTGGCGCGTCACTTCCCTGTGGCCATCTCTTCGAGACGCCCGCCGTTGGCGGGCACGGGATGACGTCTTGTTTCGCGGCTAAACTGTAAACACACATGGTGAGGAGCGCCGCTTGCGGCGCGTCTCGAACCACGAGGCCAAGCCGCTGCGCGGCCGGCGAAGACGCACATGCGTTTGCTCTACCCGCAAGCGGAAGAGATGCCGCCAGTTCGCGTCGCTGGGCCGCTTGAACCTGACTTCTTCGCAGTTCAGAACTTCGCCCGGATGCCGGCATAGGCCGCGAGCGGCATGCCGGGGACGAAGGTGCGCGGATCGGTCAGCTGGGCCATCAGGTTGGGCGCAGCCCCGGCGCTGGCAAAGCCGCCGGTCTCGTAGAACGCGCCGCCGAGATAATAATGCTGGTTGAAGACGTTGTTGATCAGGCCGAACAGCTCGATATTCGGCGTGATCTTGTAGGAGGTGTGCAGGTTCACGACCGCGTAGGCCGGGACCTTCTGGCTCTGGTTGGTGTCGTCGCCGATCAGCCATTGGCTGCCGACCACGTTGACGTCGGCGCCGATCTTCCATGCGTCGGTGGCGAGGTACTCGACACCGGCCTTGAAGCGGTGCGCAGGAATGCCCGGGATATGGTCGCCCGGCTTGACGTTGATGAACCGGACGTCATCGTTGTTCGGGTCGGTCAGGGCGTTCGGGTTGTCGGGAGCCGGCAACGTGTTTGCGCTTCGATAGGTCGCGTCGATGAAGGTGTAGTTGGCATAGGCGTTCCAGCGATTGACGCGGTAATCGAGCTTGGCTTCGATGCCCTGCCGCAGGGTCTGCCCCGCATTCTGGAAATAGCCGAAATTGCCTGTGCCGATCGGGCTCTGCACCCGGATGATGTCGTCGTCGGACAGAGTGTGGAACGCGCCGAGGCCCCAGCTCAGCATGCCGGTCCTGGCGTCGTTGCCCCAAGTGCCGCGGAAGCCGGCCTCGATGGTGTGCGACACCACCTGCTTGAGCGGCGGATCGGACACCAGGAAGGAATCGATGACGCAGGGGCGGGCCGGATCGGAGCAGCCGAGCTCGAGCGGCGTCGGCGCGCGGTTGGCCTCTGAATAGCCGGCATAAAAGGTGAGGTTCGGCGTGATCTTGTAGGTGCCGCCGATCACCGGGTTGAGGCGCTGGAATCGGTTGCTGCTGTTGAGCTGATCATTTGTCCCGGTCTGGTCCCGCAGATCGATCTGGGCATAGTTGAATCGTCCACCAGCAGTGACCGAGAACCTGTTCGTCACGTCGAAGGTATCGGTGAGATAGACGCCGGTGTAGGTGTTGGTGGCGCGCAGGTCGACCGGGGCGAGACCGGCATCGGGCTGGTTGATGAAGATGCCGGTGCCGGTCACGAACAGGTTGTTCGGATCGATCGTTCCGAGCTCGCTGGTCGCCGTGAATTTCGTGTTGCCGTGGTCGACGCTGACGCCCATCACGACGTGGTTGTCGTGCCCGAACAGCTTGTCCGAGTTGGTCAGCTGGGCCGTGCCGCCGAAGCTGTTGGTCGCGGCCCGGTTGCGGTCGACTTCGCCAAGGAAGGCGTTGCCAAGCGTGTTCGGAACCGAAGGACCTCCGGCCGGACCGAAAACCGGCAGGTCGTCGCCGATGCACAAACTGTCTCCCCCGTCGCAGGCATGCACGTCGGTGCCGTTGCCGTCGACATGGGTCTGCCGGAAGCCGCGGAAATAGGCATTGCCCTGGAAGGACCAGGTGTCGGAGAAATTGTGGTTCAGCGTGGCGTTGACGAAGGCGAGCTGAAGCAGCGTCGTCTGCGGCCAGGTGTAGACGCTCGACCAGCGCTGATTGAGCATCTGCACCGGCGTTGCCGCGACATTGCCGAGCAGGTTGCTGGCGCCGGTGAAATTGACGTGAAATTCGGTGTCGTCGTTGCGTGCGCCAACGTCCACATACATGCGGTTGATGTGCGACGAATTGGCGTAGTCGCGCCAGCCGCGATCATACGCGGATTCGAACGCAGCGTAGGCGGAGATGTTGTCCCTGTGGCCGCCGGCCTGCACGCTGCCCTGCACGCGCCCGTAAGAGCCGCCGAACAGTTCAGCCTCGGAGCCCTGATAGGTGAAGCCGTTCTTCATCTGGATGCTCAGCGCGCCGCCGATCGCGTTGAGGCCGAACACCGGATTGTTCGGAAACAATGCGACGCTGTCGATGGCCTTTTCCGGGATGAAATCCCAGTTGACCACGTCGCCCCAGGATTCGTTGATGCGCACGCCGTTCTGATAGACCGCGATGCCCTGCGGCGTGCCCTGGACCGGCGAGGCGGTGAAGCCGCGGTAGTCGAGATTGCGCTGGAACGGATTGCCGGTCTGGTCGCCGAGCGTGACGCCGGGCAGCTTGCGGTTCACAGCATCGAGGAAGTTGGTCGAGTAGTTGTGGCTGAAATCCTGCGTCGTCATCACCGCGGTGTTGGACGGGACCTTGTCGCGATCAATCAGGGTGGAGTCGCGATCGGAGGGGCCGGGTGCAGCGGTGCCGACATCGGGTCCCGCTGCCGGAGCAACAGGTCCGGTTCGGGTTCGCGCGGTTCGCGTGGTCCGAACCACCGGCCGTGCCGCCGGCCTTGCGCTGCGGGTGCCGGCCAGAGGTGTGGGCGCAATCACGTTGACGGGCGGCAGTTCAGTGGGGGCCGGATCGGCCGTCTGAGCATGCAGGACAGTCGATGGCAGTGCAGAGCCAATAACAGCCAGCACGGCCGCAGCGCCGCGCGTGGTGACCGAAGAAGACAAAAAACGTGTTGCCGTACGCAACAACGCACCAGCCATGACGCCCACCCCTAAGTCGCGGTTCGGCTTTTGTCCCCGACGAACCTGGCTCGGAGACTGCGGGAGCGGCGTGGCTTTGGCAAACAAGATCAATCCCGGGGGACCGGGATTCTTTTCCATCTGGAATCGGGAAAAATTCCCGATTCCATCCGTCGCGGGACCAACCGGCTGCATACCGGCCGGCTTCGGTCGGCGTGCTACTTCTGTTCACGCGGCGTCGGGATCAGAACAGATTGTAGCCGGGGGTCAGCAGATTGGCCGGATCGTAACGCCGCTTGGCGTCGCGCAGCTTCGGCCAGGCCGAGCCGAAGTGACGTTCCCAATCCTCCGGCGCCATGGGAAGCGCGCTGACGGGATATTGGACGCCGCCCGCGCCGCGGATCTGCTCGTAAAACAGGCGGTTTTTCGACAGCGTCTGACCAACCCCTGTCGCATCTGCCGGCGCCGGCATGTGAACGATGTTGAAGCAGAAGGCGATGTTGCCATCGGGCCACCGCACCAGCGGCGTGCCCGACGCGCGCGTGTTCAGGGGATAAAAGGTCACTCGCCCGAGCGGCCCGATCTCCTCAGCCGAGAGGCGGCCGATCATCTCGTCGGCCAGATGCTCGGCGTCGCCGTCGGGCAGAAACGTGAACAACCAGGGGTGCGGGCTCGACCACAACCCCTTCGACCTGAGCAGCGCTTCCAATTTCGCGAAGGCAAGCGCGTCGTCGTGATAGGCAAGATCGGTGATGACTGCCGTATTGCGGTCGTAGGACAGCGATCCAAGCACGGCGCCGTCGTTTGGCGGCGAACCCTTGTCGTAGAACACGGCGCCTTCGAGCTGGTAGCGCCAGCGTCCGGGGCCGGCCGGGAGAATGGCGCCCTGTAATTGCTCGAAGCGATCGTCATGAAGCGCGCGGCGCTGATCTGCAGCCAGCGAGGCAAGGTCCCGGTAGAAAAGCTGGTATCGGCGGACTCGCTCGGGCGCGCGCACCAGCTTCAGGGTTGCCCGCGTGATCAGACCGCACTGTGCAAGTCCGGCCCGGGCGGCGTCGAACAGATCGGCGTGCGACTGCGGCGAACAGGTCAGTTGCTCGCCGGTTCCCGTAACCATGTCCAGCGAGAGAACATGGTCCGTCTGCATGCCATGGCGCGACGAGCTCCCGCCGATTCCGCCGACGGAGATCGTGCCGCCGACGGAAAGGCCGAGATAGTTGGTGAGCACCGGCGGCGTGAGGCCTTGCGCCAGCGTCGCTTCGAGCACGCGTTCCCACGTCGTGCCGGCATCGACGACAATACGATCACCCGCAATGTGGTGGATCGCGTTGAGCGAGGTCATCTCGATGACAACGCCACCTTCTATCAGCGCGCGGCCATAGGTCGAATGGCCCTGCCCGCGTGCCGCTATCTTGTGCCCTGACTTGCCGGCCCAACGAACCAGGCGGGCGACATCGGTGGCGGAGGCAGGCTTCAGCACCGCACGAGGTTGGCCTTGAACGATGTTGCCGAAATCGCGGGAAACGGCGGCGCGGTCGTTGTTGTCGTCGCTGAGCGCACCAGCCGCCGGGAGCAGGTCGCACGCGAATTGGCTGAGCTCGCCGTCGGCCGCGGACCCGTCGCAGCCCTGGGCCTGCGCGAGCGTCGTCGCGTGGGTGGCGCGAGACGCCAACGTTGCGGCCGCGCAAAGTCCTGCGCCGAGCAGGGTACGCCTGTTCGTCATGGGGCCTCCTCAACTGCATGATGCGGCAAGCCTCGTTGCCGCTCACCCGCACAATGGGTTCGGCTCGCTTGCCGGACAATCAGCGCCTGGCGGGAAGCACCTTCCCGTTTGCCGAGAGAATGGCGATGGCGCGCGCCAGTGTCTAAAGCTGCTCGTGCTTCAGTCGATCGACCAGGATATCGGCGAACAGGCGCGTCTTTGCCGCCGGCATGCCGCTTGGCGGGAACACCGCATGGATCGGCATTCGCGGTGCTTCGAACTCCTCAAGAACAATTTCGATCGCGCCATCGTTGACGAGATCACGGACCTGCCAGAACGGTCCGTATCCGAGGCCGAGGCCGTCACGTGCCGCTGCGGAGAGCGCCGCGGTGTTGTCGGTCTCGAAGCAGCCACTCACCCGAACCGTCCTGATGTCGCCATCGATCTGAAACCGCCACATCGCGGGCTCGCCCTCGCTGGTGGTGCGGAGAACGCATTGATGGCGGGAGAGATCGTCGGGATGATCCGGGCGTCCGTAACGGGCGAAGTAGCGCGGCGCGCCGTAGACGACGGTACGAATCTCACCAAGCCGTCGGGCCTTGAGCGACGAATCCGGCAGCTCCCTGATCCGGATGGCGATGTCGAAGCCATCGCCGACAACATCGATGGCTCGATCCGAGGCCTTGAGTTCAGCCTTGATCAGGGGGTAGCGGGCAATGAAGTCCGCGATGACGGGCACGACAAATGCCGACGCGAACTGCACCGGCGCGGCGATGCGAAGCAGGCCCGACGGCTCGGCGCGCTGGCTTGCCGCTTCGAGACGTGCCTCGCTGATCTCCGCAACGGCAGGCTTGACGCGCCGATAGAACGCCAATCCCGCTTCGGTCGGGAACGACTGCCGGGTTGTACGTCGCACCAACTCGACGCCGACGCTGCGTTCGAGCGTCATCAGCGATCGATTGACCGATTGCAACGAGCGGCCCAGCCGACGCGCGGCCGCCGTCTGGCTGCCCGCCTCGATGACCGCGAGAAAGGCTTCGATATCTTCCATCGAGCCACCTCATTCTCCCGCAAACCGGAAGGATATTACGGTGTGAGGGGCTTGTCAGGGGAGGCTGGCAGTTCGCCGGGAACCGATCCGGCAGGGAACCAGCATGGCACGATGCGCGATCTCGACTGCGCTTGTCGCATTCGGCGAGGCCGGATTGCGGGACGCCGGGCAGCGTCCCGCATCAGCATCCATCTCAGTCCTTGAACTCGCAGCCGAGGCGCTGCAGGGCCTCGTCGACCCAGCGGCGGTCGCTGGTGCCGGCGAGGATTTGCTGGATGGCCTTTTCCTCGGTCGCCTTCTTGGCCTCGGTCAGCTTGCAGATGGCCTCGGCGTCGTCATAGGGCACGCAGAGCACGCCGTCGTCGTCGGCCACGACGAGATCGCCGGGCTCGACGATCATTCCGTCGATCGAGATGGCGCAATTGATCTCGCCCGGGCCGTCCTTGTAGGGGCCGCGATGGGCGACGCCGGCAGCGAACACCGGGAATGATCCGGCGCGGATCGCGCCGGCATCGCGGATTGAACCGTCGATCACGAAGCCCGCCACGCCCTTCTTCTCGGCCAGCGTCGACATGATCTCGCCGATGATGGCGTTGACCAGGACGCCGCCGGCATCGACCACGATGACGTCGCCGGGCTGGGCGAGATCGATCGCCTTGTGGACCATCAGATTGTCGCCGGGCCGGGTTTTCACCGTCAGCGCCGGGCCGCCGAGCCAGCCGCCCTTATGCATCGGCCGCAGCCGGTTGGTGCCCGCGATCCGCGACATCGAATCGCTGATATTGGCGACCGGCAGCGTGCGGTAGCGCGCGACGAGGTCAGGCGACACTTTCCGCTTCGCCTTGTGAATTGCAAATCCTATGGCCATCGGTTTTCTCCGAGATTGATTGGTTGAAGTCGATTGTCGGTCTTGCTGCTTGGTTGGACCCTCATGGTGAGGAGCGCGGAACGCGCGTCTCGAACCATGTGGCCCGGTTGGGCCTGCATCCTTCGAGACGCCCGCTTCGCGGGCTCCTCAGGATGAGGAGTTGGAGTGGTTGTCTCGGCAACGTTCAATGCGCGCGGCGGTCGAGATGGGCGTTGAGGCGAGGATAGACGCGGCGGGCATTGCCTTCAAAGATCTTGCCCTTGTCCGCCGCGCTCAGCGGCAGCGCGTCGATATAGCGGCGGGTGTCGTCGAAGTGATGCCCGGTCTCCGGGTCGATGCCGCGCACCGCGCCGACCATTTCAGACGCAAACAGGATGTTCTCGACCGGGATCACCCTGGTCAACAGCTCGATGCCGGGCAGGTGATACACGCAGGTGTCGAAGAACACGTTCCTCAAGAGATGCTCCGACAGCGGCGGCAGCTTCATGTCCTGCGCCAGGCCGCGGTAGCGGCCCCAGTGATAGGGCACCGCGCCGCCGCCATGCGGGATGATGAACCGCAGGGTTGGGAAGCGCTTGAACAGGTCCGAGGTCAGGAACTGCATGAAGGCGGTGGTGTCGCCGTTGAGGTAATGCGCGCCGGTGCCGTGGAAGCAGGGATTGCACGACGAGGAGACATGGACCATCGCCGGCACGTCGAGCTCGACCATCTTCTCATACAGCGGATACCACCATTCGTCGGTCAGCGGCGGATCGCACCAATAGCCGCCGGCGGGATCGGGGTTGAGGTTGCAGCCGACGAAGCCGAGCTGCGTCACGCAGCGCTCCAGCTCCTCGATGCAGTTGGCAGGCTTGACGCCCGGGCTCTGCGGCAGCTGGCAGACGGGGACGAAGTTCTGCGGGAACAGCGTGCAGACCCGGTGCACGAGGTCGTTGCAGATCGTGGTCCATTCGCGGCTGGTTGCTTCCTTGCCGACGTGATGCGCCATGCCGGCGGCGCGCGGCGAGAAGATGGTGACGTCGGTGCCGCGCTCCCTTTGCAGGCGAAGCTGCGCGCCCTCGACGCTCGAGCGGATCTCGTCGTCGGTGATGCCGAGATTGGTGGTGAGCGGCCGGCGCGACTTGTCGGCAAGGCCCGCGAGCTGCTTGTCGCGAAAGATCTGCAGCTTGGCCGGCTCGGTGGTGTAATGGCCGTGACAATCGATGATCATGGTTGCTTCCTTGGTAGGGGTGTCAGTGTGCGACGGATGACGGGATCGCGCCCGTCAATTCCGTCTCGCGCGGCTTGACGCGCATGGTGGCGGCGATGGCGGAGGCGACGAGCAGGAAGCCGGCGATCCCGACCAATGCCCAGGAGAAGCTTCCGGTGGAGTCCTTGATCAGGCCGATGCACCACGGCCCGATCAGGCCGCCGAACTGCGCCAGCGTGTTGACCAGCGCGATCGAGGCGGCGCCGGCCGCGCCGGTCAGCAGCGAGGCATTGATGCTCCAGAACAGCGGATTGCCGGCATTGAGGCTGAAGCCGACGATGCAGAGGAACACGAAGGCCAGCACCGGGCTCGCGACATAGGCGCTGCCGAGCATCGCAACGGCGGCCAGCAGATAGACCGCCGCAAGATGAAACTTGCGATCGCCGGTCTTGTCCGAGCTGCGGCTGACCACGATGGTGCCGATGACGCCGAGCAGCGGCGGGATAGCCGAGAGGAAGCCGACCTGGATGTTGCTGAGATTGCCCATGCCCTTGATGATCTGCGGCAGCCACAGCAAGAGGCCGTAGATCCCGACCAATGCGCAGCCGAACAGCGCCGCCAGCAGCCAGACCCGGATATCGAGGACGCATTCGATCAACCTGTGCTGCCCCTGTGCTTCGATCTCGGCCCGCTCGGCGGCGAGTTCGCCTTCCAGCCAGGCCGCCTGTTCTTTGGTGAGCCAGCTCGCCTTGGCCGGGCGGTCGGTGAGATAATAGAGCGTGAACAGGCCGAGCAGAATGGTCGGCACGCCCTCGGCGAGGAACATCCATTGCCAGCCGTGGAGACCGGCAGTGCCATCGAACCAGGTCATGATGCTGGTCGAGATCGGCCCGCCCAAAACCGCCGAGAACGAGCCGGCGATGATGTATCCCGCCACCGCGCGGGCGCGATAGCGCGCCGGGAACCAGTAGGTGAGGTAAAGCACCACGCCGGGCATGAAGCCGGCTTCCGCGACGCCGAGGCCGAACCGCATGACGTAGAGGCTGAGCGGATTCCAGACAAAGGCTGTCAGCGCGGCGACGAGACCCCAGGTGATCAGGATCCGTGCCAGCCAGATCCGGGCGCCGAGCAGGTGCAGCATCAGGTTGCTCGGCACCTCGAGCACCATGTAGCCGAGGAAGAAGATGCTGGCGGCGAAGCCGAAGATCGCGGGGCTGAGGCCGAGGTCCTTGTTCATCGTCAGCCCGGCATAGCCGAGATTGATGCGGTCGAGATAGTTGAAGAACATCATCACGAACAGGATCGGGATCAGCCGCCAATAGACGCGGCGGATGGTCTGCTGTTCGAGCTCAGTGACGGACGCTCCGGCCATTGGATTCCTCCCTTGCTTCTTGTTGTCGCGCCTGTGATCCGAACCGGGCGGAGCGCCTGTTATTCGCGGCGATTTCGCATGGCTGACCGGCTGCGCGTGTTGCCCCTTGGAGCATCCGCGTTTTGGCGCCAAGATCGAGAAACGGTCCTGGGAGGTCAAATACCGCTTTGACCCGTCACTTATAGGGAAACGGAATAAGCGATGGATTACAGGCAGCTTCGCTACTTCATCGCGGTGGCCGAGGAGCTCAGCTTCAGCCGCGCCGCCAAGCGGCTGCATGTCAGCCAGCCGCCGCTGAGCACGCAGATCAAGGCGATGGAGGAGGAGCTCGGCACGAAGCTGCTGTCGCGGACACGGCGTGCGGTCGAACTCACCCAGGCCGGCCAGTTGCTGCTGGAACACGCACGGCGTGCCGTCAGCGAGCTCGACCTTGCGTCGGAAACGGTGCGCCGCGCCGCGCGCGGTGAAGCCGGCGCGGTCCGTGTCGGCTTCACCGACTCGGTTCCGATGCTCGACATGTTCGCCGAACTGTTCCGCAGTTTCCGCGGCAGCTATCCGCGGGTGAAGATCGAGCTCAGGCACATGTCGACGGCAAAGCAGTTGCAGGCGCTGGCTGACGCCGAGCTCGACGTCGCGATCATGCGGCCGCCGCTGGATTTCCGGCCCGCGGCGGACTTGCAGGTTCATGTCGTCTGGCGCGACCGCTTGATGGTGTTCCTGCCGATCGATCATCCGCTCGCCGCTCCGGACAAGCTCAGCGTCGCCGACCTTGCCGAGCACGAATTCGTCGGCATGGCGGAGAGCGGCTGCGGCGTCGGCGACCAGGCCGCAATGCTGTGCCGGCGCGCCGGCTTTGCGCCGCGGATCGCGCAGGAGGCGCATGAACTGCGCACCGTGCTCAGCCTGGTCGCGGCCGGGATCGGCCTTTCGATCCTTCCGTCCTGCTACCAGCAGGCCGGTGTCATGAACGTCGTCGCGAAGGCGCTCGACACGCCGGATGCGGAGAGCCGCATGCTGGTGGCGATGCGCTCCAACGCCTCGCTGCTGCCGCGCCGGTTCGTCGAATGCGCGCTGCAGGCGGCGTCGCGCAGCGCACCGCCGCTCGTCCCCGAGGTCGCAGCAGTGAGTCGTTGATCGTGCTGCACGCCCTATACTTTCGTTGACCGTAGTCTTCCGGCATCCAGTCTGGCCTTGCTCTTGCATCGTTCAGTGTCAGGTGCTGGGGCGCGGTTGTGCCGTGTTCTCGCCCGCGACGGTCATGTCGCGGGCGAACAATGCGTGACGCGCGCCCGCAGCTGGATCAAAATCTGCGGAGACGAGACGACATGCACGTCATCACACGTGCGGCACTGCTGCTTGGGACGATTTGCCTCGCATCACCGGCCCTGGCGCGCGACGACGGCCGCTACGCCAATTCACCGCTAAAGCCCTGGTTCGAGAGCCTGCGCAGCGGCTACGGGCAATGCTGCTCGGATGCCGACGGCTATGTGGTCGCCGATCCCGACTGGGAGTCGGATCACGGCCACTATCGCGTGCTCATCGACAATGAATGGGTTGTCGTGCCGAACGAGGCCGTGATCACCGAGCCGAACAAGGTCGGGCGCACCATGGTGTGGAAGCACTATATCGACGGCCATCCGCGCGTGCGCTGCTTCATGCCGGGCAGCATGACCTGAGGCGCATCGTCCGGGCTGCAACTCAGGCCGGCGGAACGAAGACCCGGTTCGGGAACGCCTGCTCGACGACGTCGAGAAACGCGCGAACCTTGGCACCGACCAGCCGTCGCGAGCTCTGTAGCGCCCAGATCTCGACCGGAGGTCTGGTATCCGTTCCCCAATAGGCAAGCCGGCCCGCGGCAATGTCGTCATCGACCAGCAGCTTGGGCAGCAGGGCCGCGCCGGCGCCTGCGAGCACCGCATCGCGCATCATCAGCATCGATGAGAGACGCAGCATTGGTCGCGGCCTGAGCGTGATCTCTTCGCGTTCATGTCGGATGCGCCAGACCGTGTCCGGTGGCGTCGGCGACATCACAACGGCATCGACGGAGACGCCATCCGGATCGCGCGCGGAGCTCGTCGGTCGTTGCTGGTCGGGATGCGCCACGACCAGCAGCTCGTCACGCAGGAAGCGGCGGCCGACGAGACGTTCATCCGGTGACGGGTTGATGCGGATGACAAGGTCACAGCCGTCTTCCACCGGATCGACCAGGCGATCCTCGGCGACGATCTCGAGCTGGACGTCGGGATAGGCGTGCGCAAAGCGCGCACCGATCCGGCCGAACGCGACATGGGCGAGCAAGACCGGCGCACTGACCCGCAAGCGGCCGCGCGGCGTCGACGCGCCGAGCACCACGGCTTCGCCGGCCTCGGCGATGTCGGACAATGGACCGCTGGTGCGCTCGTGCAGCGCGCGGCCCTCATCGGTCAATCGCAGACTCTGCGAGCCGCGCTCGATCAAGCGGACGCCGAGACTCTGTTCGAGTTCGGCGACACGGCGGGACAGCGTCGCCTTGGCCCGTCCGGAGGCGCGGCTGGCGCGGCCGAACCCGCCATGCGCGGCCACTAGGTTGAAATCAGTGAGCGCCTGAAGGTCCATCGGTTCTGTTCCATATTCGAGACGATCTGTCCAAATAGTGGCATCTTCAAAGGAAAATTGGAACGGATAGCTTCTCGCCCAACGGCAGGCGGTCTGCCGAAGAGAAGGAGTATTCGACATGGCTATTCTGGTGACAGGCAGCACAGGCACCATCGGGACCCAGGTTCTGAACCATCTCACCGGTCACGGCGTCGAGGTTCGCGCCCTGACGCGCTCGCCCGGCAAGGCGCAATTTCCGCAGCACGTGACGGCCGTTCGCGGCGATCTTGCTGACGTGGATTCGGCCCGCGCGGCGCTCATTGGCGTCAGCACGCTGTTCCTGCTGGTGCCGAACGCCGCCGACGAATTGACGCAGGCGATGCTGACGCTGACCGCCGCACGCGAGGCCGGCGTCAAGGGCATCGTCTATCTCTCGGTATTCAAGGGCGAGGCCTATGCGGACGTGCCGCATTTCGCCGGCAAGCACACGGTCGAGCGGATGATCGAGGCGCTCGATATTCCCGCGACCATCCTGCGTCCGGCCTATTTCATCCAGAACGATCTTCGGCTGAAGGAGCCGCTGCTGAACTTCGGCGCCTACGGCATGCCGATCGGCGCCAAGGGCATCTCGATGGTCGACATCCGCGACATCGGCGAGGCGGCCGCGATCGAGCTGCTGCGCCGCGAGCGCGCGTCCGCCCCGCTGGGCCGCGAGACTTACGCGCTGGTCGGCCCCGACGTCGTGACCGGTGCGGGCGCGGCTGCGATCTGGCGCGATGAGCTCGGTCGCGCGGTCAGCTATGGCGGCGACGATCTCGCGGTGATGGAGCAGCGTTTCAAGGCGGCGATGCCGGCATGGCTCGCGCTCGACATGCGCCTGATGTTTGGCCGGTACCAGAGCGACGGCGCGGTCGCGACGGCCGACGAGCTGGCGCGCCTGACGAAGCTGCTCGGCCGCGCGCCGCGGGCCTATCGCGATTTCGCCCGCGACGCCGCCGCGCAGTGGCGCAAGGGCTAGCTGCGCCCGTGCGTGAGGAAGCGCGTGACCACGCCGCCAAGCGTGGCGTGGTCGAGCGGCTCTGCCAGCGAGGTCTTGGCGGTCTCGACCACGCTATCGGGCGCGAGGCCGCGGCGCAGGTCGCACAGCGCGCCGGCATAGTCGGCGGTGAATTCCGGATGCGGCTGCACCGACAGCGTCGTGCCGTTGGCATAGAGCAGGCCGGCATGCGGCGTGAACCCGGACGACAGGATGGTGCGCGCGGAGGCGGGCGGGGTGATCACCTGGTCCTGATGCGAGCAGGCGACGGCGATCGTCTCGCCGTCGATCAGCCCGTTGTCCGGCGCGATCCGATAGACATGGCGTCCGATGCCCCAGCCTTTCTCGGATTTGCGCACCGTGCCGCCGAGCGCCTGCGCGATCAGCTGATGGCCGAAGCAGACGCCGACGGTTGGAATGCGCTTGTCATGGGCCGCGCGCACGAAGGCTTCGAGCGGCGCGATCCATGCGACGTCGTCGTAGACGCCGGCGGCCGATCCCGTGATCAGGATCGCATCCAAGGCGACCGGATCCGGCAGCGTCTCGCCATTGGCGAGGCTGACGACGTCGCAGGTAACAGAGGAATCGGCGGTGGCTACCATTCGCTGAAACATCTGCGGATAGCTGCCGTGGCGCTCGCGGAATTGCGGACTGACGAGCCCGGTTTCGATGATGGTGATGCGGGGCATGGAACGCGCTGACAGATGAGCGGGGATGCCTCAGCCTTTACTCCGAAAGCACCGGCGGCGACAAGCCGCGCGCGGCGGTTGCCGATCAATTCCGCGACGGCGCCGCCGCGTCGATCGTGGCGGTGTGCTGTGCTGTCGGCGCCGTGCTCTCGCTCGCCGGTGTCGCCGTCACGATCGCAGGCTCGGTGCGGTAGCGCGGCAGCTGATCCTCGAGCGAATAGCCGACGCAGAGCGCGAGGCTCGACCAGACCGCCATGCTGAAATACAGCGACATCCAGGCGATCTCCTCGCGCCATTCCGCGATGTCATGGGTCACGACCCAGCGCCGGCTGACGTCGCGCAGGCCTTCCAGCGGATGCAGCAGCGTGCCGCCGGCGGCGAGGTTGGCGCGCCAGCGGTTCAGATACATCGGGACGTCGACGGTCATCAGGAAGGCAAGGAAGGCGGCGATGCCGAGGATCGCGACGATGAAGGCCCAGCGCACCGGGCCATGAAACTCCGGCAGCAGCCGGCACAGCGCAATCCCGACCAGGAAGAACACCACCGCCCAGATCGAGTTCTCGATCGCGTTGCAGAGATAATGGGTGGTCAGCACCGCATACCAGGAGAAGCATTCCGCGATCACGATCAGCGGCACGATGATCCAGGCGATGGTCACGGTGGTCTCGGCGCCGGTCATGGTGCCGAGCTGATGCAGGATGATCGCCCATTGCGCGGCGAAGCAGACCTCGGCGACGGTGGCAACCGTGCGGCCGACCACGACGCTCGACAGCCAGGTGTCGAACAGGCAGATGCGCTGCACGTCGGCGCGCGGCAGGACCGAGCGGAAGGCGCAGCCGAACACATAGGCCGCGCACAGCAGCATCATCAGGCCGATGCCCGAGGTGTTGCTGAAGCTGCCATTGGCCTGTTCATTGAACTGGCGGTAGAGCGCGAACCAGATCGCGATGTTGGCGGCACTGACGAGGCTCAGGAAGCCCCACCACCGGACCACTGGATTTGACCAAGCCAGCGAAACCGGCCGCGCCCGCCACTCCATGCTCATTCACCGCTCCGCGTGTAACCGAATTGATATTGAACTGTAGCAATTCTGTCATAGAAGGCAGCGAATCACGAACTAAAAATTGCGTGTGGGAGCGAGCCGGGCAGATCCGATTATGACAGTGCGCGATTGTGACAGTGCTCGATTGTGACAGTGCGCGATTGTGACGGTGCGCGGTGGTGCGTGACCGTCAGCCGCGCAGCGCGGTCTCGGGAATGGTGCGGCGAACCACCTCGCGCATCGCGAAGCTGGAATGGATGCGGGCGACGCCCGGCATCCGCGACAGATGCTGCTTGTGGATGCGCTCGAAGTCGGCGATGTCGCGGGCGATCACCTGCAGATGATAATCGTCGCTGCCCGACATCAGATGGCAGGACACGACGTCGGGGCAGCGCGCGATCGCGGCTTCGAAGGCTGCGAGATAATCCTCGCTCTGCTTCTCCAGCGTGATGGTGACGACGACGGTCGTCACGAGGCCGAGCGCTGATGGTTCGAGGTCGACGCGGTAGCCGCGGATCACGCCGATCTCCTCGAGATGGCGAATGCGCCGCGCGCAGGCGGTCGGCGACAACCCGACCTTCTCGGCAAGCTCGATCTGGCTCGCGCGGGCATCACTGACCAGCTCGGCGAGGATTCTGAGGTCGATGCGATCGAGACCGTCCACGCAGATTTCCTTCAAGAGCTGAGCTGAAAGCGAAGGATATGGGCGTATTTGGCTGTGAGCAAGCCGGAAATCGCTGAGAAACGCCATGTGACGGGGCATAGCCTTGATACTGGCGGAAACGAATCCAGCAAGGAGCGGACCATGCGCATCGGCGTGCCCAAGGAAATCAAGGTCGAGGAATATCGGGTCGGGCTGACGCCTGCCTCGGTGCGGGAATATGCGGCGCACGGCCACGAGGTCGTGGTCCAGCGCGGCGCCGGTGACGGCATCGGCGCGGGCGACGACGTCTACACGCAGGCCGGCGCGCGGATCGCCGACACCGCCGAAGAGGTGTTCTCCGTCGCCGAGATGATCGTGAAAGTGAAGGAGCCGCAGCCGTCCGAATGGATCAGGCTGCGCGAGGGACAGATCCTGTTCACCTATCTGCATCTCGCGCCCGATGTGCCGCAGACCGCGGGGCTGATCGCTTCCGGCTGCACGGCGGTGGCCTATGAGACCGTCACGGATGCGCATGGCGGGCTGCCGCTGCTGGCGCCGATGAGCGAAGTCGCCGGCCGGCTCGCGATCGAGGCCGCGGGCGCGGCGCTGCGCAAATCCGCCGACGGCATGGGCAAGTTGCTCGGCGGCGTGCCGGGCGTTCCGCCGGCGCGGGTTGCGATCATCGGCGGCGGCGTGGTCGGCACTCATGCGGCGCGGATGGCCGCAGGCCTCGGCAGCGACGTCACCATTCTCGACCGCTCATTGCCGCGGCTGCGCGCACTCGACGATCTCTTCCTCGGCCGCGTCCGCACCCGTTACGCCACGCTGGAAGCGATCGAGCAGGAAGTTTTCGCAGCCGACGTCGTGATCGGCGCGGTGCTGGTGCCCGGCGCCAGCGCGCCGAAACTTGTCTCGCGCGCGCAGCTTGCAGGCATGAAACGCCGCGCGGTGCTGGTCGACGTCGCGATCGACCAGGGCGGCTGCTTCGAGACCTCGAAGCCGACCACGCATCAGGCGCCGACCTATCTGGTCGACGACATCGTGCATTATTGCGTCGCCAATATGCCGGGCGCGGTGCCGGTCACCTCGAGCCACGCGCTCAATCATGCCACCTTGCCGTTCGGCCTGGCGCTGGCCGCGAAGGGACTGCGCGCGCTGGTCGAGGATCCGCATCTGCGCGCCGGCCTCAACGTGCATCGCGGCCGCATCACCAACCGCGCCGTCGCCGAGAGCCAGCATCTGTCATCCGTGATGCCGGAGGAAGCGCTGGCGTCGTGAGGCGAAATCCGAAAGATCTTCCCCTTGAAAAGGGGAGGTCGCTTTGCTCGCCAGAGCAAAGCGGGTGGGGATCTGCTCTCTCCACATAGAGCGCCGCCTGTGGCGGACCCCCATCCCGACCTTCCCCCTTCCAGGGGGAAGGAGAAGACAGACATTCAGTATCCGTAGCCCGGATTACGCTTCGCTTCATCCGGGCTACGGCGCTGCATCTTTCAGTTCCTTCAGCCGGTTCTGCATGACTTCAATGATCTGCGCGCGCTTTGCCGCGATGCGTTCGATCGGGCCGCCAATGCCGATGGCGAGCGGAGCGCGTCGCTTCGGCAGGGGAACGAGCATGCCTATTGTGTTTGCGCCCGGCGTCGTGCGGCCGCCTGTCTCGGAAAAGCCGCGGCGGCGAATGCGCTCGACCTCTTCGAGAAAGGCGGATTCGCGAACGCGCGCCGATTGACTCGGCTCCTCGGCATTGTTGCGCCGGATAATGCCGCGAATTTTGTTGTTCGGCATTTGGCTCAGCAGCACATGTCCGAGCGCGGTCCGCACCATCGGTCGTATTTGACCGGCTTGTGCCGTGTACTGAAGCTGAGAGCCGCCGGGGACAACGTGCAGATACTGCATCCCGGCGGCGCCGGCCTGTTGTCCGAGCATGACGGTTTCGCCGCCCGTCGCGGTCCAGAGTTCCTCCATCAGATCGGTGAGCTTGGTATCACGGAACGGGGAACGACGAATCCAGTCACCCAGCAGATTGACCCGGTAGCTCGGGATGAAAAGCCGGGTCTTTCGCTCGTATTCCAGGTAGTTCAATTCGACGAGACATCGAAGCAACACCGACGTGCTCGATTGCGGCATCTCCAACGCGGACGATATTTCAGTCACGGAGGCAGCCCGCTTTGTTTTCCGGAAGAACTCCAGAACTGCAAACGTCCGCATGGCCGATTTGACGATGGCCGTCTTATTCGGATTCGGCATGGCTGGCTCCTCGGCGGGTCAAGTACCGCACCTTCATCACATATGTGATGTTAGGGCAAAACCGCTTCACTTGACGACAACTTTGGCCCAGATTGGCGTCAATAAGATCAAGTCGCATGGAAACGCACAGAGCAGGGGAAGGCGGATGCCCGGCCGAAGTTTGCTCGAGAAGATCTGGGACCAGCATGTCATTGCTCGCCTCAGCGAGGATACGGACCTCCTTCATATCGACCGCCATCTGCTGCACGATCTCGGCGGTTCGCGCGGCCTGCTCGATCTGAAGAGCCGGGGCCTCAAGGTCCACAATCCCGAACTGACATTCGCGACGCCGGATCACGCGCTCTCGACGGCGCCGGGCCGCGCCGGAACCAGCAAGATCGGACTGGAATTGCTGGCCGCGCTGCGGGTCGAGACCTCGGCGAGCGGCATCACGCTGTTCGATGTCGATCAGCCCGGCCAGGGTATCGTCCACGTCATCGGTCCGGAACTCGGCTTGAGCCTGCCGGGCGCGACCATCGTTTGCGGCGACAGCCACACCTGCACCCATGGCGGCTTGGGGGCGCTCGCCTTCGGCATCGGATCGAGCGAGCTCACCCATGTGCTGGCGACGCAGGCGCTGATCCAGCGCCGTCCGAAGACGCTGCGCGCGCGCTTCGAGGGCAAGCTGCCGCTCGGCGTCACCGCCAAGGACATGATCCTGGCGCTGATCGGCCATATCGGCGCGGCCGGCGGCACCGGCTATGCGGTCGAATATGCCGGCAGTGCGATCCGCGCGCTGCCGATCGAGGGAAGGCTCACGATCTGCAACCTCTCGATCGAGCTCGGTGCCAAGATGGGCATGGTGGCGCCGGACGAAAAGACGTTCGAATTCCTGCGTGGCCGTCCCTATGCGCCGCAAGGCGAGATGTGGGATCTCGCGGTGAAAGCGTGGCGCGAACTGCCGAGCGATCCCGACGCGGTGTTCGACCGCGAGGTCGTGATCGACGTCGAAAAGATCATTCCGCAAGTGACCTGGGGCATCAGCCCCGAGCACGTCGTCGGCGTCGACGGCGTCATTCCCGATCCGAAGGCGGTCGACGATCCGTTGCGGCGCGCCGCGATCGAGACCGCGCTGGAGTATATGGGCCTGCAAGGCGGGGCGCCGATCGCGGGCACGCCGGTCGACTGGGTGTTCATCGGCTCCTGCACCAATAGCCGGATCAGCGACCTGCGCGCTGCGGCCGAGATTGCGCGCGGCCGCAAGGTCGCGGCCGGGGTCCGCGCCTGGGTGGTGCCGGGCTCCGAGAACGTCAAGCGCGAGGCGGTCGCCGAAGGGCTCGACAAGATCTTCATCGACGCCGGCTTCGAGTGGCGCGAGCCGGGCTGCTCGATGTGCCTTGCCGCCAATGGTGAGGTGGTGGCGCCCGGGCAGCGCTCGGTCTCGACCTCGAACCGCAATTTCGTCGGCCGGCAAGGGCCGCGCGCGCGGACACATCTGGCGAGCCCTGCGAGTGCCGCGGCATCCGCCATTGCCGGCGCGATCGCCGATGTCAGGATGATGGGACGCTAGAGCATGCCAAAACCGTTCGACAAGCTCACCGCAACCGCCGCGCCGATCATGCGCGGCAATATCGATACCGATGTCATCATCCGGATCGAGCGCCTGGTCGGCAACTCGATCCGCGGCACGCTCGGCAAATGGGCGTTCGGCTCGCTGCGTTATCTGCCCGACGGCTCGGAGAATCCGGAATTCATCCTGAACCGCGAGCCGTATCGGGAAGCGGAGATTTTGGTGACCGGGCCGAATTTCGGCTGCGGCTCCTCGCGTGAGGGCGCGGTGTGGTCGCTGCAGGAGCGCGGCATCCGCGCCATCATCGGCTCCGGCTTCGGCGACATCTTCTTCGCCAACTGCTTCCAGAACGGAATCCTGCCCGTCATCGTCGACAAGGCGGTGGTCGATCAGCTTGCCGCCGACATCGAGGCGACGCAAGGCGCGGGCAAGGTCTCGATCGACCTCGAGGCCCAGACCATCGTCTCGCCGTCAGGCGCGCGGCATTCGTTCGAGATCGATCCGCGGCGACGCGAGGGGCTGCTGAAGGGGCTCGACGAGGTGGCGCTGACGCTGCGGCGCGACGACGAGATCCTCGCTTTCCAGGCTTCCGACCGCGCGGCGCGGCCATGGATTCATTCGACTAGGACACCCGCTTCAAGGACATCCGCATGAGCACGCAATCCAACATGGTCAAGGTCGCCGTCGTCGGCGGCGAGGGCATCGGCCCCGAGGTCACCGCGCAGTCGCGCCGCGTGCTCGACTGGTTCGCGGCGAAACGTAACGTGCCGATGACCTTGCGCGAGGCCCAATACGGTCTGATCCCGTATTTGGCGACCGGCAAGGTGCTGCCCGAGGATACCGCCGAGGCGATGGACGAGGCTGACGCCATCCTGTGGGGCGCGACCGGCGGACCGGAGACCACCGAAGTGCCGGCCGCGGCGCGCAAGGCCGGCAGCCTGCTGGGCCTGCGCAGCAAGTACGATCTCTATGCCAACCTAAGGCCTATCATGGCGAGCCCGGCGCTGTCGGCGTCCGCGCCGCTGAAGCCCGAGGTGCTCGACGGCGTCGATTTCGTCATCATCCGCGAACTGACCAGCGGCATCTATTTCGGCGAGCCGCGCGGCATCGAGACGCTGCCCGACGGCCAGCGCCGCGGCTTCAACACCGAGCAATACACCACGAACCAGATCCGCCGCGTGGCGCGCTCGGCCTTCGAACTGGCGCGGACCCGGCGCAACAAGGTCTGCTCGGTCGACAAGGCCAATGTGCTGGAGACCAGCGTGGTGTGGCGCGAGGAGGTGATCAAGCTGCACAAGGAGGAGTTCTCCGATGTCGAGCTGACCCATCTCTATGTCGACAACGCCGCGATGCAGATCGTGCGCGAGCCGCGGCAGTTCGACGTGATGGTGACCGGCAACATCTTCGGCGACATCCTGTCCGACTGCGCGGCGATGGCTTCGGGTTCGCTCGGCATGCTGCCGTCGGCCTCGCTCGGCCCGGTCGATCGCTTCGGCCGGCGCAAGGCGCTCTATGAGCCGGTGCATGGCAGCGCGCCCGACATCGCGGGCAAGGGCATCGCCAATCCGCTCGGCTCGATCCTCAGCGTCGCGATGCTGCTGCGCCTGACGCTGAATCGGCCTGAGGACGCTGACCTGCTCGAGAAGGCGGTGCAGACCGCGCTCGCCTCCGGCGCGCGTACGGCCGATATCGCCGAGGCCGGGGCGAAAACGCTGTCGACCGTGCAGATGGGTGATGCGGTGCTCGGCGCGCTCGACAAGATCTCGGCGAAGGAGCACGCGTGATGGCGCGCCTCGCCATGCCCCACATTTCGAGGCGATCGGCGCTGACGGTCATCGCCGCCGGCGGCGCCGCGCTGGCGGGTGGCCGTGCATGGGCGCAGGCGGCCACGGGCCGCGCGATCTATCCGGTCGCGGTGCCGGTCTATCAGACGCAGTTCGTCGCCGACCGTATCGGCTACTTCAAGGAGGCCGGGCTCGACTGCAAGCTGGTGCAGGGCGGCAGCGGTGTGAAGACCCGCGAGATCATCGCCTCGTCGCAGGGTGACATCGGCATCGGCGACGTCACCCATCCGATGCAGCTGACCAATCACGGTCGCGCCGCGCGCGTGCTGTTGCCGGTCGACACACGGTCGAACTCGGTGATGTTCATTATCCGCAAGGATCTGAAGGACCAGGGCATCAACTCGCTGGAGGCCTTCACGCAATGGAAGCGGCCCGACGGCCGCAAGCCGATCGTCTCGGTTTCCTCGCTCGGCGGCACCAACCATGTCTGGTCGTCATACTACATGGAAACCATGGGGCTTGACGACAAGGTGACCTGGATCGGCACCGGCAATGTCGACACCATGCTGGGATCGCTGAAGTCGAAGCAGGTCGACATTCTCGTCAGTTCGCTGTCGCTGTTGAACGAGGCACAGCAGCAGGGCTGGGGCGAATTGCTGTTCGACGGTACCGATGAGGCGATCTGGAACAAGCATATCGGCGGCAAGGTGCCGGTGACCGCGCATTTCACGCTGCAAGCCACCATCGACAAGGACCCGGCCAAGATGCAGGCCTATGTCACCGCGCTGTGGCGGGCGTCGCAATGGATCAAGACCCACAAGCCGACCGAGGTCTACGACGCCATCGAGCCCTATGTCGGCAGCACCTCGCGCGAGGCCAATCTGCTGGAGATCACGTCGATCCAGAAGGTCGCGGATTATGAGGGCTCGATCGACGCCGCGAGCTTCGCGCGCGGCGAGAAGGTCTGGTTCCGCGAGATGACCGGTATCAAGCCGCTCAAGATCGCCGACGTGGTCAATTCCAACCTGATCGAAGCGGCGCGAAAGGCCTATCCGGGTTGAGCGCGCTCGAGACAAGCGCAACCGTGTCGCCGCGCGCCTCGGCCGATCGTCGCGTCGAGGTCAAGGGTTTGAGCAAGTCGTTCCAGCTTGCCAGGACCACGATCGAGGCGGTCCGCGACGTCACCTTCGACGTCCGCCGCGGCGAATTCGTCGCGCTGCTCGGGCCGTCGGGCTCCGGCAAGAGCACGGTGCTCAACATGATCGCCTCGCTGATCCGCCCGACCGGCGGCGAGATCCTGATCGACGGCAAGCGCGTCGTCGCCGGCAAGGCGACGCCCAATGTCGGCTACGTCTTCCAGCGCGACACGCTGTTTCCGTGGCGGACGGTCGGCGACAATATCGGCTACGGGCTGGAGCTGTCAGGCGTGCCGGCTCACGAACGGACGGAGCGCATCGCGGAATGCGTCGCGCAAGCGGGCTTGAAGGGATTCGAGAACGCCTATCCGTCGGCGCTGTCGGGCGGCATGCGGCAGCGCGCGGCGTTGATGCGCACTTTGATCGTCGAGCCGCAGATTCTCCTGATGGACGAGCCGTTCGGCGCGCTCGACACCCACACCAAGATCGACATGCACGAGGTGCTGCTGCGGATCTGGGAGCGCGAGCAGCAGACCGTGCTGTTCGTGACCCACGATCTCGGCGAGGCGTTGACATTGGCCGACCGCATCATCCTGTTTTCGGCGCGGCCGGGCCGCATCAAGGACATGTTCGAGGTCGACTTCGTGCGTCCGCGCGATGCAGTGAAGGTGCGTGAGACCCCGCATTATGCCGAGTTGTTCCAGCACATCTGGCATTCGCTGGGCGAGGAATTCGTCAAGGGCCGCAGCGCATGAAGAGGTACGGCACGCTCGGCACGGTCGGCTGGCAGGTCCTGATCTGCGCCGTCGTGCTGTCGGTCTGGCAATGGGGCTACGACCTCCGCACCAGACTGCCTTGGCTGGTGCCCGACCTGCTCGATCCCTACTTCATCTCGAAGCCGTCGATGATCTTCGACAACTTCCTGATCCAGAGCTGCCTGACCTCGAAGCTCGGCGTCTTCAACAGCTGGTTCAACGGCGACTTCGGAAAGTGTCTGGCGCGCAACGAGAACAATCTCTGGGCCGCGACCGCCATCACCCTGAAGAATACTTTCTTCGGCTTCGTCACCGGCGTGGTCAGCGGCTTCGTCGCCGGGCTGATCCTGGGACGATCTGACCGGCTGAGCGCGATCTTTCAGCCCTTCATCACCGCGGTCAATTCGATCCCGCGAATCGCGCTGGCGCCGATCATCGTGCTGGCATTCGGGATCGGCGACATGTCGAAGATCGTGACGTCCTGGATCGTCGTCGTGTTTCTGGTGTTCTTCAACACCTTCGAGGGCGCGCGCTCGATCGACGAGGGCTTCACCAATGCCGCGCGGCTACTCGGCGCCAGCGAATGGCAGATCACCCGAACGGTGGTGATCCCCTCGACGATGGCCTGGGTGTTCGCCTCGCTGACGCCTGCGATCTCCTTCGCGCTGATCGGCGTGATCGTCGGCGAGTTCATCGGCGCCGAGCGCGGCATCGGCCGCCTCATCATCGAATCGGAGGCGCGCGGCGAGGCCTCGGGCATGATGGTTGCTGTCGTGGTCTTGATGCTGGTCGGTGTGGTGCTGTCGGCGATCATCTGGCGGCTGCAGGCCTATCTGTTGCGCTGGCAGCGGCAGCGCAGCGCCGAGTAGGCCGCGGGCCGTGGCGACGTCGCATTTGTCGCCACGGCCGGGCTGGATCTAGGCTGCATTTTCCGCTGGCGAAGTCTCGCCGTCGAGCCAATCCTGTTCCTTTGCCAGCGCGCGCCAGGCCGCTTCCATTCGCTTGAAGCGCTTGTGGGTCGGCTCGTCGTCGGCACGCTCGGCAAGCTGCGCGCAGTTCTCCGCATTGTCGAGGAAGTGCTGTGACTGTTTCATGGAACGTCCTCCTGTTAGTTAAGGACGTGGGACATCAATTCAGGCTATTCAACGCGTGGAACACGGGTATTTCGCCACACAGATGAATGCTTGTTCAGCGAGTTCCCCGCGCGATGTTTCGCACCGGTGCGTGAGCAACTGCAGCACGTTCGATACAGGAACGGTCCGTCGCACTCGACGTTCCTCCTTCTCATCGCAACTGGAGGAGGAGAGACGGCATGAGGACGTATCTGCTAGCCGCGGCCATAGTGACCGCGATCGCATCGCCTGTGTTCGCCGATGATATCGGTGTCCGCGCAGGTCCCGTCGGCGCGGGTGTAACGGTTGGTCGGGCACCCGAGTATCGCGACCGCGATCGTGATCGCACCACCGTGATCAGGGAGCGTGAGCCGCGCCGTGACCGGACCACGGTCATCAAGAAGCGGGACGAATTCGGCAATCGCAGCAAAACCGTCATCCACAACGACGACGATTGACGCCAACTTCAGGCGATCTTGTGTGAGCATGAACGTCCGTCGCTGACCTCGTCACGGCGGACGTTTGCTTGGTGCCGCAGGCCACGGAGCGACGATGGCGGCCGAGACGGAGCTCAAATTCCGCGTTCCTGCGCGCAAGCTCAAGGGACTGAAGAAACCGCGGATCGCCGGCAGCAAAAGCGGAGCGCCGTCCGAGAGCGATCTCGTCTCGACCTATTTCGACACCGCGAAGCACAAGCTGAAGCGGCACGGACTGACGTTGCGCGTGCGGCGGGATGGCGCCAGTTATGTTCAGACGATCAAGTCCGGGGCGGGGCCACAGTTTGAACGGGGCGAATGGGAGACCGACCTTGCGGATGGACACCTCGACCTCGACAAGGCCGAAGGTACACCGCTCGAAAAGCTCGCGTCCGACAGGCTGCGTCACAAGCTGAAGCCGATGTTCGCGACGTCGGTCCGGCGTATCACCGTGCCGCTGCGGACGAAACGCAGCGAGATCGAGCTCGCGATCGATCGCGGCTACACCACGGCCGGGCATCGTTCGCGCCGAATCGACGAGGTCGAACTCGAACTCAAGAGCGGCCGCCCGCTCGACCTGTTCCGGGTCGCCAGGGCGCTGGAGCGGAAGGCGGCGGCGGAGCTCGATCTGCGCTCGAAAGCCGAACATGGCTATGAACTTGCCGATGGCGAGGAGCATGTCGTCGTCTCCGCCGGGGCCATCGTGCTCGACGCCGGGCTTACCGCCGGCGCGGCGTTTCGGGTGATCGCGCGCGCCGCGCTTCGTCACTTCTCGTCGAATGCCGACGCCGTCCGCGAGGGCGAGGCGGAAGGCATTCACCAGATGCGGGTCGGGTTGCGGCGGCTGCGCGCCGCGATCTCGCTGTTCTCGAAGATCCTCCTCGTAGCCCCGACGGAAGACATCAAGACGCAGCTGAAGTGGCTCACCAACGCGCTCGCACCGGCGCGCGAGCTTGATGTATTCGTCAAGGAAGATATCGAGCCTGCATCGCATGACGCGCTGCTGCGGCGAGGCGGCAAAGCGATCCGGCAGGATTTCTCCGACCGCCGCGACCGCGCATTTGCCGGCGCTCGGCAGGCGGTCAATTCGCGGCGCTATCGGTCCATGCTGATCGACACGTTGCAATGGATCGAGGCAAAGAGGACCATATCCGCGGAGGACGAGGGCGGTCCGATCGAGAAATTCGCCGCCGCGCTGCTGCATCGCCGCGTCAGGAAGCTGCGCAAGGATGGCCGGCGTCTCGACGAGCTGTCGGCCCAGGAGCGGCACAAGGTGCGCATCAAGGCCAAGACGCTCAGATACGCGATCGATTTCTTCGAAAGCCTGTTTTCGCGCAAGGGTGAGCACAGGCAACTCGCGCGGCTGTCCAGGCACCTGAAGCGGGTCCAGGATGCGCTCGGCTCGCTCAACGATTTTGTCGCGCACCGCAAGCTGGCGGTCGATGCGGCGCTGAAGGCCCCGCATCGGAAGGAGCGCGCCAGCGCCTTCGCCTCGGGCGTTGTGCTCGGCCGAGAGGAACAGGCGGTCAAGCCGCTGATCAAGGTCGCCGCCAGGGAAGTGCGAGGACTCCAGAAATTTTGACGAGCGTGTGGTGTCGAACCCCCGGACATCTATGCTGCTGGTGATGCCCCCGACTGCCTCTCCCGCTCGGCGGCTGCGATCTGGGTGCGACATTCCTCCGCGTAGGCACGCAGGCGCTCGGCCGTCAACGAGTCCATGCCGGTGCGTGCCAGCCGCTCGGCGCGGTCGGCCTGATCTCTGAGATCATTGGCTGTCCGGGTCATTTGTGCCTCCATGCCCAGACAATTTGAATCGAAATGCGACGTTCCCGGGCCGATCAGGACGTGGCTAACCGGTGGTTAAGGAGCCGCGGATGCTCAAGTCACCGGCGCCGGGTTGAACAGGGTCAGATCGTTGTGGATGCCCCAGCGGTCCGACCACGGCTTGGTGCGCCCGCTCGCAACGTCGAGGATCAGGCGGAACAGGTCCCAGCCGGTTTCCTCGATTGTCTTCTCGCCGGTGGCGATGCAGCCGGCGTCGAAATCGATCAGGTCCTTCCAGCGCCGTGCCAGCTCGCTGCGGGTCGCGACCTTGATGACGGGCGCGGCGGCCAGGCCATAGGGCGTGCCGCGGCCGGTGGTGAACACCTGCAAGGTCATGCCGGAGGCGAGCTGCAGCGTGCCGCAGATGAAGTCGCTGGCCGGCGTCGCCGCAAACAGCATGCCCTTCTGCCGCGCCTTCTCGCCCGGCGACAGCACGCCCGCGATCGGGCCGGAGCCGGACTTGACGATCGAGCCGAGCGACTTTTCGACGATGTTGGCAAGACCGCCCTTCTTGTTGCCCGGCGTGGTGTTGGCGCTGCGGTCGGCGCCGCCGCGGGCGAGATAAGCGTCGTACCATTCCATCTCGCGGATCAGCGCGCGGCCGACATCCTCGTTGACGGCGCGGCGGGTCAGCAGCTGGATCGCGTCGCGCACCTCGGTGACTTCCGAGAACATCACGGTCGCGCCGGCGCGAACCAGCAGGTCGGCGGCAAAGCCCACCGCGGGGTTCGCGGTCACGCCGGAGAACGCGTCGCTGCCGCCGCATTGCAGGCCGATCACAAGATCGGCGGCCGGGCAGGTCTCGCGCTTGCGCGTATTGAGCACCTTCAGCCGGGCCTCGGCCTGGGTCATGATGGCGTCGACGATGGCGCCGAAGCCGTCAAAGGCTTCGTCCTGCATCCGCACGATGGCATCGCCGACGCCTTCCGGCACCAGCCGTTCCGGCGCGAGTTTCTCGCAGCCGAGCCCGACGACGAGGATCTCGCCGCCGAAATTCGGATTGAGCGCGAGATTCTGCAGGGTGCGGATCGGCACCACGGCGTCGGGCGCCGTGATCGCGACGCCGCAGCCATAGGCGTGGGTCAGGGGCACGACGTCGTCGACGTTGGGATATTTCGGCAAGAGCTCGGCGCGGATGCGCTTGACCGCGTATTCCATCGTGCCCTTGACGCATTGCACGGAGGAGGAGATGCCGAGGATGTTCTTGGTGCCGACCGAGCCGTCGGGGTTGCGATAGCCCTCGAAGGTAAAACCTTCGAGCGGTGGCAGCGCCGGCGGCACCGCGGTCGCGATCTCGAGCTGATCGAGCGGCGGCGCGTCGGGCATGCGGATGCGCGCCTCGTCGACCCACTCGCCGGCCAGGATCGGCGACAGCGCATGGCCGATCACCTCGCCATAGCGGATGATGGGTGCGCCCTCGGCGATGTCTTCCAGCGCGGTCTTGTGGCCCTGCGGCACGAAGGCGCGCAGCGTCAGGCCCGAGGCGAAGCGGGAGCCGGCCGGCAGCCCGAAATCATTCACGACGATCGCGACATTGTCGCGCTCGTTGAGCTTGATGTAGCGGGGCTGCTCCTGCGCGCCGATCGACTGGTCCATGCCGTATTCCTCCTGGCTTCACTTCACCTCTCCCGCTTGCGGGGGAGGTCGGATCGCATCGAATGATGCGGTCCGGGTGGGGGCTCTCTCCAGCATGACTCGCGGGGAGAGCCCCCACCCAACCCGCCCCCGCAAGCGGGAGAGGGGGCGCAGCGTCTTACGCGGCTGCACTCTGTTTCAACTGCTTCAGCCCGGGAACGTGTAAGCCGTCTTCACCGTGGTGTAGAACTCGCGGGCATAGGCGCCCTGTTCGCGTGCGCCGTAGCTCGAGCCTTTGCGGCCGCCGAACGGGACGTGGTAGTCGACGCCGGCAGTCGGCAGATTGACCATCACCATGCCGGCCTCGCTGTTGCGCTTGTAGTGTGAGGCGTATTTCAGGCTTGACGTGCAGATGCCCGAGGCGAGGCCGAACTCGGTGTCGTTCGAGATCGCCAGCGCCTCTTCATAATCCTTGGCGCGGATCACGCAGGCGACCGGACCAAAGATCTCCTCGCGCGCGATGCGCATCTGGTTGGTCGTCTCCGTGAACAGCGCCGGCTGCAGATAGAAGCCGGGCGTCTCGCGGTTCAACAATTCGCCGCCCCAGTGCAGGCGGGCGCCTTCATCCTGACCGATCTTGATGTAGCGCAGATCCTGGTCGAGCTGGCTCTGGTCGACGACCGGGCCGACATGCACGCCGCTCTTCAGCGCGTCGTCCACCGAAAGTCCCTTCATGCGCTCGGTCATCGCGGCGACGAAGCGGTCGTGAATTCCCGCGGTGACGATCAGGCGCGAGGACGCCGTGCAGCGCTGGCCGGTCGAGAAATAGGCGCCGTTGACGGCGACCTCGACCGCGACCTTCACGTCGGCGTCGTCGAGCACGACCAGCGGGTTCTTGCCGCCCATCTCGAGCTGGAACTTCTTCATGGGGTTGGAGAGCACGCAGGCCTGCGCGATCTTGCGGCCGGTCTGCACCGAGCCGGTGAACGAGATCGCGGCGACGTCGGGATGATCGAGCAGGGTCTGGCCGACCACCGAGCCCGAGCCGACCACGAGATTGAACACGCCGGAAGGAATGCCGGAACGCGCAATGATCTCGGACAGTGCATGGGCGGAGCCCGGCACCAGCTCGGCCGGCTTGAACACAACCGTGTTGCTGTAGCAGAGCGCCGGTGCGATCTTCCACGCCGGGATCGCGATCGGGAAATTCCACGGCGTGATCATGCCGACGACGCCGACCGGCTCGCGGGTGATCTCGACGTCGAGGCCGGGGCGCACCGATGCGCCTTTCTCGCCCATCAGCCGCAGCGCTTCGCCGGCGAAGAACGCAAAGATCTGTCCGGCGCGCGCCACCTCGCCGATGCCTTCCGGCAGCGTCTTGCCCTCCTCGCGGGCGAGCAGGCGGCCGAGCTCTTCCTTGCGGGCGAGGATTTCGACCGAGATCTTGGTCAGCGCGTCGAAGCGTTCCTGCGGCGTCGAGCGCGCCCAGGCCGGGGAGGCGGCCTTCGCCGCGGCGATCGCCTTTTCGGTCTGCGCCTTGTCGGCCTTGGCGTATTCGCCGACCACGTCTTTGGTGTTGGAGGGGTTGATGTCCCGTGTGATGCCTGTTCCGTCGACCCATTCGCCGGCGATGAAGTTCTTCTGGTGAGCGGTCATGTTTCCAACCTTTCTTTTTTAGCGCACGAGGCAGGGACGCTTGTCGTCGAAGGTCCACCCCTGGATCAGGAACTGCATGGCCAGCGCGTCGTCGCGGGCGCCGAGACCATGCTGCTTGTATAGCGCGTTCGTGGCCTCGATGGCACCGCGATCGAGCTCGATGCCGAGGCCCGGCCGATCCGGGATCGCGATCTTGCCGCCCTTGATCTGCAGCGGCTGGCGCGTCAACGCCTGGCCGTCCTGCCAGATCCAGTGGGTGTCGATCGCGGTCACCTTGCCGGGCGCGGCGGCGCCGACATGGGTGAACATCGCCAGCGAAATATCGAAATGGTTGTTGGAGTGCGAGCCCCAGGTCAGGCCGTTGTCGCGGCAGGTCTGCGCCACCCGCACCGAGCCCTGCATGGTCCAGAAATGCGGATCGGCGAGCGGAATGTCGACTGCGCCAAGCCGCAATGCGTGCGAGAGCTGGCGCCAGTCGGTCGCGATCATGTTGGTTGCGGTCGGCAGCCCGGTGGCGCGGCGGAACTCGGCCATGATCTCGCGGCCGGAGAAGCCGGCCTCGGCGCCGCAGGGATCCTCGGCATAGGCGAGCACGCCATGCATGTTGCTGCACAACCGGATCGCCTCGTCGAGCGACCAGGCGCCGTTCGGGTCGAGCGTGACGCGCGCCTTCGGAAAGCGTTTTGCAATTGCGGTGACGGCCTCGATCTCCTCTTCGCCCGCGAGCACGCCGCCCTTGAGCTTGAAATCGGCGAAGCCGTAATGCGCTTGCGTCGCTTCGGCGAGGCGCACGATCGCCTCCGGCGTCATTGCCGCCTGTTGGCGCAGATTGAACCAGTCGGGCTTGCCGGTCTCGCCCTCGACATAGGGAAGGCTGGTCTTCTTGCGATCGCCGACAAAGAAGAGATAGCCGAGCGTCTCGACACTGGCGCGCTGCTGGCCTTCGCCGAGCAGCGCTGCGACCGGGAGATTGAGATGCTGGCCGAGCAGATCGAGCAGCGCGGATTCGACCGCCGTGACCGCATGGATGGTGACGCGCAGGTCGAAGGTCTGCTTGCCGCGGCCGCCGGCGTCGCGGTCGGCGAAGGCCTGGCGCATCGACGCCAGGATGTTGTTGCATGCGCCGATGGTCTGGCCGACGACGAGGTCGCGGGCGTCCTCGAGCGTCTTCTTGATCTTCTCGCCGCCGGGCACCTCGCCGACGCCGGTGTGGCCGGAGTTGTCGGTGAGGATAACGAGGTTGCGGGTGAAGAACGGCGCATGCGCGCCGCTCAGATTGAGGAGCATGCCGTCGCGGCCGGCGACGGGGATCACCTCCATCGCCGTGACAACAGGTGCGCCGGCAAAGCCGGTGCGGATCGTGTCCTGGATCATCTGCTCCTCCCTTCGTCCTTTGCTGTTTTCTTGGCCGTTCGGCTTATTCTGCCGCCTGCTGCGCCGCGGCCTGCGGCAGCTTGGCCACGAGTGCCGCGAGCTCGGCAATCTCCTGCGCGTTAAGATCGGTCAGCGGCGGCCGCACCGGGCCGGAATCGCGACCGATCACCTTCATGCCGGCCTTGATGATCGAGACCGCATAACCCTTCTTGCGGTTGCGTATCGCGATCAGCGGCAGGATGAAATCCTTCAACCCTGCATGGATGGTCTGATGATCGCGCCGGCGCACCGCGGCGTAGAATTTGGTGGCGAATTCCGGCACGAAGTTGAACACCGCCGACGAATAGGTGGTCACGCCCATGTCGAGATAGGGCAGGGCAAAGGTCTCCGCGGTCGGCAGGCCGCCGATATAGGTCAGGCGATCGCCGAGCCGGGTGTAGACGCGGGTCATCAGCTCGATGTCGCCGATGCCGTCCTTGTAGCCGACGAGGTTCGGGCAGCGCTCGCAGAGGCGCGCCAGCGTATCGGGCTGCAGGATCGCATTGTCGCGGTTGTAGACGATGACGCCGATCTTGACCGACGCGCATACCGCCTCGACATGCGCGGCGAGGCCGTCCTGCTCGGCATGCGTGAGATAGGGCGGCAGGAGCAGCAGGCCGTCGGCGCCGGCCTTCTCGGCGCCAACAGCGATCTCGCGCGCGATCGCGGTGCCGTAGCCGGTGCCGGCCAGCACGGGAACGCGGCCCTTGGTCTCGTCGACCGCGATCTTCACGACGTGCGGAACTTCACTCGGCGTCAGCGAGAAGAACTCGCCGGTGCCGCCGGCGGCGAACAGGCCGGCAACGTCATAGCCGCACAGCCAGTCCATGTTGGCGCGATAGGTCGCCTCGTCGAACGAATAGTCCGCGTTGAACGGGGTCACCGGGAAGGACAGGAGGCCGCCACCGATTCTAGCGGCCATCTCCTGAGGGGTCATCTTGCTCATGGCGCCACTCCTTGAATGTTTCTGGGAACGGGATGCGCGAGCAGCGCGCGTCCATGGCGGAATTTCTAGGGAATGCTTCGATGCGCGTCCAAGCCAAACGCGGCATCGAGCGATGCACAATCTGCATCAATCGCCGCGCAAGTGCGGCGCTGCGATTTCGGTTGCGATCTCGATCAATGAAGGCAGCAACTGGTTCTCGTGATCGCGCCGCCACACCATGAACAGCTCGACCGGCACGGGTGATCGCAGCTTCAGCGGCTTCAGCTTGACCTCCGCGATCTTCAGGCTGGCGGCGGCTTCCGGCACGATCGCGACGCCGAGCCCGGCGCGCACCATGGCGAGGATCGAATGGATCTGGCTGAGATGCTGGACATAGCGCGGCAGCACGTCGGCGCGCGTGAACATCGACACCAGCAGATCGTGGAAGTAGCGCGCCTCATAGGGCGAATACATCACGAAGGGCTGGTCGTCGAAATCCTTGATGCTGACGGTCTCGGCCGCGGCCAGCGGATGCTTCTTCGGGATCGCGGCGAGCAACGGCTCGGCCACGACGCGCCGGCTGGCGAATTCCGGCCGCGCGATCGGCGGGCGCAGCAGGCCGGCATCGATCTGCCCGGTGGTGAGCGCCTCGAACTGATCGCCGGAGACCATCTCCTTCAGCGAAAAATCCACCTCGGGCAGGCGCGAGCGACAGGCCGCGATCAGGTCGGGCAGGAAGCCGTAGGCGGCCGCGGCGGTGAAACCGATCTTGAGCGAGCCGGTCTTGCCGAGCGCGATGCGGCGGGCAACCTGCGAGGCGGATTCCGCGAGCTTGAGGATGCGCCGCGCCTCGGGCAGGAAGCTGCGTCCGGCCGGCGTCAGCCGCACCGAGCGGCTGGTGCGTTCCAACAGCGGCGCGTCGATGATGTGCTCGAGCACCTGGATCTGCCGGCTCAGCGGCGGTTGCGTCATGTTGAGCCGCGCCGCGGCGCGGCCGAAGTGCAATTCCTCGGCCACCGTGACAAAGCAGCGGAGCTGGCTCAGGTCGAACATCGATGCTAACCCGGAATGGATCGGACGGAGATTTGTGCGTTCTAGCATCGATGCCTCCCACTGGCCAAGAAGACAAAAAGCAGACAAACAATCAGACAAAGACGGCGGCCGAAGCCGCCGTTTCAGTTCCGAAATCTCAGACCCTCATGGTGAGGAGCGCGGAACGCGCGTCTCGAACCATGAGGCCCCACCTGTGGCCTACATCCTTCGAGACGCCCGCTGCGCGGGCTCCCTCCAGCGACAAAGGCGAAGCCTTTGCGCGGGGATGAGGTGACATGACGGAGCAAAGCGCATCGCCTTCAGGCCGCCTTCAGCTGCACCCGCTTGATCTCGCCGACGATGAACAGATAGGCGATCGCCGCGACCAGCGCGTTGGCGCCGACGAACACCAGCGCGCCGTTGAACGAGCCGGTGGCGGCCAGGATGTAGCCGATGATGATCGGCGTCGTGATCGAAGACAAATTGCCGAACGTGTTGAACAGACCGCCGGAAACGCCGCCGGCTTCCTTCGGCGAAGTGTCCGAGACGACCGCCCAACCCAGCGCGCCGATGCCCTTGCCGAAGAAGGCGAGCGCCATGAAGCCGACCACCAGTGCCTGGCCGTCGACGTAGTTGCAGGCGATGATCGACATCGACAGCAGCATGCCGCCGACGATCGGGATCTTGCGCGCCATGGTCAGCGAGCCGGTGCGGCGCAGGATATAGTCGGAGATCACGCCGCCGAGCACGCCGCCGATGAAGCCGCACAGCGCCGGCAAGGTCGCGACGAAGCCGGCCTGCAGGATCGACAGCCCGCGCTCCTTGACCAGATAGACCGGGAACCAGGTCAGGAAGAAGTAGGTCAGGGTGTTGATGCAGTACTGGCCGACATAGACGCCGAGCATCATCCGGTTGGCGAGCAGTTGGCGGATGTGGTCCCAGCGCGGGCCGCTGTCATTGGCCTTGCCGTCCTTCGTCGCATCCATGTCGACCAGCGCGCCGCCCTGCTTGATGTAGTCGAACTCGGCCTCGTTGATCGCGGGGTGCTCCTTCGGCTCGTAGATGGTCTTGATCCAGGCAATGCCCATGACGATGCCGAGCGCACCCATCACGTAGAACACATGGCGCCAGCCATACTCATGGGCGATCCAGCCCATCAGCGGCGCGAAGATCACGGTGGCGAAATATTGCCCCGAATTGAAAAAGGCCGAGGCGGTGCCGCGTTCATTGCCGGGAAACCAGGAGGCGACGATGCGGGCATTGGCCGGGAATGACGGCGCCTCGGCGATGCCGACCAGAAAGCGCAGCCCGAACAGCAGGACCAGGGCCGCGCCCGCGGAGAGGAACCCGACCAGGCCCTGCATTGCGGTGAAGATCGACCAGACGATGATGCTGATCGCATAGACCCATTTGGAGCCGAAGCGGTCGAGCAGCCAGCCGCACGGCACCTGGGCGACCACATAGGACCAGCCGAACGCCGAGAACACGTAGCCCATCGCGACGGGATCGAGATGCAGTTCCTTGGAAAGCGCGGGGCCGGCGATCGAGAGCGTGGCGCGATCGGCATAGTTCACGGTGGTGACGAGAAACAGCATCGTCACGATCAAGAGCCGGACGCGGGATCGCCGCGTGTCTGCGGCGGACACAATTGCGCTCATTAGCGCCTCCTCGAAAATTTCCTCGGGGTCTGTCCTAGAGAGATGACGACAATGGGTCCAAGCCGAAACGGGTATTGATCCATACCGATTTTGAATGGATCGGCCCGGTGCGATGCCACCGTTGCGCGCGGCATGACGGAGACAATGCGCACCGCTCCATCCACGTCATTGCGAGCGAAGCGAAGCAATCCAGCCTGCCGCAAGCGGAGATATGGATTGCTTCGTCGCTATCGCTCCTCGCAATGACGACAATGCAAGTGCGTCACATCCTCGCACGATGACGCCTTGCCAAGATCGACAAATTAATGTACGTTTAGTACAGTTATTAAGGGCGCAGCGTTGCGCCCGGCTGCTCGAGGTCGAATGCTGATGACCACGCCGCGCGACTATGAGGTGTTCGAGGCAGGTGATGTGACGCTGCAGGGCGGTGCCGTGTTTCCGCAACTGAGGCTCGCCTACAAGACCTATGGCACGCCGAACGCGGCGCGGGACAACGTCATCCTCTATCCGACGTCGTTTGCCGCACAGCACGCCGACATCGAATGGCTGGTGCAGCCGGGCGGCGCGCTCGATCCCGGGCGCTACTTCATCGTCATCGCGAATCTGTTCGGCAATGGCCTGTCGTCCTCGCCGTCGAATTCGGCCGAGGTGCTCGGCGGCGCGCCGTTTCCTGCCTTCACCTATCATGACGCGGTCGCGATCCAGCGGCGGCTGCTGGTCGAGCGGTTCGGCGTGACCAGGCTCGCGCTGGTCTATGGCTGGTCGATGGGCGGCATGCAGGCCTATCACTGGGCCGCGCGGTATCCCGACATGGTCGAGCGCGCAGCCGTGGTTTGCGGCAGCGCGCGGTGCTCGCCGTATAATCATGTGTTCCTCGAAGGTGTGAAGGCCGCGCTGACCGCCGACCCGGCCTATCGGGACGGCCGCTTCGTCACTAAGCCGACGATGGGCCTGCGCGCGATGGGGCGCGTCTATGCCGGCTGGGCGATGTCGCATGAATTTTATCGCGAGGAAGTCTGGCGCGAGGCCGGCTTTAACTCGTTGGAAGACTATCTCGGGGGATCCTGGGACGGTGCCTTCGCGCGGCGCGATGCGAATGATCTGCTGGCGCAGATCGCGATCTGGCAGGCCGGCGATATCAGCCGCTGCGATCAATTCGGCGGCGACTTCGACCGGGCGCTGGCCGCGATCAAGGCGCATATCCTGCTGATGCCGGGTCGTACCGATCGCTATTTCGACCCGCGCGACAACGAGGCTGAACTCGGCCGCCTGGTCAACGCGCGCTCGGCCGCGCTGCACGCGATTCCGTCGATCCACGGGCACCGGGCCGGCAATCCCGCCAACAACGCCGAAGACCGCGCCTTCATCAACGCCGAAATCTCGGCGCTGCTGCAACGCTGACAGGTGAGACGACCATGAGCACCGCCGAGACCAGTGACGCCGGACCCCGCCTGAAGCCGCTCAGCCCGCTGACCTTGCGCGATTTGTCGACCAAGTCGAACCTTGCCGGCGCGGTCCGCGCGGCAAGCCATTACGGGATGATCGTCATCGTCGGCGCGCTGATCTTCCTGGTCTCGTCCCGCCATGGAATGCCATGGGCGCCGCCGCTGATTGCCGTGCAGGGCTACTTCGTCGCGTTCCTGTTCATGGTGGTACATGAGACCGCGCACAAGACGGCGTTCCGCAGTCCAGCGCTCAATCTTGTCGTCGGCAATCTGTCCGCCTTCATGATCGGACTGCCTTACCAGTATTACTGCCTGTTTCACTGGGACCATCATCGCTACACGCAGGATCAGGAGAAAGACCCGGAGCTGATCGTCGGCCCCAAGCCTGCGTCGGACACCCAGCTCGCGATCGCCTATTCGGGACTGCTGCAGGTGTTGGTTCGCATCCGCCTGATGTTTTGGCATGCACTCACCGGAAAGGTGGTTGTGCCGTGGATTCCGGCGCACAAGCGCGCCTCGATCGTCCTGGAGGCGAGGCTCTATCTCGCGGGCTATCTGCTGTTGCTCGCGGCGTCGTTCGCGCTGCACAGTGCGATCCTGCTCTGGGTGTGGATCGTGCCGCTCCTGGCCGGTCAGCTCATCTTGCGCCCCTATCTCTATGCCGAGCACACCGGTTGCGAGCGGACGCGGAGCGCGTTCGAGAACACGCGCACGACGATGACCGGCAGGATCATGAAATGGTTCGCCTGGAACATGCCTTACCATGTCGAGCACCACGCCTATCCCACGGTGCCGTTCCATGCGCTGCCGAAGCTGAACGCCATTGTCGATGGCCACATCGTGTATCGCGGCAGCAACTACAGGGCCGTCACGCGCGAGACCTGGGCCTGGTTCCGCCGTCAGCGCCAGCGCTCTGCTTGATAGTCAAGCGTCCGTGCGTGGCCGCAGCACCAGATTGACGAGATTGCGGGCATAGGCTGGCGTCAGCGGCTTGATGCCGAAGACGTAGCGGTAGAACAGGCTGCCATAGATCGCATCATAGATATCGCCGGGTACGCCCGGCGCGCCGATGCTGCCGTCCTTCTGGCCGGCGGCGATGATCTCCAGCATCTTGCTGCGGCGCAGGCCGAGGTAACGCTCGCAGAACAGCTCTGCCGTGCCGGTCTTCGAGATGCATTCCGAGATCACGGCGAGCTGCACCCGGCCGAACTCGCCCTGCAACGCCTCGACATAGGTCGCAACGTGGCGGCGGATGCGGGCCACCGGATTGCCGGCCTCAGGCAGCGGCACGGCCCGCGAGGCCTGGTCGAGGAAGGCATCGATCAGCAAGGCTTCGCGCGACGGCCACCATTTGTAGATCGTCATCTTCGAGACGTTGGAATGTCTGGCAATCGCGTCGATGGTGGTCGCGGCGAGGCCGGTCGTCGCCATCAGCTGATAGGCGCCTTCCAGGATCGCGGCCGTGGTCGCGGCGGAACGCGGCCGCCCGCGCCGCCCCGTTGCCGCTTCCTCCGTCTCCGTCTTGCCGCTGGCCATGGCCGGACTTCGCGTCCTGCGTCTTTCAATCATTGCGCTGCATGCGGGCATAGCATGAAATCGCGCTCGGTTTCAGATCGTCGCCGACGCTGATAGTGTACAACGCGCAAGCCAAAGCTTGCGTGCGGCACATTGCCCTCGCTCTGTCCAGCTCAGCCGCCGATCGAACAGGAGTGTCCCGTGAAGGCCGTCTACAGTGATCTGCACCGCAGCCATGATCCGCAATTCTTTCTGGTCCGCGGTGTGGTCCAGCGTACCACCGAACAGCCCGAACGCGCCGACCGCCTGCTGGCGGGCCTGAAGGCCGGCAAGCACACGCTGATCGAACCGACCAGGTTCGGGCAGGGGCCACGGGCGCGCGTGCACAGTCCGGAATATCTGAGCTTTCTCGCGGACGCGTGGGACGAATGGTCGGCGCTCGGCAATGCCGGGCCGGAGATGATCGCGAACATCCACCCGGTGCGCAATGCCGGCACGTACCCTGCTCATATCGTCGGCAAGCTCGGCTGGCACACGATGGACACCGCGGCCCCGATCGGTCCCGGCACCTGGGCCGGCGCCTGCGCCTCGAGCGACGTCGCGGTCACCGCCGCGCAGATGGTGCTCGACGGCGAGGATGCCGTCTACGCGCTGTGCCGTCCGCCCGGCCATCACGCCTATCGCGACCTCGCCGGCGGCTTCTGCTTTCTCAACAACAGCGCGATCGCGGCCGAGCATCTGCGCCAGAAGCATGAGCGCGTCGCGATCCTCGACGTCGACGTGCATCACGGTAACGGCACGCAGGGCATCTTCTATGAGCGGCCGGATGTCTTCACCGTCTCGATCCACGCCGATCCGTCGTTCTTCTACCCCTTCGTCTGGGGCTATGCGCATGAGCGCGGCGCCGGAGGCGGCCTCGGCACCAATCTCAACATTCCCCTCGCCAAGGGCACCGGTGACGACGACTACATGAAGGCGCTCGCAGCGGCGGAGAAGGCAATCCGCTCCTTCGCCCCGACCGGACTTGTGGTCGCGCTCGGTCTCGACGCCTCCGAGAAGGACCCGCTTGCCGGTCTCGCCGTCACCACCGACGGCTTCCGCCGCATCGGCGAGGGGCTGGCCCGATTCGGACTACCGACGGTGCTGGTGCAGGAGGGCGGCTATCTCTCCGACATCCTCGGCGCCAATCTGACGGCGGTGCTCGGCGGGTTTGAGGTCGCACGCTAGCGCAATTTCGGGCGAGGCGGTGACCGGTCCGCGCGAACAAAGCGCGTCAAGGCAGGAATCTGGAGCGCGCAACAGAGCGTCGTGGACTTGCGTGTCCGCAACCAAAATCACATCATGCCGTTGGTATTCGGCGCTGGCTTATGATTCTGCCTGGCGGCTTCAGCCGGCCGGGTGGACAGCAACGCGAGGACGGCCATGAGTGACCTGCTTCGCATCGCCATCGTCGGCTTTGGCGAGATCGCGTGCCGGCAGCACGTGCCTGCGATCGCGAAGACGTCAGGCGTGGCTCTCGTTGCGGTGGCCGATCCCGTCAAGACCCCGCCCGGCCTGCCGCATTTCCGCGATTTGCAGGAGTTGTTGCGCGACGGGCCGGAGATCGACGCGGTCGCGCTGTGTACGCCACCGCAGCTGCGCCATGCGCAGGCCGCCGCCGCGCTCGCGTCGGGCAAGCATGTGCTGCTGGAGAAGCCGCCGGGCGCGACGTTGAGCGAACTCACGCCGCTGATCGCGGCCGCGCAGGAGGCGGGCCGGACATTGTTTGCCGCATGGCATTCACGCTATGCGGCCGCGGTCGGTCCTGCGCGGCAATTGCTCGCGAGACGCACCATCAACAAGGTGACCATCATCTGGAAGGAAGACGTGCGCGTCTGGCACCCGGGCCAGGCCTGGATCTTCGAGGCGGGTGGCTTCGGCGTGTTCGATCCCGGCATCAACGCGCTGTCGATCCTGACCGAGATCCTGCCGCGTGCGGTCTTTGTCAGGAGCGCGACGTTGGACTTTCCCTCCAATCGGGAGGCGCCGATTGCGGCAGAGATCGAACTCTCCGACGCGAGCGGCTTGCCGATCCAGCCGAATTCGATTTCCGCCAGACCGGATCGCCGAGCTGGGACATCCTGTGCGAGACCGAGGCCGGGCCTGTGACGCTGTCGAAAGGTGGAAGGCAGCTGCGCGATGGCAGCAGGCTGGTGGTCGATGCGCCGAATGAGGAATATCCCGCGCTGTACCGCCGTTTCGTCGCGCTGACCTCGGAAGGAAAATCCGATGTCGACCTCGCGCCCTTGCGGCTTGTTGCCGATAGCTTCATGCTGGGGCGACGGCGCCTCGTCGAGGCGTTCGAGGACTGACAATGACATCAGCCAAAATCGGTTGCGCGCCCTTCGGCAAATTGCCCGACGGTACCGTGGTCGAGCGCGTGACGCTGCGCGGCGAACACGGCTTTGAGGCCGCCATCCTTCCCTTCGGCGCCACGCTGCAGGCGCTGCTCGCGCCGGATCGTGACGGGCATTGCGACGACATCGTGCTCGGCCACGACGAACTCGACGGCTATCTCGCACAGCGCAAATTCTTCGGTGCGACGATCGGCCGTTACGCCAACCGGATCGCCGGCGCGCGCTTCGTGCTCGACGGGGAGACCATGCAGCTTGAGGCCAACAATTGCCCCAACGCGCTGCATGGCGGCCTGCAGGGCTTTGATCGCAAGCTGTGGCGGATCGCCGAACTATCGGATGATCCGGAGCCGACGCTGGTGCTGGCGCGCGAGAGCTCGCATGGCGAGGAGGGCTATCCCGGCAACCTTCAGACGCGGGTGACCTACAGCGTGTGCAGTCCGATGGAGCTCTCGGTCACCTACGAGGCGACGACCGATCGGCCGACCTGCCTCAACCTCACCAATCACAGCTTCTTCAATCTCGAGGGCGCGCGCTCGGGCATGCAGATCCTCGATCACCGCCTGACGATCGCTTCCGACCATTTCCTCGCGGTGGACGCCACGGCGATCCCGCTACCCGGCCCGCCGCGGCCGGTCGACGGCACGCCATTCGACTTCCGCAAGCCCACCGCCATCGGCGCGCGGATCAGGATGAATGACGAGCAGCTGCAGCTCGGGCGCGGCTATGACCACAATTTCTGTCTGGCCTCAGGGATGGGCCTTCGCCTGGCTGCGCGCCTCGAGGCGCCGCACAGCGGCCGCGTGATGGAGCTGTTCACCGATCAGCCGGGACTGCAGTTCTATTCCGGCAATTTCCTCGACGGCTCGACCGCCGGCAAGGGCGATCGTCTCTACCGGCAATCCGATGCGCTCTGTATCGAGCCGCATGCCTGGCCTGATACGCCGAACCGGCCCGACTTCCCGTCGGCGCGGCTCGATCCGGGGCAGCTCTATCGGCGCAGCATCGTCTACCGCTTCTCAACCGCCTGAGTGACGCCATGACCGACCGTGCCGCCGAGCCGCCGATGGAAGAGGTGCCGACATCGGTGCTGTCGGCGGAGCGTTGCCATCTCGGCGAAGGCCCGACCTATGATGCGGCGACCGACACCGCCTGGTGGTTCGACATCCGCGAGCGCCGGCTGTTCGAGCATCGATTTGCAGGTGGCCGCACCGTCATTCACGAACTGCCGAAAATGGCGAGTGCATTGGCGCGGATCGACGGCGAGCGGCAGCTGATCCTTGCCGAAGATGGACTTTATGTACGGCACGTTGCCGACGGCCGCCTGCAGCTGTTCGCCGCGCTGGAGGCCGACAATCCGCTGACGCGCTCCAACGATGCGCGTGTGCATCCGTCGGGCACGTTCTGGCTCGGCACCATGGGGCGCCATGCCGAGCAGGGTGCCGGCGCAATCTATGCGCTGCACCGGGGCCGCATCGTGCGGCTGTATCCCGGGATCACCATCCCGAATGCGATCTGCTTTTCGCCCGCGGGCGACATCGGCTATTTCGCCGATACCGCGACCAACGTGCTGCATCGCGTGCCGCTCGATCCATCAACAGGACTGCCGGTCGGCGAGGCCACCGAATTGATCATGCATCGAGGCAGCGGCGGGCTCGACGGCGCGATCGTCGATGCCGACGGGATGATCTGGAACGCGCGCTGGGGCGGCGGTTGCGTCGACGTTTACGATCCTACCGGCCGGCATCTGCGTTCGCTGCGCGTACCGGCGATGCAATCGAGCTGCCCGGCATTCGTCGGCCGCGACTTCTCGCGCGTGCTGGTCACCTCGGCCTGGCAGGACATGGATGAGGCGCAGCGTTCGGCCGATCCCGAGCATGGCAGGACGTTCCTGCTCGAGGCCGCCGCGCGCGGTCGGGCCGAGCCTGACGTCAAGTTATCCTGACGGTTGGGTGCCGCGCGGCGTCGTTGACGCGACCGGATTATTTGGACGATAGTACAAATATGGTCCGCAAACCCGCCAGGTCTGACGTGAAGGCCGCCGCCGGCACCCGCAAGCCGAACATGCGCGAGGCGATCCTCGCCGCGGCGGAGGAATTGTTCTCGACCTACGGCTTCAACGCCGTCTCGGTGCGCGACATCGCGCAGGCCGCCGGCGCCAATCCGGGCAGCGTGACCTATCATTTCAGGACCAAGGACGGCCTGCTGCTGGAAATTTATCGGCGCCATTGCGGCCCGATGAACCGGCGGCGCTCCGAGCTCTTAGCGGCGGCGCGGCGGGTGCGCGATCTGCAGGACCGGTTGGAGGCGATCGTGCGCGCCTATGTGTTGCCGGCCTTTACGTCCGGCAGCGATCTTGCCGGCGGCGGAACGCGGTTCACGCGATTGCGTGCGATCATGTCGGCCGAGGGCAATGAGGTCGTGCGCAAGATCATCGCGCAGACCTTCGACGACACCAGCCATGCCTTCATCGACGCGATTCATGAAAGCCTGCCGCATATTCCGCGTATGGATCTGGTCTGGCGCAGCCACTTCCTGCTCGGCGCGCTCTACTACACGCTGGTGACGCCGGAGCGCGTCTCGCGCCTGTCGCGCGGCAGTGCCGACGGCACCGATGCCGGCCACGCCATCGAGCAACTGGTGCGCGCCACCGTCGCCGCGCTGCAGGCCGCGCCGCTCGACGGAGGGGCGCCCGCGCCGCGCATGGCTCCGGGCACAAATCCGGGCCGAGTGGTGACCTGAACGCCGGAGCTTGTCGCGATGGAGAAACTTCGGCTGCGCGCTGTGCTCGGCAATCATCCGCACATCCGGGCGGTGAAGAACGGTGAGCTTCGCTCCGACCTGTTCGATCTCGACTTCACCGAATTCACGCCGACCAACGCCGCGTTCAAGCCGATGGTGCGCGAGCAGGCGTTCGACGTCTGCGAGATGGCGATCGTGACCTATCTGATGGCAAGGGCGCACGGCAAGCCGCTGGTGCTGCTGCCGGCGGCGATGGTCGGCCGCTTCCAGTACGGCCACGCGCTCTATCGCGCCGACCGCGGCACGCTCGTGCCCGCCGATCTTGAAGGCAAGCGGGTCGGCATCCGCTCGTTCACGACCACGACCGGAGCATGGATGCGCGGCATCCTTGCCAATGACCATGGCGTGAACCTCTCCAGGATCAATTGGGCCACGTTCGAGGATCCGCATGTCGCGGAATATGTCGACAGCACCGAGCGTGCGCCGAAGGACAAGACCATCATCCAGATGCTGAGGGACGGCGAGCTCGACGCCGTGCTGGGCGAGACCTCCAGCGATCCGGCGTTCAAGCCATTGTTCGCCGATCCGGCCGCTGAGGCGGCGCAGTGGTATGCGCGGCACGCCGTCGTGCCGGTCAATCATCTGGTGGTGGTGACATCGCAGCTTGCGACGTCGCGGCCGGACGTGGTGCGGAGCCTGTATGATCTGCTCAAGCGTAGCAAGACAGAGGCTGGCCCGCCCGGCATGCCGGACCTGGTGCCGTTCGGCGTCGAGGCAAACCGCAAGCCGCTCGAACTGATGATCGACTATTGCGTGCAGCAGGCGTTGATCCCCCGGCGCGTCACAGTCGATGAGCTGTTCGACGACACAACACGGGACCTGAACTGATGACAATCTCCGGCGATCCGCGGCAATGGCAGGTCGGCATGCTCGGCTATGGCGAGGTCGGTCGCATCCTTGCCGAGGATCTGCGCCAGCAGGGCGTGAGGGTTTCGGCCTACGATATCAAGCTTGACCGCGAGCAGGGCGTGCCACTGCGCGCACACGCGGCGGAGATCGGCGTCGAGCTCGCGCAATCCCATGCCGATCTCGCGGCGCGGGCCGATTTCATCATGTCGGCAGTGACGGCGAGCCAGGCGGTGCCGGTGGCCGCGGCCTGCGCGCCCGCAATCCGGAACGGCGCCTGGTTTCTCGATTTCAACTCGGCCTCGCCCGGCGCCAAGCAGCGTGCGGCGGCGCATATCGACGGCGCCGGCGGCCGCTACGTCGAGGGCGCGGTGATGACCTCGCTGCCGCCGTACCGGATCAGGGTGCCGCTGCTGCTCGGCGGCCAAGGCGCGCGGCAGCTCGCGCCGCTGCTGGTCGCGCTCGGTTTCGCGGCGAAGGTCGCAAGCGACGAGCTTGGCGTCTCCTCGGCAGTCAAGATGTGCCGCAGCATCATGATCAAGGGGCTGGAGGCCATGGTGATCGAGAGCTTCACCACCGCGCGCGCCTATGGCGTCGAGGATGCGGTGCTCGCCTCGCTCAAGGAGACCTTCCCGAGCATCGATTGGGAGAAGCGGGGCGCCTATTTCTTTCAGCGGGTGATCGAGCACGGCCGGCGGCGCGCCGAGGAGGTGCGCGAGGTGGCGGAGACCGTGCGCGAGGCCGGGCTCGCGCCATGGTCCGCCTCCGGCACCGCCGAGCGGCAGGGCTGGATCGCCGATCTTGCCGATGAGGGCGTGTTCGGCCCCAGGGGAACGCCGGATTTCGCCCGCAGCGCCGACTGGCGTACCGAGGCCGACCGGATTCTCGCGCGCATCAAGTCCTGAGGTCTCGCCCGGAGAATCCGCCGCGTTCCCTGCCGACGCGCAATGCGCTATTGCTCCATGAACAGTTTGTTCTGGAGGCACTCCCATGAAGAATTCCGGCAAGGTCGTCGCCATCACCGGAGCGGCACGCGGCATCGGCAAGGCCTGCGCGGCGCGCTTCCTGTCCGACGGCGCCAGGGTTGTCATCTCGGATGTCGACGCTGCGGGGCTTGTCCACACCGCCCAGGAACTCGGACATATCGATCAGTTGCGGGCGGTCGAGGCCGACGTCAGCAAGCGCGCCGATGTCGACCGCATCGTCGCGACCGCGGTGAAGGAGTTCGGCCGGCTCGACGTCATGGTCAACAATGCCGGCGTCGCGCGCAATCGCGACTTGCTCGACATCAGCGAGGCCGAATTCGACGACGTCATGGGGATCAACCTCAAGGGCGCGTTCTTCGGGGTTCAGGCTGCGGCGCGCCAGATGATCGCGCAGGGCGGTGGCGGCGTCGTCGTCAACATGTCCTCGGTCAACGCGCTGCTCGCGATCCCCTCGCTCGCGACCTATGCGATGTCGAAGGGCGCGATGAAGCAGCTCACATCGGTCGCCGCCGTGGCGCTGGCGCCGCACGGCATTCGCGTCGTGGCGGTCGGACCCGGCACGATCCTGACCGAGATGGTGGCGACGGCGATCTTCTCGTCCGAGGATGCGCGGCGCAGCGTGCTGTCGCGCACGCCGGCCGGCCGTTGCGGCGAGCCGAGCGAGGTCGCCGCCGTCGTGGCATTCCTGGCCAGCGACGATGCCTCCTATATCACCGGCCAGACCATCTATCCCGACGGCGGTCGATTGATCCTGAACTACACGGTGCCGGTCAGCGAGAAGAAGTAGGGGGCAGGTTCAATCGCGAGCACATTGCCAAAATATCGAAAACAACCCCATGCAAAGTAGCCGGCGGCGGCCGGCGTTCGACCGGGCACCTTGACAAGTCGGGCAAATCGGCGATATTATTCGATTATACAGAAATCTGGCAATAGCCACCCGGTGTCGTCACCCGCGCATGCGGGTGATCCAGTATTCCAGAGGCGGTCATGCTTGGGCCGATGGGCCGCGGCGTCCTGGATCGCCCGGTTGAACCGGACGATGACAGGTGAGGATGAGGACGCCGCTACCGGCCCTTGAACTGCGGCTTGCGCTTCTCCATGAACGCGCTGCGGCCTTCGCGGAAGTCCGCGCTGTCCATGCATTCGATGCCGATCTGCTTGATCGCGGCCATGTCGCGATCGGCGGGATCCTTCAGCACCTGCGCAATGGTGATCTTGGCGGCCTTGATCGCCAGCGGCGCGTTACCCGAAATGGTGCGCGCGATCTCCATGGTCGCGTCCCAGAGCTCGGCGTCCGGCAGCACGCGATCGACGAGGCCGATCCGCAGCGCCTCAGTGGAGTCGATCCGCATGCCCGTATACATGATCAGCCGCGCCCAGGACGGGCCGACCAGCGACACCAGATGGCGCAGCCCGTCATAGCCATAGGCGATGCCGAGCTTGGCGGCGGGAATGCCGAACTGGCCGCTGGCGCCGGAGATGCGGATATCGGTCAGCATCGCGACCTGCATGCCGCCGCCAAGGCAGAAGCCGCGGATGCAGGCGATGGTCGGCTTCGGATAGTCGGCGAGCAGGGCGCGCTGGGCGGCGCTGCGCCGTGAATATTCCTCGGAGGCCTCGGCGTTGTGCCTGGTCTTCTCGAACTGGCTGATATCGGCGCCCGATACGAAGGCCTTGTCGCCAGCGCCGACCAGGATCACGACGCGGACAGCCGGATCGTCGCGCAACGCCGTCAGCGCCTCGCCGAGCCCCTCCCACATCTCCAGCGACATCGCATTGCGCTTGTCGGGATTGTTGAAGGTGATGACGCCGACGCCGTCGACGACGTCCTGCAGGATCTTGCCGTCGGCAAGCGATTTGTTCGACATGTTTGGCATATGAGGGGTCCGGTCTGATTTCGGCGAAGGCTAGCACCTGTCCGACAGCCGAGGCAGGCGGTTTGGAGCACGGCGCGATTGCATTGCCGGACGACAACTCTCCCGGTAGTTGTACGGCTCGCAAAATAAACCGCCGCGAAACGGTTGCGCCATAGAGTGCGCCGCCCGCGCTCCGTCCCGGTTTAACTTTTTCCTAGTTTTTCGACGGTATGGCTGTACGCACCTGCGCGCCACCAATCCGCCACGCGCTGGGATACGTGCCGCAGCTCCCCGCTGCCACCGCGTCGGTAGCGAACGTCCCCACCACCAGACCGGCAGTGAAGCCAGTCAATCCAGCCCTCCGTGCACTCACATCGCCTCGGGCGAGGTTCAGTCGTGTCCGTCGAAAAGTTTCTCAAGCAACGCGCGGTGAAGATCACCGTCAACGGCAGCTACACGTTGCCGAACTGGTACGATGCGCAGGGTAAATTGCGCACCTTCGCTTGCCGCACCACGCGCGTTTCGCCGTTCCGGATGATCGTGGACGTGCCCGTCGTCGGCAAGGTCGGCGACCGGCTGACTTCGTATTTCGAGGAGTTCGGCAAGTTCGACGGCTGCATCACCGAAACCATGAGCGGCAGCTTCCTGCTCGAGCTCGAGATGACGCATGCCATGCGTGAGAAGTTCGCCGACAAGCTGACCTGGATCGAGAAGAAGCAAAAGGATCCGAGCATCCGCGAGGCGCGCAACAACCCGCGTTTCGTTCCGGTCGCGCCGCATGCCATGTTGACGCTGGCGGACGGCACCATGCAGAGCTGCTTCATCATCGACATGTCGCTGTCCGGCGCGGCGGTCTCCTCCGAGGCGCAGCCGCCGGTCGGCATGCCGCTTGCGATCGGCGCCTGCGTCGGCCGCGTGGTCCGGCATCTGCCGAACGGCTTCGCCATCAAGTTCGTCGAGACCTACAAGCAGGGCGATCTCGGCCGCCTCATCGCGCGCAAGTCCAAGGAGCTACAGCTGCTGTCTGCCGACGCGGACTCCGTTGCCTAGGGCGAGTACTCACAAATCTGGTGATCGCCACCTAGCATATGGCGATTCAAGTTGACGGCATTGCGCCCCAGTTCAGCGATTCCTTACCGCAACCCCGCCTCGGTCGATATTTTTCTCCGATCACGCGAAAAATTGCGATGCCGGCTCAGCGAACGCCGGCAACGATCACGCGCGCTCCCGCATCGGCGAGACGCTTGCACTGCTCCTCAGATGCGCCGACATCAGTCACCAGAGTCCAGCGCGGCGGCAGCGGCGCCCAGGCCATCTGTTCGGCGCGGCCGAGCTTGCTGGCGTCGGCGAGAACGATGACTTCCTTCGACTGCTGCATCATCAGCGACTTCAGTGCGACCTGTTCAAGATCCGCTTCGCACAGGCCACGGCCATTCACCACGCCGTCGGCGCTCATGACGGCGCGGTCCGCGGTCATGCGCCGCAGCGCCTCATTGGCGAGCGGCCCCATGGTGCTCATGCTGGTGGTGCGCAGCGCGCCGCCCAGCACCACAAGCTCTATGCTCGGAGCCTTGGCGAAGCAGGGCAGCAGCGCAAGATTGTTGGTGATGATGCGCAGCCGCCGATGCTGCAGCAGTCGGCCGAAGGCTGCGACCGTCGAGCCGGCATCGAGAATCAGCGTGTCGCTGTCCTCGATCAGATCGATCGCCGCGCGCGCGATCGCCTGCTTCTGTTTGCCCTGAACCGCGAGGCGCTGCTCGAGCGTCGTCTCGTTCGCGTGGGCGGTGAGAATGGCGCCGCCATAGGTGCGGCGCACGGCATTGTTCTTGGAAAGATGCTGCAAGTCGCGCCGCACGGTGGAAGCGGAGACGTCGAAGCGCCGCGCGAGATCGTCGACATCGATCTCTCCCGCGTTCAGTGCTTCCAACAGACGAGCGTGACGCTCCTTGCTGCGCATCGACATTGAACCTCAGCCCCCGCATTCATTGCCGTCAGCCGAGCTCGACCGTATCGGCTTCGCGGCACGGCCGATGGATACCACGATGCATCGGCCGCGCAATGTCAGCGCTTAACGCGCATCTCGCTCCTCATCCTGAGAAGCCCGCGCAGCCCCCTCAAGCCGCCTTCTTCGGCGCGAGATCGACCGCCTGCCGCAGCGCCTCGATCAGGCTGCGCTCGTCGGCGATGCCCTTGCCCGCGATGTCGAAGGCGGTCCCGTGATCGACCGAGGTGCGGATCACCGGCAGACCAACAGTGATGTTCACACCGGCTTCCAGCCCCAGCACCTTGATGGGTCCATGGCCCTGATCGTGATACATCGCGACCACCATGTCGTAGTCGCCGCGGCCGGCCAGGAAGAACAGCGTGTCGGCAGGCAAGGGGCCGTGCACGTCCCAGCCCTTGCGCTGACAGGCTTCCACAGCCGGCGCGATCTTCGCGGCTTCCTCGCCGCGACCGAACAACCCGTTCTCGCCGGCATGCGGATTGATGGCGCAGACGCCGATCTTCGGATTGGCAACGCCGGCGCGCACCAGCACGTCATGTCCGCGTGCGATGACACGCTCGACGAGGCCGGGCTCGATCTTCTCGATCGCATCGAGCAGGCCGATATGCGTGGTCACGTGAATGACGCGGAGTTTCGGCGACACCAGCATCATCGATACTTCCGGCGTGCCGGTCAGATGCGCCAGGAGCTCGGTATGGCCGGGATATTTGTGGCCGGCCGCATGCAGCGCTTCCTTGGAAAGCGGCGCGGTGCAGATGCCTTGCGCGAGCCCTGCCTGCACCACCTGCACGGCTTTCTCGATATAGCGATATGCCGCCTCACCTGCCGTCGCCGACACCTTGCCGAACGGCAGATCGTCCGGCACCAGCTTCAGGTCAACGCACTGCACGGCCTTCGACGCAAAATTCGCCTGCTTCGCGTCGTTCAACGCATCGACCTCAAGCGGTACGCCGACGATCTGACCGGCCTTGCGCAGACGGTTGGAGTCGCCGATCACCAGCGCATTGCAGATCGCCTGCACCTGAGGCTGCGCCAGCGCCTTCATGATCACCTCGGGCCCGATACCGGCCGGATCTCCCATGGTGATCGCAATGATCGGACGAGTCATATGAAACTTCCTCTGGTTCGGACGGCGCGAAGCCGCTCGCTGATGCGGATGAGGCTGTTCTCGTCACCGAACGCTCCCGCTTTGGTGGCGATCGGAACAGACAATCGGCCAAGAGTAAGGCCGAGCGACACGCCCGGCTCGATTTCGTCGGCAAGACGGATGCCGTTGACGCCGAAGCGCGACAGCATCGCCGCGGCGGTTTCGCCGCCGGTCGCAGCGAAGGCGCCGATCGCGGGTGCGACGGCCTCAAGAGCGTCGGCGAGCCCCTTGGCGAGCTGCGGGCCGAGCGACATGTCGGGGTGATCATCCATCATGATCTCAACCAGTGTATCGCCGCCGCCGGCAAGTCGTTTCATCACGTCCGCGGCGAGCGCCGCCCGGCCGGCACGATCGTTGAGCAGCGTCTCCGGCGCGACCGGGAAATGCGCCACGGTGCCGGTCGCCTCCAGCTCGCGCGCGGCGGCGCGAGATGCGCCGGCGAGCGAGCCCACCACGATCAGGGTGCCGGATGCGCTCGTCGGAATGCGCAGCGGCTCGACGGCATGGCTGACTTCGAGGCCGGCCAGCGCGTGCGCGAGGCCGGCGCTGCCGATGAAGAAGGTTGCGGGCGATGCATGCAGGCTCGCCTCCGCGATCAAACGCAGATCGTGTTCAGTCTCGGCGTCGCAGGCCGCGACCACGTCGCCCTCCCAGGCGAGCCTCGCGAACGTGGCTTTGAGATCGCCACCACGCACGGCAGCGAGCTTGACCTTCTCACCGCGAACGCCCGCGGTCGCGAGAACGTCGACAAGATCGGCATTCGGGTAGGTGTGGTCGCGGTGCCAGACCTCGGCCTCCTCGAGGGGGCGGCCTCTGACCAGGATACGCCCGTCGATGGTGGTGCGGCCGGTGGCCGGAAAGGCCGGCGCGAATACGCCAAAGGCCGGACCCGACCGTGACTTGAGATGCGCAAGCGCGGCGGCAGTCTCCGCTGCAGGTTGCCCCCGCAGCGTCGAGTCAATCTTCTTGAAAAGAATACGTCCGCCTTCGCAAAGGCGCGCCAGCACATCGGCATGGCGGGCTGCAGCGGCCCCGGCCGAAAGGCCTCGACTCGCGACATCGTAGGCCAGGACGGGCAGCTGGTAGCCCGACGCGTCGGTCACCTCACCCCACGTCACCGCAGCCGCACGCCCCCTTCTGCCGAAGGCGATCGCACAGTCCGCGGCACCGGTGAGATCGTCAGCGACGATCAGCCAGCTTTGGCTTGACGCGTTTTCTTGACGCGAACCGGTATCCACTTCGCTCGAAAACGCTTTAGGGGCCATCTTCAGCGACCTGCTTCAGTGACTTTGCCTCAGTGAATTGCCTCTGTGACAACCGAGCGCGCCGCGGGGGTCACCTTGCCGGCAGAAGCCACGTTGTTCTCTTCTGCAGGCTCCTCGACGTCGCGACCAACAACGCGGGCTGTCCAGGCGGTGACGATCGGCACGAGGATTGCGGTAACCACGACGCATGCCGCGACGAGGATAGTCGCAGGCCGCGCCGCGTCCGCATAGGCTGGATTCGCCGCGGCGACAATCGCCGGGACGGCCGCCGCGTTACCGGCCGTCGAGGCCGCCGCAACACCCGCGACACCATTCCCGCCAGTGATGCGATCGGCGACGAACAGCGGGATGCCGGTCACAACCACCACGGCCACTCCCATGCCGAGGCCGAGCAGGCCGGCCTGCCAAACCTTCGACAGATCGAGGCCGGCGCCGAGCGCGAAGGCGAAGAACGGGATCATCACAGGCACCGCGCGGCTCAGGAAGTCGCGCATCTCTCTGTCGAGATTGCCGATGATCATACCCACCACCAGAGGCAGGATAGCGCCCACGAGGGTCTGCCATGGAAATGCCGAGAGGCCGGCGACGCCCAAAGTGATCATGGTGAGGAAAGGACCGCTCTCCAGCGACATGACGGTATAGGCGCCGACGTCACGCGGACGTCCATATTGGCCCATCAACGCCATATAGAGACCGCCATTGGTATCGTTCATGGCGGCGACGATCGCGAGCGTCGAGACACCCGCGAACATGCCAGCTGCGACCGGCGTCTCTCCCAAAATGCGGCCGAAGATCAGGCCGAGGACAACGGCCACGCCAACCTTCACGATCAGCAGGGTGCCGCCCTTCTTCACAATGTAGGGGGTCGCGCGGAAGTCGATGCTCGCGCCCATGCAAACGTAGAACACGGCGAGAATTGTCAGCGCGCCAGAGAACAGTGCGCCGGTGAAGGAGCCAAAAAACTTCGGGGTATCGGGAAAGAAGGTGGCAATAAGCGCCCCGACCAACAGAGGGACCACCATCATCCCGCCCGGCACGCTCTCGATCGCCCGCTTAATTGGAACCTGCATTTCTGTTGTCCTCCGCACACCGCGCACTTCTGATCATTTTGCGCGTTTTGCTATAAAAACGAGCAAACTCCAGGCGCGTATATGCTCATATCGCGCAGTATTCAAGACACATTGCGCATTTTGCGCAAAACAGACTCGATCATTCGCTCCGTCAGATGCGATTGATTTTGCTCGCGGGAGAATGCCAGGGCATTGGGTCATGAGAGGTTGGGCATGGTGCTCATCGCGCAGATGCTCGAAACGCTTACTCGGGGCAACACCCACCGAAGCCCCGACCGTCGCATGCTTCGGCCGCGAGGGTGCCCGGCCGGGCCCTCGCCTGCAGGCGGGACACCGCCTCGGCCAGCGGAACGTCGGCCTGTAAGTCGTCGCGCTCGCGCAGGCTTACCCGGACGTCCCTCATCTCACACCCGCCGACGATGGCCATCACCGGCACCGCCATTTCACGCGCCACCGCGACGCGCCGCGAAAGGGCCGGCGCTGTCATAGGCAACGGCTCGGATCCCGGCATCCTCGAACGCCGCCAGCACCTGTGCGCCGTATCCGGCCTGGTCTTTCGAGATCGGCGCAACCGCAACCTGGTCCGGCGACAGCCAGAACGGAAGCACGCCGCCATGTTGCTCGAACAGGATCGCAATCATGCGGCCGAGCGATCCGAAGATGGCGTGATGGTTCATCAGCGGCCTGGCTCGGCTGCCGTCGGGGGCGACGTAGGACGCCTCGAGCCGCTGCGGCAGCACGCAGTCGAACTGCACCGTGCCGCACTGCCAGGATCGTCCCAGCCGGTCGCGCAGCGCGAATTCCAGCTTCGGTCCGTAGAACGCGCCTTCGCCGGGATTGATTGAGACACGAGGCCGCATTGCCGCGCGGCATCGCCGAGCTTCGCCTCTGACCAATCCCAGGTCGCGTCGTCGCCGGCGCGCGCCGCCGGCCGCGTGGCCAGCGCCACCTCGTAGTTGGGGAAAACCGAGGTCTCGGTAGACCTCGCCCAGCAAGGCGATGAAGCAAGCGACATCGTTCTCCACGTCCGGCTCGCGGCAGAACACATGGGCGTCGTCTTGCTCGAAGGCGCGCGTCCGCATGCTGCCGTGGACCGAACCGTGGCGAATGTCGCAGTTGGGTTAAAAGGGCCGCGAGTCCGCTTTAAGTCTCGAACGCGGACAGGATTTATGAGCACGCACCCTAGTCTGCGGCCGCGCGTCAGATTCGCGCATTACGTCAGCTGCTCCGGATCATCGGCCGCGCGCATGCGCGCGATACTGTCTTCCGTCGCCGCGCTACCGGCCGCCGCGATCGCGATCTCGCGCGCCAAATTGGTGCATTCGGCCCACATCAGGAAGAACACCAGCGGTGGCCGTTCGCGCGCTTCCAGCAGCTGCCGGCAGCGCTCGGCCGCGCCGTCGATCGCCCACCACTGTTGGGCGACCACCATGACCCTGCGGAAGCTCCGCAACGTGCCGGAAAACTTTTGCGGATCGGCACCCACGAGGGCGCCGCAATGGTTCAGCCAGTTCAGGCCGGCGTAGATCGCGATCCCGTAGTCTTCGATCGCGGTGCCGGTGAAATCGACGACGGTCTTGTCGTGCGCGCGCTGGCGCAGGAAAGCATCGATCATCTCCGCCTGGCGGGCCGGATCGACCAGCAGCGAGATGTCCTGCCGCGGCACCATCGGGACATAGCGCATCGCCTCGAGCCGCGTGTGCTCCCAGATCGCGCTGATGTCGCCGAGCAGATCGCCGGACTTGCGTTTGCAGGCCGGATAGACCAGCACGCCATTGTCGGCGAGATCGAGATAGCGCGGGACCACCTTGTCGAGCGCGGCGAGAAACGCCGCCGGATCGCTGAGGCCGCGCAAATCGCTGGCGGCGTCCTCCGCTTGTGCAGGCTTGTTGCCGCGTGTCCAGCCGAAATTGGCCATCCCCGGACGCCCTGATCTCAACCCGGCCATCAGGTTAGTTGGAAAATGCGGCGAAGCAAATGCGGCATTTGCTGCTGCGCCGCCGTGCGTGCCCGCGGCTGCCGGTTGACGCGAGAGACCGCCGCGCCTAGCTGATGGTTAATGGCGCGCAACGCAGGTTGTTGCCGCTTTCGGGACCTATCGCCATGACCGCTTCTGATCGCCAATCGCATTGGCAGACCGTCTATCTGACCAAGAGCGAGCAGCAGGTGAGCTGGTCGCAGGCCGATCCGCAGCCATCGCTGCGCCTGATCGAATCGATCGCACCGGGCCGCGACGCCTCGATCGTCGACATCGGCAGCGGAGCTTCGCGACTTGTCGATGCGCTGCTGGCGAGCGGCTTTCATGATGTGACCCTGCTCGATCTCTCCGAAGCGGCGCTGGCGAGCGCGCGGGAGCGGATCGGCGCAGCAGGTGACGCGGTGCACTGGATCGTAGGTGACGCAACGGTCTGGCGGCCGCAGCAGGCCTTCGACATCTGGCACGATCGCGCGGCGTTTCACTTCCTGGTCGAGGAACCAGACCGCGCGGCCTATCTCGACCGGCTGCATCGCGGCGTGAAAGCAGGCGGGCACGCCGTGATCGGCACCTTCGCGCTGGATGGCCCGGAGAAGTGCAGCGGCCTGCCGGTGCAGCGCTATGATCCCCCAACGCTCAGCAGGACCATCGGTCCGGCATTCGAGTTGATCGCCGACGAGCCGCATCGGCACGTCACGCCCTGGGGCGCGACGCAGCCGTTCCAGTTCAGTGTGCTGCGGCGCAAGTGACCGGCCGCGGAGGGAGAGATGAGATGACGGACGCGCCACGGACGATCGGCGAGATCGCGAGCTATCACGCCCATGTCTATTACGACCCCGCGACCAGCCGGGGCGAGGCGGAACGGCTGCGCAACTGGATCGGCGAGCGTTTCCTGGTCACGCTCGGGCGCTGGCACGACGTCAAGGTTGGCCCGCACGATCAGGCGATGTATCAGGTGGCGTTTGCGGCCGAGTTGTTCCCGACCTTGGTGCCGTGGCTGATGCTGAACCATGGCAGCCTGAGCATCCTGGTCCATCCCAACACCACCAATCCGCGCCGCGACCACCACGACGATCCGCTCTGGATCGGCACGCCGCTCGCCGTCCACGCCGACAAGCTGCCCGAAGAGGCCGAGATGGAGCAGGCGCCGGCGCCGAACACGTCGCCGACACTGCGTCCCTGAGCGCCTCCGGGTTGTCCGTAGGGCAATCGCATATGACCCTTCGGCGGCTGCGGAGGTAACTCGGCCTCGTGGTTCGAGACGCGCCGCAAGCGGCGCTCCTCACCATGAGGGTCTACTGTTTTGCCGCAAAACAAGACCCTCATCCTGAGGAGCCCGCCGAAGGCGGGCGTCTCGAAGGATGGCCGCGAGGACGTTGCCCGACAGATTTCTTTCCATATGCGATTGCCCTGGGGTTGTCCGGGATGGGTAAAGTTTGACGCAATTGTGCTGCAGCCGAGTCGTTTCAAACTCATCGCGTTTTGCAACGTGAGGTTAAGTCACGGTTCCTACGCTTACCCGATAAATTTGAGGGTCGGGCGCATTCGGCATGTTCTTTTCGTTTCGAAGCTGGGCACTGTGGCGGGTGGTTGGACCTCTGCTGGCCATCGTGCTGCTGCTGGGCGCCCTGTCTGCCGGCAGCCTGCAGGTGATGTCCGCGGTGAGGGCCTATGTGGCTGGCGAAAGCATGTGGTCGAAGGGACAGAAGGATGCCATTCACTACCTGCAGACCTATGTCAGCACCGGCGCGCCGCTCTATCTGCAGAAGTTCGATGCCGCGATCGCGGTGCCGCTGGCCGATCGTACGGCGCGGCTCGCCCTGGAATCGCCTGGCAACAATGACGCCGTGGCGAGGGCCGGCTTCGCCAGGGCAGGCAATCATGATGACGACATCGGCGGCCTGATCTGGCTGTTCAAATATTTCCGCAAGATGCACCACGTGGCCGGCGCGGTGACGGCATGGCGCAATTCGGATGTGTTGCTCGATCAGCTGATTGAAATCCGGAACGAGGCCGCGAACGACGTCGCGCTGCGCGATCCGTCGGCTGCGACCATCAGGCACTGGGCCGAACGGATCGGTGCGGTGGATGCCGCGCTGAGCACGCTCGCCGTCGATTTCTCCGATCATCTGGGCAAGGCGTCACGTCAGGTCTCCGCGCTGCTGCTGCTGGTCAACCTCGTGATCGCGGCCTGCCTTGCCGGCATCGTGCTGATCCACACGAGGCGGATGCTGTGGCGGCGCTGGCTTGCCGAGACCGCGCTCGCGGTCGAGAAGGAGCGCGCCCAGCTCACGCTGGCGTCGATCGGCGATGCCGTCATCGTGACGACGCAGGGCGATCGGGTCGACTACATGAATGCCGCCGCGCAGCGGCTCATCGCGGCAGGGCAGGAGGTGACGGGACGGCCGCTGGCGTCGCTGTTCAACATTGCCGAGCAGCCGGTGCGCGGATCGTTCGACGCCGACGACGACAGCCGGCCGCAGCTCCTGGTGCGGCCGGACCATTCCAGCGTGCCGGTCTCGGTGGTCGAGACCCCGATCGTGCATGCCGGAGAACCGGCGGGCCGTGTCATGATCATTCACGACATGACCGCCGAGCGGCGGCTGGTCGAGGAATTGGCGTGGGCTGCCTCGCATGACGCGCTCACCGGCCTTGCCAACCGGCGGCAGTTCGAGTTCGAACTGCACAAGGCGATGTTGGGCTCGCCGGCCATGGGCGCCGACCTGATGCTGATCGATCTCGATCAGTTCAAGATCGTCAACGACACCTGCGGCCACATGGCGGGCGACCGGTTGCTGAAGCAGGTGGCGAGGCTGCTCGCGGCCGAAGTCGGCGGCAGCGGCCTTGTCGCGCGTCTTGGCGGCGACGAGTTCGGCATTCTGCTGCGTGACGACGGCTCCGCGACGCATGACGTCGCTGCCGACGTTGCGGAGCGGATCAGGGCGGTGATCGAGCAGTCGAACTTCGTTTATGAGGGGTCGAGCTTCCGGATCAGCACGAGCATCGGCCTGGTCGGGCTGGCCGACAGCGCCGGCGTGCAGGACGCATTGCGGCTTGCCGACGTCGCCTGTTTCCTTGCCAAGGACAAGGGACGCAACCGCGTCCAGGAGCACCGTCCGTCCGACACCGGCATGGCCGTGCGCGTTGCCGAGATGAGCTGGGTCAATCGCATTCGCAAGGGATTGGACGAGGAGCGCTTCTGCCTCTACGAGCAGGAGATCCGCCCGGTGAACGGCGCGCTGAAAGGCAACGACCGGCGCGAGCTCTTGCTGCGCTTGCGCGACGAGAGCGGCGCGCTGGTGCCGCCCGGCAGTTTCCTGCCCGCCGCCGAACGCTACGGGTTGATGCCGCTGATCGACCGCTGGGTGGTTCGCCGCGCCTTCGAGATCATCGCCGAGCGCAAGCACCAGCCGCGCAAGATTGCCAACTACGCCATCAACCTGTCCGGCGCCACCATCGGCGACAGCGACTTCGTCGACTTCGTCTCCGAGCTGTTCGCACAGCTTGACGTTTCGCCGGCATCGGTGTGTTTCGAGATCACCGAGACCAGCGCAATCTCGAACCTCGACGAGGCGCAGAAGTTCATCGCGCGGCTGCGCGAGATCGGCTGCAGCTTCTCGCTCGACGATTTCGGCACCGGCATGTCCTCGATCGCCTATCTGAAGTACCTGCCGGTCGACATCATCAAGATCGACGGTTCGTTCGTGAAGGAGATCCTGAACAGCAAGGTCGATCGGGCGATGGTCGAGATGATCACCAAGACCGCGAAGATCATGCAGAAGCAGGTGGTCGCGGAATTCGTCGAGAACCTCGCGATCCTGGACGAGCTGCGCCAGATCGGGGTCGACTACGCCCAGGGTTACGCCATCGGGAAGCCGGTCCCGGTGCTCACCCTCTGGGAAGAAAAGATCGCCTGAGCCGCCGAAATCGTCCCGAATCGGGACCTTTTCGGTCAATTCAGCCCGCCCGAGGCTGATTCTCTGACACTTTCCATCCGAAAAACGTTTAAAAAACCTCTCGTTGTCCGCTTCGTCTCGATTATGCCTTACTCTAATTCCCTGATATGATGAGTGATCGGTGAATCCCGGTGGGCCGGGTAACAGGCCCCAGAGCACCGAACTTGGGGATTGATGGGTCAACGAACGACGAAACCTGCCCGGCGTAAGTCGAGCCGCGGCATGTCTCTGGTGGGCAGCACGGCGTTTGCCGTGAGCGCGCTTGCCCTGTCGTCTGGCCTTGCCGCCTGGATGGTCGGCATCGACCCCACCGCATGGCTTCACGGTCCGGCGCTCGCCAACACCACCGCCTCGCTGAACTTCGACGATCGCTTCGGCTCTCGCTCCACGATCAATTCGGCCTCACTCTATTATCCACTGCGCCGCGGGTTCCGTTCGAGCCGCGGCGATTTCAATTCCGAGTTCGGCCAGATCGAGGACGCGCTGGCCGGCCAGCTGCGCGACACGCAGACCGAACTGCCGACCAGCCAGTCGGCGACGGCGTCCGTCGCTGCCACGACCACGGCGACGACGTCCACCGTGCCGATGCCGCGGTCGCGGCCGGCCGAGGCCAATCTGCTTGCACGTAACGATCAGCCGCCGCCGCCACAGGCGCCGGTGCAGCAGGGCGACAACCGGACATTCCTGCAGAAGATTGCCGACATGATGCCGGGCAAGATGCAGCTGGCCTCGCTCGATCCGAATGACGGATTGTTGTCCGGTCCGAGCCCCGATCTCGGCAAGCTCGGTTATGACAACACCACGGCCGTCTACGACATCACCGGCCGCATCGTGTACATGCCCGACGGTACCAAGTTCGAGGCGCATTCAGGCCTCGGCAATCTGCTCGACGATCCCGCGCATGTGACTGCCCGCAACGCCGGTGCGACGCCGCCCGGCATCTATGAGATGAAGCCGCGCGAGAAGCTGTTCCACGGCGTGCCCGCGCTGCGCATGACCCCGGTCGACGGCAGCGACACCTTCGGGCGCGTCGGCCTGCTGGTCCACAGCTACATGCTCGGGCCGAACGGCGACTCCAACGGCTGCATCTCGGTCAAGCACTACGACAAGTTCCTGCAGGCCTACCGCAGCGGCACGGTCAAGCGCATCGCCGTCGTCATCAACATCAAGGATGTCCAGTCGGCCTCGACCCGCGCGGCGTCGAACTCGTAAGCCGACCGCCGGCGCCTTCAGTCCGTCAAGCTTCAATGCGTCTCCTCGCCTCCGGCGCGAAACGCGCCGGGCGCTGCGCCATAGGCGCGGCGGAACGCGCGGGCAAAACTCTCGTGGCTCTTGAATCCCACGCGCAGCGCGATCTCGCCGATCGGAAGATCGGTCAATCGGGGGTCGCGAAGCTGGTTGAGGCTGTGGCGGAGCCGCGCATCGCGGACATGCGCCGCGAGGGTCGTTCCGGCATCGGCGAGCACGGCAAACAAATGGCTGCGCGAAATGTTCAGGTGCCGGCAGATGTATTTCGCGGACATTTGCGGATTGTGCAGTTCGTCCAGGATGAAGGTCTGGATTTGCCGCAGCATCGCCTCGCGCGGTGACGTCGATCCGATCGTCGGCGCGCCGATGGTGGTCGCCCGCACCAGCAGGCCCTCGAGCTGGCTTGCGGCGAGGTCGTCGACCAGCGCGAAATCGTCGGGGATATCGCGCAGCGCGCCGAGATAGGCGGAGGCGAGACGGCCCGCGCCGCGTCCGGCGATGACGTTCGGCGGCCGGCCGGACATTTGCTGCAGATGCCGCCGCAGCCGCGCGCCGGGAATCGTGGCGCAGATCAGGTCGCAGCCCTGCTCGAACCGCATCGCGAAGGGCTCGTTGGTGTCGAGCAGCACGATGTCGCCGGGCCGCGCCAGCGTCTTTTGCCCATGCTGCTCGACCACGGCGTCGCCCGTGATCTGCAGATTGGCGAAGAACGATCCGTCCTGGAAGCTGCCGATTCCCTTCCGCGTACGGTGGATGGCGTTGGGCACGGACTGCACCCGCGACAACGGCAGCGCGGGGCTGCCGATGCTGGTGATCGCGCCGTCGAAATCTCCGGCCGAGATCTTCTCCGGCTCGAGCGGCAGATAGGTCTGCAGCACCGCTTCGCGCCAATAGGCGAAGCGGTCTGCCGGTGCGACATCGTGCATATTCCAGGAAGCGCCCATGTTCGCGTGCCGAAGTTTGCCTGCCAAGACGGAAGCCGGCGACGAGCTTACAATCAATTGCCGTGCCAGTCAGGCAGACATTTTGCCAAACCGGCGTGGACGGGGCGTCAATGACTTCGGCGGCCCGGCGCCTCACCTTCGGACATTCGACCCGCTGGAGGAGAGACGACCATGCCGATCGATTTCACCCTGACCGCAGAACAACGCGAGCTGCAGATGTCCGCCCGGAGCTTCGCGCGGACCGTGCTTTCAGGCGTCGCCGACGCAACCCGCCATCTCGCCACGCCCGCGGAGCGCTTTGCGGCGACCAGGCCGTTCTACGAACAGGTGGTCAAGGCCGGTTTCCTGCGCCGGATGATCCCTGCGCCGCTCGGCGGCGAGGGCACCGGTGTGTTCGACATGGCCGTCGTCGCCGAGGAGTTTCAGGCCGTCGATGTCAACGTCTCGCTGACGCTGTTCGGCTCGCTGCTCGGCCTGATGCCGGTGATGCTGGCGGGCTCGCCGGCGCAGCAGAGGACATTCATCGCACCGTTCCTCGAGCGTGCCGGCACGCCGCTTGCCGCCTTCGCCTTCAGCGAGCCGGGCGGCAGCGCGAACTTTGCCTCGCCGATGCCGGGAACCGGCTTGCGGACAGCAGCGCGCCTCGACGGGGAGGAATGGGTCATCACCGGCGCCAAGCAATGGGTGTCGAGCGCGACCGGCTGGGACGGCAACGGCGCCGACCTGATCTGCGTGGTCTGTCGCACCGATCCCACGGCTGCGCCCGACAGCGCGATCTCCGTGATCGCGGTGCCGCGGTCCGCCGGCGGCATCAAGGGCATCGTGCTCGAACGCGCCGCCGACCTGATGGGCCATCGCGCCCATCTGACGCCGCGCTTTCGGCTGGAGCAGGTGCGGACGGCCAGGGACAATGTCCTCGGCCGCGCCGGCGGCGGGCTCGAACTGGTGGAGATGAGTTTTGCCGGCACCGCCGCGCTGGTCGGCGTGTTCGGCGTCGCGCTGATGCGCGCCGCGTTCGACTATGCGCTGAACTTCGCCCGGACCGAGCATCGCGGCGGCGCGGCGCCGATCATCGAGCACCAGGCGGTCGGCTACGCGCTCGCCGATGCCAAGATGGCGATCGAGGCGGCACGCTATTTGAGCTGGAAGGCCTGTCACGCCATGGACAGCAATGCGCCCGGTGCCTTCGAGCTCGCACTGCACGCCAAGGTGTTCGGATCGGAGACCGCGGTGAAAGTGATCACCGATCTGATGCGTGTGGTCGGCATCGAGAGCTACGATCACCAATGTCCGCTCGCCGGCCTGCTCCAGGACGCGATGGCCTATCCCCTGTTCGACGGCGGCAACATGGGTGTGCGCCGCCGCCAGCTTCATGCGCTCCTGAAGAGCCCGGGTTACGACCCGCTGACCGCGTCGGGTGCGGCCTAGAGCTTTTCCCGTTCCGATGGAATCGGAACGGGGCTCTAGATTCTTGTTTTGACGCGTTTTCTTCACGCGAACCGGTATCCACTTCGCTCGAAAACGCTCTAGCCGATCTCTTTCCTGACCGTCGCGGCGGCGTCGCACATCGCCTTCAGTTTTCCGAACGCAACGTGCCGCGGCATGTATTTCATGCCGCAGTCCGGCGCGACCACCAGCCGTTCCGCCGGCACATGCTTCAGGCCGTTGCGAATGCGATCGGCGACGACGGCGGCAGGTTCGATCTCGGGATTGCCGAGGTCGAGCACGCCGAGCATGATCTTCTTCGAGGAGAGATCCCTGAGCACGCCGAGATCGAGCTTCGGCTGTGCCGCCTCGATCGAAATCTGATCGGCGATGGTGTCGTCGAGCTCGGCAAGGAACGAATAGCCGGCCGGCTTGGTCGAGCCCGGCACCACCGCCGCATAGCCGAAGCAGAGATGCACCACGGTCGGGATGGTGATGCCTTGCAGCGCGCGATTGATCGCCTTCACCGCATAGCGTTTGGCAAGATCCGGATTGTTGCGCACCCAGGGTTCGTCGAGCTGGATGACGTCGGCGCCGGCCTTCTCGAGATCGCGGGCTTCGGCATTGACGGCCTCGGCGAAGGCCATCGCGAGTTCCTCGTCGTCCTTGTAGAACTCGTTCCTGGCCTGCTGGCTCATCGTGAACGGGCCGGGCAGGGTGATCTTGGCGGCGCGGTCGGTGTTCCTGCGCAGGAATTGCATGTCGTGCAGCTCGACCGGTCCCTTGCGCTTCACCGGACCGACCACGCGCGGCACCGGCGTCTGCGTATTGCCGGTGCGCGCCGTGATCATTGCGGGATTGTCGGCATCGACGCCCTCGAGGGCGGTGGCGAACCGGTTGGAGTAGCTCTCGCGGCGGATTTCGCCATCGGTCACGATGTCGATGCCGGCGCGCTCCATGTCCCGGATCGCCACAACGGTCGCGTCGTCCTGCGCCTCTTCCAGATGCTCGGCCGGCAGGCGCCACATCGCGTGCATGCGGGTGCGCGGCACCGACTTCGACAGCATCGCGCGATCGACCAGCCATTCCGGCTGCGGATAGCTGCCGACGACGGTGGTCGGCAGCAGATGCCTGGGCAGGTTCATGATGTCCTCCTTCTTGTCGTTGTGTGGTGAGATCAAGCCGCGCGCGTTGCGCTTGCCGCGGTTTCGTCTTTCACGGGATTGCGCAGCACGCCGATGCCGGTAACCTCGACCTCGACGACGTCGCCATCCTTCATCCACAACGGCGGCGTGCGGTAGGCGCCGACCCCGCCGGTGGTGCCGGTGACGATGACGTCGCCCGGCACCAGCTCGGTGAAGGTCGAGCAATAGGCGATCAGGGTCGCGACGTCGAACACGAGGTCCGAGATCGGCGCGGTCTGCACCTCGACGCCATTGAGGCGGGTTGCGATGTGCTGCTTGCTGATATCGGGGAGCTCGTCGGTCGTCACCATCCACGGGCCGAAGCCGCCGGTGCCGACGAAATTCTTGCCCGGCGCGAATTGCGAGGTGTGACGCTGCCAATCGCGGATGCTGCCGTCATTGTAGCAAGCATAGCCCGCGACATGGCCGAGCGCGGCCTCGCGCGAGATGCGGCGACCGCCCTTGCCGATGATGACGGCCATTTCGCCTTCATAGTCGAAGCGCTCGGATTCCAGCGGCCGGATCATCGGCTGGCCGGCGCCGACCTGGCTGTTGGCGAAGCGGGTGAAGATCATCGGGTGCGGCGGCGTCGGATGGCCGCTCTCGGCGAGATGCGTCGCATAGTTGACGCCGATGCAGAAGATCTTGTCGGGATCGGGCACGGTCGGCAGCAACTCGACATCCCTGAGCGCGTGATCGGCGCGCTCGCCCTGCAGCTTCTTCAGTTCATCCAGCGAGCCCGTCGTCAGCAGCGCCTTCAGCGTCGGGTACGCCTTCAGCCGCTTGCCGGCGTCGATCACGCCCGCATCGGTCACGATGCCGTAGCTCGCGGTACCCGCCGCCTTGAAACTTGCGATCTTCATGGTCTCTCACTCTCTTCGATGGAGGAAACATAGGCCTGGATGGGAAGCGCGATCGCGCCGTTGCGGATCGGCACGCATGGCGGCGGAAAGTCCTGACGGAAGCGGGCGCCGATCGCCGCGGCGCGATCGAGGAACCGATCGAGATGCGCCATCGCGCCGGTCGGCAGGTCATGCAGCACCAATAGCGTCCATGGCTGCGCGCGGCATTGTTCGAGTGCGCGATCGGTCCAGCCGTCGGGATCGTCCCAGTCGTGCGGGATCGCGTTCCAGAGCACGCAGCTGTGCTTGTTGTGCACGAGATAATCGACCACCGATGGCTTCAGCAGCCGATCGTCCAGATTGCCGCCGCCGCCGAACGGCCGGAACCAGCGGTTGGGATGGGCGAGCTCGCCGATCGCGGCCTCGGTCCGGCCGATCTCCTGCTGTGCCGTGTCAGCGCCGGGCTGCTCGCCGAGCGGTGTGCTGTGCGTATAGGTGTGATTGCCGATCCAGTGGCCTTCGTCACGCGCGCGGGCAGCGAGGCGGCGGCGCGCGGGGTCGGCGAGCTTCTCGCCGATCACGAAGAACGTGGTCTTGATGCCGCGCTCGCCGAGGATGCCGAGCACAAGCGGGGTGACATCGGGCTCGGGTCCGTTGTCGAACGTCAAGGTGAGGTCGAACACGTCGCGATCCCCTTACGTCGCCGGCTGCATCGCGCCGGAACCGACCTCGTCGGCGGCGCTCTGGCCGGCGCGCGTGCCGGTCTGCCAGATCGCGGCCTTGCGCTCGACCCAGCGGATCGCGGTGTTGAAGGCAATCGCCATGAACAACACCAGCAGCACGCCGACGAACACGTGCGGGCTGTCGAGAATGGTGCGGTAGCGCGAGATCAGGTAGCCGATCCCGGTCGAGGAGATCAGCATCTCCGAGACCACGACGCCGACGATGACGAGCGCGCCGCCGACCCGCAGGCCCGACAGCACGGTCGGGATCGCCGCGGGGATGATGACGCGGACCAGCCGCTGGCTCAGCGTCGCGCCCATGCTGCGGGCGGCGAGCAAGAGTTGCGGGTCGATGGTCTGGATCCCGGCGGCGGTCGCCAGCATGGTCGGCAGGAAGCCGTAGATCGAGGCGAAGGCGATCTTGGACTCCGAACCGATGCCGAGCCACACCGTGAACACGGGATAGAGGATCACGAGCGGGACCGCATAGAGGCTCGAGACCATCGGCATGATCAGAAGACGCGGGCGCGGCAGGCTGCCGACGATGGCGCCGAGCAGGATGCCGCCGCCGCAGGCGAACGCCATCGAGACCGCGACCTCGTAGAGCGTCACCGCAAGCGCGTGGCCATATTCGGCGGCCTCGTTCCAGCCGGCGAGCAGCGTGGACGACAGCGACGGCAGGAACAATTCGGGGATCAGCCCGGTGCGCGGCAGCAGCTCCCACAGCACGATCAGGCTGATGACAATCGAATAGCGAAGTGCTTTCGCGCTCATCATCATCTCACGCCGATTTACGGATGTGCCGCCAGATGCGGTCGCGCAGCGCGCCGAAGGCGTCGCCGCTCAGCATCTCGTAGGTCCGCGGCCGCGGCAAACTGACCTGCAGCTGGTCGACGATGCGGCCGGGCCGCGGCGACATCACGATCACCTCGTCGGCGAGGTAGACCGCCTCGGTCAGGCTGTGGGTGACGAACACGACCGTCTTGCCGGTCGCGGCCCAGATGCGCAGCAGCTCGTCGCCCATCGTCATCCGGGTCTGCTCGTCGAGCGCGGCGAACGGCTCGTCCATCAACAGCACCGGCGGATCCTGCACCAGGCCGCGGGCGATCGAGACGCGCTGCTTCATGCCGCCCGACAGTTCGTGCGGGTGGCGTTTGCCGAAGCCTTCGAGGCCGACCAGCTTGAGCGCGTCCTCCGCCTTGGCCCGGCGCTCCGCCTTGGCGACGCCGCGCAGCGCCAGCGGAAACTCGACATTGTCTTCGGCGGTCAGCCACGGAAACAGGCTCGCTTCCTGAAACACGACGCCGACGCGGTTCGGGTCGGGCTGCGGGATCGGCGCGCCGTTGATGGTGATGGTGCCCGAGGTCTGCGCGCGCAGCCCGGCCATCATCATCAGCAGCGTGGACTTGCCGCAGCCGCTCGGGCCGACCAGCACGACGAAGCGCCCCGGCTTGATGTCGAGCGAGACGTCTTCCAGCGCGACGACGTCCTGGGACTTCGTCCGGAACACCTGGCCGACATTCCTGACCTCGATCGCGCCGGCGCGCGAGGCAGGCTTCAACGGTGTCACGTTCGCCAATGGCTGCATCGTGTTTCCACCCATCTGATCAGTTCATTGAAGGTCATGGCGATCGCGGCGACCATCACGACGCCGGCGAGCAGCTGCTTCATCTGGAAATTCTCGCCCCAGGTCGCGATCTGGTGGCCGATGCCGTCGCGCGAGGCGTACATCTCGGCGAGGATCACGCCGGTGAGGTTGAAGATCATCGAGATCCGCAGCGCTTCCAGCAGCACCGGCAGCATGCTCGGCAGATAGACGCGGAACGCGGTCTGCGTGCGCGTGGCGCCATAGGAGCGGGCCACCGTCAGGTGCTCGACCTTGACCGATTCCACCGCCGTCGTGGTCGACATGATCACGATGAAGATGGTCGAGAAGAAGCCGAAGCCGACCTTCTGGGCGAAACCGACGCCGAACACCAGGATGAACATCGGCAGGAAGATCGATTTCGGGATGCTGAAGGCGAAGAACAGCAGCGGCTTTGCGACATCGGCAAAATAGCGGTTCTCCGCGATCAGGAACCCGATCAGTGCCCCCATCGGCACCGCCAGCGCGAAGGCGGTCAGCACCTCGGTCGCGGTCACCAGAAGGTCGGTCCGGACGCTCGATCGTTGCAGGAGGTCGCCGAGCGTCACGAGCGTGTCCGATGCCGACGGCAACAGGCGCGGATTGACGAGCCCGGCCCGCGACAGCATCTCCCACAGCGCGAAGATCGCGACCACGATCGCGACCCGCGCGAGCTTGATGGTCAGAGTAGCCTGCATGTTACGGCTTGGTCGGAACCGGCTTGAACTTGGTCGAGATCACATCCTCGACCGGAACGATGTCCTTCAATCCGCCAAGCTTGGCCAGATCGAGCGACAGCTGCACCGCTGCCGGCACATTGGCCGCGCCCATGTTGCCGTCGGTCTCCAGCTTCATGATGGTGTTGTCATATTCCATCGCGGCGATCTCGGCCGGCATCTCGTAGAGGTCGGCGATCAGCTTCACGGTGACGTCGCGGTTGGCGCGCATGAATTGCAGCGCGCCATAGAGCGCATTGACGGCCTTCTGGACCACCTCCGGCTTGGCCTCGGCGAACTTGTCGAGCACGATCCAGCCTGCGGTGAGGTTTGGTGGCGCCGCGGTCGCGTAGTCGAGGATGGTCTTCGCCTCGCCCGACTTGGCGACCTGGAAGCTGAGCGGCGAATAGACCACGGCGGCGTCGACATTACCGGCGAGCAGGTTCGGCACCAGGCCGCCGCCGCCGACCGGCACGCGGGTGAAGTCGATCTTCCTGTCCTGGATGGTCCACAGCGCCAGCAGGTCCGAACCGGACCCTGCTGCGGTGATCCCGACCTTCTTGCCGTTGAGATCCTTGACCTCGAGCGTCGATTTGGCCGGCACCATCAACTGCCAGCCGAAATTGCCCATCGCGGCATTGGCGACGATCCGCGACATCACGCCCTTCTTGCGGCCGGCGGACACCAGCGACGGCGGATCGAGGATGATGTCGGCTGCTCCCGCGGCCATGCCCTCGAAGGTCTCGGCGCCGCTGCGATAGATCGTCAGCTCGGCCTTGATGCCTTCCTTCTCGAACAGCTTTTGCCGCACGGCGGTCTCGGCGATCGTGGTCGGCCAATAGGTCTTGGTGGGCAAGCCGACGCGGATCGTGTCCGCCGCGAAGGCGGGGCCGGCCAGCAAGGTGGTGGCGATCAGGGTTGCCAGCGCACAGCGGCGCGTGATGTTCATGGTTCTGTTTCTCCCGGATATCGATTGTTGTTGTTTTTCGGCGCGTCTCGTGCCGCAGAATCAGGTGGTGGTGTTGACCTCCGCAATGCGCGGAGCGGCGAGCTCGACGAATTCCATGGTGGTGCTGAAATGCACCGACAAAGCGCGAATCGCCGCATCCGCATCGCGCGCGAATACAGCGTCCACGATTGCGGCATGCTCGGCTTCGACGTCGCGCGGCCGGCCGACCTCGCGTCGGATCGAAAGCCGCCGATAGCGCTCGCTCTGCTCGTGCAGCACGTCGCGGAAGCCGAGCAGCCATTGTGAGCCACAGGCATTGACCAGCGCGCGATGGAAGATGCGGTGGCGGACCACCCATTCCTCGTAATGCACGGTGGGATCGTCGGGAAACCGATAGGGCACGGCCTTCAGCGCGTCCCAGGCCGCCGCGACCGAGGACAGCCATGCCTCGTCGCCACGCTCGATCGAGCGCCGCAGCGCAAGTCCCTCGATGTCGATCCGTGTCTGCGTGACATCGGCAAGGTCGGCGAGCGAGACCGGACAGACGCGGAAGCCGCGCTGATCGGACGCTTGTACCAATCCGTCAGCCACCAGCCGCGACAGCGCCTCGCGCACGGCGGCAAGGCTGACCGAGAATTGCTTGGCGAGGCCGGCGATGTGCAGCTTCTGGCCGGGAAGCAGCCGCGTCGACAGGATGTCGGCCCGCAGCCGCTCCTGGACCGCCGATGTCAGGCTTCGCGGCCCGTCGCCGGCCAAGCCCTCGCGAAAACTCAACCCGATGTTCATGGCCGGCAGACTGGCCGACGGTCTTGTGGCCGTCAATCGAAAATCGATTTTTTTAGCCACTCTCGATTTTCATCTGAATGTATACTGAATAGCGTCAATTTTGGCCTTTATCGCTGGATATTGCCTCATTAAAGCAAATTATGTATACAGCCAGGATGCATTAGGGAGGATCCAGTGCCAAAGCCCTTTCCAATGAACGCGTGGTACGCGGCCGGCTGGGATGCCGAGATCAAGCATGCGCTGTTGCCGCGGACGATCTGCGGCAAGCATGTCGTGATGTACCGGACGGGCGACGGCGAGGTGGTGGCGCTGGAGGATGCCTGCTGGCATCGCCTCGTGCCGCTCTCCAAGGGCCGGCTCGATGGCGATGCCGTGGTCTGCGGCTATCACGGCCTGAAATACAATGCGCAGGGCCGCTGCACCTTCATGCCCTCGCAGGAGACGATCAATCCGTCGGCCTGCGTGCGCGCCTATCCCGTCGTCGAGCGCCACCGCTTCATCTGGCTCTGGATGGGCGATCCCGCGCTTGCCGACCCGGCGCTGGTACCCGACATGCACTGGAACCACGATCCGGCCTGGGCCGGTGACGGCAAGACCATTCATGTCAAATGCGACTATCGCCTCGTCGTCGACAATCTGATGGACCTGACGCACGAGACCTTCGTGCACGGCTCGAGCATCGGCAATGATGCGGTCGCCGAGGCGCCGTTCGACGTCACCCATGGCGAGAAGACGGTCACCGTAACGCGCTGGATGAAGGGCATCGAGGCGCCGCCGTTCTGGGCCAAGCAATTACAGAAGCCGGGCCCGGTCGATCGCTGGCAGATCATCCGCTTCGAAGCGCCGTGCACGGTCAACATCGACGTCGGCGTCGCGCCGGCTGGTTCGGGCGCGCCGGAGGGCGATCGTTCGCAGGGCGTCAACGGCTATGTGTTGAACACGATCACGCCCGAGACCGAGAAGACCTGCCATTATTTCTGGGCCTTCGTCCGCAATCACCGCATCACCGAGCAGCGGCTGACCTCGGAAATCCGCGACGGCGTCGCCGGCATCTTCCATGAGGACGAGATCATCCTGGAAGCGCAGCAGCGGGCGATGGACGAGAATCCGGACCGGGTATTCTACAATCTCAACATCGACGCCGGCGCGATGTGGGCGCGGCGCGTCATTGACCGCATGGTGGCGAAGGAAAATCCGCCGCCGCAGCTGCAGGCTGCCGAGTAGGCGAGGGGCGGGCCATGGCGGAACGCGAAGCCGATCGTTCAGTGTCGCAGACCGTGCGGGCGCAGCTTGCGCTGCGCGACCTCGTTCTCTCCGGCGGCCTGCGGCCCGGCGAGCGCATCTCGGAGCTGCAGGCGGTCGAGTTCACCGGGGTCTCGCGCACGCCGGTGCGGATGGCGCTGGTGCGGCTGGAAGAGGAAGGCCTGCTGGAGGCGATCCCCTCCGGCGGCTTCATGGTCAAGGCGTTTTCCGAGCGCGACATTCTCGATTCGATCGAGCTGCGCGGCACGCTGGAGGGCCTGGCCGCGCGCTTCGCCGCCGAGCGCGGCGTCTCGTCGCGCGATCTCGAGCCGCTGAAGGAATGCCTCAACGAGATCGACGGCCTGGTGCGGCAGGATCCGATTTCGGTCGAAGCCTTTTCGTCCTATGTCGCGCTCAACGCGCGCTTCCACGCGTTGCTCACCGAGCTGTCGCGCAGCCCGCCGCTGATCCGGCAGATCGACCGCGCCTCGGCGCTGCCATTCGCCTCGCCGAGCGGCTTCGTGATGGCGCAATCGGCCTTGCCCGAGGCGCGCCAGATCCTGCTGATCGCGCAGGATCACCATCGCATTGTGGTCGACGCCATCGAGAACCGCGAGGGCGCGCGCGCCGAGGCGATCATGCGCGAGCATGCAAGGCTTGCGGCACGCAATCTGCGGCTGGCGCTGCGCAACCGCAGCCATCTCGATCTGCTGCCGGCGCTGGCGCTGATCAATTCGGCAGCCGGCTAAGCGGAGAACGCCATGCGATTCATCGAGACCTGGACATCCGCCACGCTGCTCGCTGTGCGTGACCTCACGCCCGGCATCCGTGAATTCCTGCTGCGGCCGGATAACTTTGTGGGTGCGCCCTATCCCGTCGGCAGCCATATCGATGTCGGCGTCACCATCGAAGGCCAGCCGCAGACCCGCTCCTATTCGCTGGTCGGCGAAGCCGATCCGCAGGGCTACCGGATCGCAGTTCGGCACGCAGCGGATTCCCGCGGCGGCTCGCGCTACATGTGGTCGCTCGCGCCGGGGGCGCGGCTCAACATCACGCTGCCGACCTCGCTGGTGCAGCTCGACTGGACGCGGCGGCACTATTGCCTGATCGCGGGCGGCATCGGCATCACGCCGATCGTCGGTGCGGCACAGGCGCTCGCCCGCCGCGACGCCGGCGTGACGCTGCACTATGCCGTGCGCACGCGCGGCGATGCGGTCTGTCTCGAACCGCTCGAGCGTCTGCTCGGCGACCGCCTCACCGTCCATGCCGGCGACGAAGGCAGGCGGCTCGACCTCGAGCGCGTCTTTGCGGCGCTGCCGCGGGACACGATGGCACTGTTCTGTGGCCCGATCCGGATGCTGGACGCGGCGCGGCGCGCCTGGGAAGCGTCCGGCCGCCCGCTCTCCGATTTGCGCTACGAGACCTTTGGATCGAGCGGGCTGCTGCCGACCGAGCCGTTCCGCGTGCGGCTCAGTGGTGAAGGGACCGAGTTCGTCATCCCGCGCGACCGGTCGATGCTGGACGTGCTCAACGAAGCCGGCCATGAGGTGATGAGCGACTGCCGGCGCGGCGAATGCGGGGTCTGCGCACTCGACGTGGTCGATGTCGACGGCGAGATCGACCATCGCGACGTTTTCTTCAGTGACCATCAGAAGCGGGAGAGCCGCAAGATCTGCGCCTGCGTTTCGCGTGCACGCGGCACCATCACGGTCGATACCCTGCATCGCGCCGACGTGCTCTAACTTTACTGCGGCGCGAGTCTTTCTCCGCTGTCATTGCGAGGAGCGATAGCGACGAAGCAATCCATCCAGCCGCGTTTGCGGACAGATGGATTGCTTCGCTTCGCTCGCAATGACGGCGGAATTTGCTCGCAGCCTCCCGGGATCAGCAGAAGAAGCGACACAGTCCGACCGACGCGCTCATCCCGCGCGCCCTCGATGGCGCTACGCCGCGTGTACCGAGTGCTGCGGATCGTGATCGAGCAGTGCGGAAATCTCGCTGCCCGACATCGGCCGGCCGATCAGATAGCCCTGAACCTCGTCGCAGCTGGTCTGGCGCAGATATTCGAGCTGGTCTGCGGTCTCGACGCCTTCGGCCACGACGCCGATCTGCAGCTCCTGCGCGAGGCCGATCACTGATTTGACGATCGCGGCGCAATCCGGCTGGGTCAGCATGTCCCGGATGAAGGACTGATCGATCTTGATGCGGCTGAACGGCAGCTTGCGCAGATAGGTCAGCGACGAGAAGCCGGTGCCGAAATCGTCGAGCGCGACCGTCAAACCGAGCTCGAGCAGCGCGTGCAGGATCGCGGGCGCCGACCCATATTTCGAGATCAGCATCGACTCGGTGATCTCGATCTCGAGACGGTTCGGCGCGACATTCGCCTCGGCCAGCGCGTCGACGATCGTCTGCAGGATGCCGACGTTCTGGAACTGGACCGCGGAGAAATTGACCGCGATGCGGATGTCGTCCGGCCAGCGCGACAGCATCGCGCAGGCACGGCGGATCACCCACTCGCCGAGCTGGTGGATCAGTCCGCTCTCCTCGGCGATCGGGATGAAGACGGTGGGCGGGATCAGGCCGCGCGTCGGATGCTGCCAGCGCAGCAGTGCCTCGAAGCCGGTGACGCGGCCTTTGCGGATGTCGAGGAACGGCTGGTAGACCAGAAACAGCTCGTCCGCCTCGATGGCATGCTCGAGATCCCGCTGCAGGGCGCGGCGGTCGCGCGCCGACTGGTCGTCGCTGGCCTCGAAGAAGCAGATGGTGCCGGGCGCGGATTTCTTCGCCCGGTAAAGCGCGATGTCGACATGCTTGAGCAGATCGTGGGACGTGCTGCCGTCCCGCGGCGCCAGCACGATGCCGATGCTGATCGTCCTGACGACCTCTAGCCCGTCGATCGGGAACGGGTCGGCAAAGGCCGCGACGAACCGTTCGGCGATCGCAAACGCGTCCTCGGGCCTCGTCAGATTCGACATGATCAGGGCGAACTCGTCGCCGCCGATCCGTGCGACATGTTCGGCCGCGCGCGTGCAGCGCTGCAACCGGGCCGCCACCTGCACCAGGAACTCGTCGCCGGCCGGATGGCCGAACCTGTCGTTGACCTCCTTGAAGCGATCGAGATCGAGCAGCAGTACCGCGAATTCCTCGCCCGACCGCGCCAGCCGGTTCAGTGCGTCGTTGAGCGCCTCATTGAAGGCGACGCGGTTCGGCAGATGCGTCAGCGGATCCTGCCGCACCGTCCGCTCGGCCTCGTGCTGGGCGATGATCCGCCGCCTGAACTCGAACGCGTTGAGGAACACGCCACGCAGCAGCACCGAACCGTAGACCAGCACCAGCACGGCCATCAGCAGGTAGACGAAATCGCCGTCCCGGCCGAGGCAGATCGCGGTGCCGACGAAGATCGGTGCGGTGAAAGCAATCGCGGCGATCGGGATGGTGGAGAACGCGAAGGCGCCGCCGGCCAGCATTCCGGCGCACAGGCAGGTGATGACGAGCTGGGCTCCGCTCGATGCGTTCGCGAAGAAGGCGACGGGGACGACGCCCCAGGCCGTCCCGAGCGCCAGCGCATTGCGCACCAGCCGGTACATGGTTCGGCGCGACACGAATTGCGGCTTGGCGATGCGGCGCGCTGCCCGCGCCTGCAAGCCGAAGAACAGCGCCGCGCTGCCCACCGCGGCCGCCCACACCAGCGCAAAGGCCCAGTCCGGCGATTGCCACAGCGCAATCGCGAGCACCAGCGCGTTGCAGGCGTTGGCCAGCATGATGCCGAAGGAGTAGCCGAGCACGAGCGAGACCTGTTCGGCGCGGATGTGGCCGGCAAGCGCTTCATCCGCCGATGGTGCACCGAAGGCCGCGAGGTCGCCTGCGAACAGGGCCGCGAAATATGATCTCAGATGGGTACGCATCACTACGTTGCCTGCCCGGTTGGCCATGGCGCCGTGGCGAAGAATTCTCTGCAAACCTTTGACAAACTATGAACTATTGGAACGGACCGTGTCCCGGCGGGGTCCCGTTTCGGTTCCACCGGCGGGCATTGCTAACAAATCGATACAAATGCGTGACGCGAGGTCACGAAGCGGCAAAGCTTGCCCGACGCTGCGCTGCTTGATCCCCCGCGGGTTTTTCGCAATGAGTTGGGTTCCCGCGAACGGCAAAAACCAGAAGGTGCGCATGAGCCTCCCGATCACGAACCACGATCCCGGGTTCCGGATTACGCGGGCCAGCCATGTCGTCCTGACCGTTCGTGATCTCGCGGCGAGCCGGCGGTTCTACGAAAAGGTGATCGGGCTGATCCTGACCGCGGAGGAGGGCGGCGCGCTCTATTTCCGCGGCGTCGAGGAGGCCTGTCATCACAGTCTTGTGTTGCTCAGGGGCGAGAGCGCCGCCTGTGCGCGGCTCGGCCTGCGGGTCTTTCAGGACGATGACCTCGACCGGCTCAAGGCGTTCTTCGAAGCGCAGGGATGCCGGGCCGCCTGGGCCGAGGTGCCGCATCAGGGCCGCACCCTGCATGCGACCGATCCGGCCGGCACGCCGCTGGAGTTCTGCGCGACCATGCCGGTCGAGCCGCGCATGATCACCAAATTCACCCGCCATGCCGGCGGCTCGGCGTTGCGGCTCGATCACTACCAGGTCCTGACGCCCGAAGTGCGCAAGGCGTGCGAGTTCTACACCGCGGCAGGCTTTCGGCTCAGCGAGTATATCGCGCCGGCTGATACATTCGATCTGCGCGGCGTGTTCCTGCAGCGCAAGGGCAATCCGCACGATATCGTGTTCTTCAACGGTGCCGGACCGCGGCTGCATCATTTCGCGTTTCTCGCGCCAGAGGTTCATCATCTGCTCAACGCCTGCGATATTGCCGGCGAGCTCGGCTATGGCGCGGCCGTTGAACGCGGCCCCGGGCGCCATGGGCCGGGACACGCGATGTATGTCTACATGCGCGATCCCGATGGGCATCGCGTCGAGCTGTTCAACACGCACTACCAGATCATGGACATCGAGAACGAGCCGGTCGCCTGGGATCCGTCGGACCATACGATCTCGTTCCCGTGGGGGTTGCCGGCGCGGCAGGCCTGGTTTGAGGAGGCGACGCCGTTCGAAGGTGTCGCGATCAGCGAGCCCCAGGTGAAGCCGAAGCCGCTGACGCTCGAGAGCTACCTCGCGAAGTAACATGTCGATACCAGCCGATAATCCCATCCATGACGTGGCCATCGTCGGCCTCGGGCCGGTCGGTGCCATCTTTGCCAACCTGCTCGCGAAATCCGGCTTGAGGGTCGCAGTCGTCGAGCGCGTTGCCGACATCTATGACAAGCCGCGCGCGATCACGCTCGACCATGAAGCGCTGCGCGTGCTGCAGGCGATCGGGCTCGGCGATTTCATGGAACAGGCGATCGCCCCGCATAACGGCTCGCACTATCTCGGCGTCGACGGCGAGATCATCAAGATCTTCGACCCGATGCCGCCGCCATTTCCGCTCGGCTGGATTCCGAACGTGACCTTCGTGCAGCCGGACGTCGAACAGGCGCTGCGCGACAGGCTCGCCGACTATCCGCATGCCGACGTCTTCCTTGCGGCCACAGGAGTGGCGCTGGAGCAGGATGACGGCGCGGTGACGCTGACCGCGCGCCGCGAGTCCGGCGAGGAGTTCCTGATCCGCGCGCGCTATCTGGTCGGCTGCGACGGCGCCAACAGCTTCGTCCGCAAGCAGCTCGGCATCGGTCTGGACGACCTCGCCTTCGATGAATGGTGGATGGTGGTCGACACGCTGACCGGCGATCCCGCCAGGCGGCCCGCCAGGAGCTTTCAGTATTGCTGGCCGTCGCGCCCCGGCACCTTCGTGCCGGGTCCGCGCAATTTGCGGCGGTGGGAGATCAAGTTGCTGCCCGGCGAGGACCCCGAGGCGGCCGGCGCGCCTGACAACGTCGTGAAGCTGCTCAAGGGGTTCACCGATATCTCCGATCTGACGATCTGGCGCTCGGCGGTCTATCGCTTTCACGCGCTGCTCGGCCAGCGCTGGCGCGACGGCCGTGTGCTGCTGATGGGCGATGCCGTGCACCAGACGCCGCCGTTCCTCGGGCAAGGGCTGTGCGCCGGTATCCGCGATGCGGTGAACCTGACCTGGAAGTTGAGGCTGGTTCTTCGTGGCGACGCGGGCGATGCGCTGCTCGACAGCTATGAGATCGAGCGCAAGCCGCATGTCCGCGCCGTGGTCGCCAGCGCCAAGGAGTTCGGCAAGATCATCGGCGAGCTCGATCCGGTGGCCGCCGTCGAACGCGACCTGCGGCTGCGCGCCGATCTGAAGGCCGGCAAGGCCGAAACCATCAGGCAGAAATTCATCCCCGATCTCGTCTCCGGCCTGATCGCGCGCGATGCTGCGCTTGCCGGGCGGCTGTTCGTGCAGCCGCATGTGCGCGCGCCGGATGGGCGGACGCGCCGGCTCGACGATCTGCTGAAACCGGAATTCGCGATCGTGACGACGGCGGCGGAGCCGATGGCGTGGCTGTCGGGCACGTCCCGTGCCGCCTGGCAGGGCCTCTGCGGTGAGCGCGTCGTCATCACCACGTCAGGCGAAAGTGGCGAGACTAACGGTATCCTGACCGTGGTCGAGCGCGACGGGCTGTTCGCCGACTGGATGCGGCAACATGGCGCCGCGGCGGTCATCGTGCGGCCCGATCGCTACGTGTTCGGCTCGGCCGGCAGCGCCGACGAGCTCAATATGCTTGTCGGGCAACTGCTCCAGAACCTCAGCGCAGGGCGCTAGTCTTTTCAAGCCGGCGCTTTGTCTGTACCACCGGAAGAAAGAAATTCCGGGGGAAACCAGTGAACAACAATCATGATGCGGCGGAGTATGATTACGTCATCGTCGGCGCCGGCTCGGCCGGCTGCGTGCTCGCCAACCGCCTGAGCGCTGACGGCAAGCACTCGGTGCTGCTGCTCGAGGCCGGACCGAAGGACAGCAACATCTGGATCCATGTCCCGCTCGGCTACGGCAAGCTGTTCAAGGAAAAATCCGTCAACTGGATGTACCAGACCGAGCCGGAGCCCGGCCTCAACGGCCGGCAGGTGTTCCAGCCGCGCGGCAAGGTGCTCGGCGGCTCGAGTTCGATCAACGGCCTGCTCTATGTGCGCGGCCAGCATGAGGACTATGACCGCTGGCGACAGCGCGGCAATGCCGGCTGGGGCTATGACGACGTCCTGCCCTATTTCAGGAAGGCGGAGGATCAGCAGCGCGGCTCCAACACATATCACGGTGCCGGCGGCCCGCTGCCGGTGTCGGATTGGCGGCATCATGATCCGCTGTCGGAGGCCTTCGTGCATGCCGCAGCCGAAGTCGGCATTCCCACCAATCCGGATTTCAACGGCGCGGCCCAGGAGGGCGCGGGTTTCTTCCAGACCACGACGCGGCGCGGCCGGCGCGCCTCGACGGCGCGGTCCTATCTGCGGGCGGCGTTGACGCGCGGCAATCTCCATGTCGAGACCTCGGCGCTGGCGCAGCGCATCCTGTTCGACGGCAAGCGCGCGAGCGGCGTCGCCTACAGGCAGAACGGGCAATTGCGCAAGGCCAAGGCGCGCAAGGAGGTGCTGGTATCGAGCGGTGCGTACAACTCGCCGCAATTGTTGCAGCTCTCCGGCGTCGGCCCGGCCGATCTGTTGAGGCAGCACGGCATCGAGGTCGTGCTCGATGCGCCCGGCGTCGGCAACGATCTGCAGGATCACATGCAGGTCCGCATCGTCACGCGCTGCGCGCAGACCGTCACGCTGAACGACGTCATCAATCATCCCGTACGCCGCGTCATGGCGGGCCTCCGCTACGCCGCGCTGCGCAAAGGACCATTGACGATCGCCGCCGGCACCTCCGGCGCATTCTTCAAGACCAGCCCGCGGCTTGCCTCGCCCGACATCCAGATCCACTTCCTGCCGTTCTCGACCGACAAGATGGGCGAGAAGCTGCATCCGTTCTCGGGCTTCACGGCCTCGGTCTGCCAGCTGCGTCCGGAGAGCCGCGGTTCGCTGAAGATCAGGAGCGCGGACCCGGGCGTGCCGCCGGAAATCCGCATCAACTATCTGGCGACTGAGACCGATCGCCGCGCCTTCATCGACGGCATCCGTATCCTGCGCAAGATACTGGCCGCACCGGCGCTGAAATCCTACTCAGTGGGCGAGGTCGATCCCGGCGCCACGGTGGTCAGCGACGACGACCTGCTCGATTTCTGCCGGCGCACCGGCAGCACGGTCTATCATCCGACCTCGACCTGCCGGATGGGCAACGATCCGCTCGCGGTGGTCGACCAGCGGCTCAAGGTGCGCGGCATCGAAGGTCTGCGCGTGGTCGATGCGTCCGTCATGCCGGACCTGATGTCGGGCAATACCAATGCGCCGACGATCATGATCGCGGAAAAGGCGTCGGACATGATTTTGGAGGATGCGCGGTAGGAGTCCGCTCTTCGATCCGTCACCCTGAGGAGCGCGTAGCGCGTCTCGAAGGGTCGACGGCCCGACTGGGGCCGCGCATCCTTCGAGGCTCGCAAGAGCTCGCACCTCAGGATGACGGTGATCGGCTCGCAACCCGGGCTACAAGACCTCAGCCCTTATACGCGCGCACCCGCGCGACCATCTGCTCGACATGGGCGATCGGGGTCTCGGGCAGGATGCCGTGGCCGAGATTGAAGATCAGCCGCCCCTTGCCGAAGTTCTCCAGCACATCGTCCACCGCGCGGTCGAGCGCGGCGCCGCCGGCAATCAGGGCCAGCGGATCGAGATTGCCCTGCACCGCGACGCGGCTCTGCACGCGCTCCCGGATCATTGACGGCTCGGTGGCCCAATCGATCGAGACCGCATCGACGCCGGTTTGCTCGACATAGGCCGGCAGCAGGCCTGCCGCGCCGCGCGGGAAGCCGATGATCCTGGCATCGGGGACCTGCTTGCGCACCCCGGCCACGATGCGCCGGGTCGGCTCGATCGACCAGCGGGCGAATTCGCGCGGCGGCAGCACGCCGGCCCAGGTGTCGAAGATCTGCAGGCAGTCGGCGCCGGCCTTCAACTGGCCGACCAGATAGTGGATCGAGTTCTCGACCAGCACATCGATGATCTTGGCGAACGCGTCCGGATGGCGGTAGGCAAGCATCCGCGCGGGTGCCTGGTCCGGCGTGCCCTGTCCGGCCACCATGTAGGTCGCGACCGTCCACGGCGCGCCGCAGAAGCCGATCAGCGCGATCTCGGGGGCGAGTTCGCGACGGACGCGACGCAACGCTTCAAAAACCGGCTCGAGCTGGTCGAAGTTGGCATGGGTCGCCAACGTTGCGATCTCGCCGGGCGTTGCCAGCGGATCGAGCCGGGGTCCTTCGCCGGCCTCGAAGCGCACCGAGCGGCCGAGCGCGTAGGGGATTACCAGGATGTCGGAGAAGATGATCGCGGCGTCGAAGTTGAACCGGCGGATCGGCTGCAGCGTGACCTCGGCGGCGAATTCGGGCGTGAAGCAGAGATCGAGGAAGCCGCCGGCCTTGGCGCGCAGCTCGCGATATTCCGGCAGATAGCGGCCGGCCTGCCGCATCATCCAGAGCGGCGGCACGGCCTGCCGGTGGCCCGACAGCACGTCGATGAGCGGCTTCTTGGTGGGATCCTGGGGCACGCGGATGGTTCCTGATCACGGTCAAAATTTGCGCCCCTGATACACGCTGCAGCGCAATGGGCCAAGGCGGTTCTGGAACCCCCCTTTGCGTGGCCGCGTTGTCCCCGCGAATGGAGGGACGACATGGCCGACAAATTCGATCCTGCCCCGCACGACAAGCATGCCGAGAAGCCGCACGAGGCGCAGGCTGCCGACCGCAAGGCTCGCGCCCGGCTGAAGGAGGGGCTCGAGGATACCTTCCCGGCCTCCGATCCGGTCAGCGCCACGCAGCCCGCGCCCTCGAAGCACGACGGCAATCGGGACAATTAGCTGGTATATCCCAGCGGCTGCTAACCACGATGCCAAGTGAGTTCAACTTGCGGCGACCTGCTCGCCGCGGAGCGTTGGCTCGGAGCGACCGAGCCATCCGTGTACCCTGATTGCCGGGATAAACTAGACGGGGCCGCTTGCGGGGCGCTGCATCCGGTCAGATTCGAAGGTCACGCCGAGCCGCCGCTCCAGGCGCCAGGCCACAATGCAGTGCCGCCGGATCGGTTCACTCTCGATCTCGAGTTCGAACGCGAGCGGGATTGCGACGTCGCTTTCCACGGCGAGCCCCGCGCCGCCGGTCGAGAGGTTGAGCACGAGACACCCGACACTGGTGTTGCGGAAGAAGATCGTCCCGCGCTTCAGCAGGATCGTTCGTTGGCTGTCGGTCTTGTATCTTATCGTTGTGCTCACGGCAGTCTCCTACCCCCCATGTGATGCCCGTCGCGACCGGTCCCCTCAAGCGCGATGGTCGCGCTTTCTCTTCTTGTTTGTGCATGATCTCTGCGCAAACGCTTTGCGTTTGTCGCGAGGGAAAACCGCTTCGCACTTTTCCGGATCATGCTCTAGTTCACCAGCACGGCGCCGTCGCAGCGGATGCCCAGCACCCAAACGTCGACCTGGCCGAGCCCGATGCCGAGCGTCGCGAGTAGCGACGCCAGCACCTGATCGACTGAACTCGTCACGCCATTCAGGATGCTCATGACGAGCGCCCCCAATCCCGGAATTGGCAGCCCGAGCGGGCCGAGATTGATGGTCAGCGAGATGTCGCCGAGCAGGCTTCCTGTCAGCGATGAAAGGAAGTTGGTCGTCGTCACCGTCTTCTTGGTGCCCGACTGGATGTCGCTGTAACTGAAGTTGACATTGGTCGGCGTGGTGTTGCCCATGCCGGCATGGGCGCGGCCGGTGACGGTGGCGAGACCAAGGTTGACCAGGGTCGCCGGCGGCGGATTGGGCTTGGTCGTGAAGTTGGTCATGTCGGCGACCGTGACGTTGCCGATCCATGCATCCACGATCCCCGGCGTCACGCCGATCGTGACCTGCGAGGTGCTGATGTTCGGGTGGCCGCAGGACACCGCGTTGAGTGTCGCGGTACCCGAGGCGACCTCGACATAGACCGGGAGATTGATCGCAGACACGGTGCCGGAGCCGAGAACATTGATCGTCGCCAGGATCCTGGTCTGCGCGGTGTGGACGCTCACACCCTGGGTGCCGATCGCGATCCAGCTCGATCCGACCGGGCGCTCGCCAATCGTTGCGATCACGGAGACGTTGGCGATGCCGGGCAGGCCGAGATTGATCGAGGTTGCGATCTGATGGTTGCCGTTGGCGATCTGCGCCACCGTGGAAATCAGGTCGAACACCGAAACGCTGGCGCCGACCTTGGGTTTCTGCCCCACCGTGAGATTGGCGAAGGGACCGAGGTCGACCAGCGTGCCCGGCGAAATCTTGGTGGTGGAGCCGGTGACGGCCTGGGAGATCGTCGACAGCGCGGTGGTCGCGGCATTGGCGCCGTTGGTGATCTGCTGCGTGGTCAGCGCGGACGCGACGATGTCGCCAACCTTGATGTTGCTGCTCAGCAGGTCGCTATAGGTGACGCCGGTCAGGTTGACCCGGGTCGCCAGTGCCGACAGGAAGTCCAGTGCGTCGATCTTCGCGCTGATCAGCGCATTGTAGTCCATCACCGAGAGCGACAGCGTGGTGCCGAGCATCGAGCCGAGCAGCGCATTGAGCGCGCCGCCGTTGACCGAGAGCAGCCTCGACCCGATCGCGAACGAGGCCATTTCGGTCGATGTCGCGGTGGCGGTCGTCTTGATCGTGAAGCTGCTCGCGCCGGTCAGGTAGCGCGCGAAGTAGAGCGGAGTCTGGGTGTTCAGCGTGACCCGCGCGGCGTTGGGAGTGCCAACCGCCGGGGTCACGAAACGGGCCTGCGGCGCGATGGCGCTATTTGCGGTGTAGGTTCCTGTCTCGACCTTGACCAGCGCGCTGGCCGGGTACTTGTTCTGCGTCACGGTCGCGGTGGCGGCGTTGACCGGATTGTTCAGGTTGGCGGCGGCGACGATCGCGGCGAGATCGGCGGTGCTCTGCGTCTTGCGCCGGTCGGCGAAGATCGTGCCGAGATCGATGGCGAGCCCGGCGCACCCGATCAGGAGCGTCATCAGGCCGGCGCTGATTATCGCGAAGTTTCCTCGTTCGTCGGCGCCAAAGCGCCGCATCAGCATGAGGACGCCTCTCATCCTAGAATCCCCCGTACTGAATCGCCGCGGAGCGGACGATGGTGCTCGCCGGCGCGGGGACGAAGGGCAGCTTGTAGATGAAGTTGCCGGCCGCGTTGTAGTTGACCGTCACGACGTAGACGTTGGCATTCGATGGAGACGGCGCGGCATTGACCGTGAGATTGCCGGGAACGAGCAACGGATAGGTCGACGCGTTGGCGGTGACGTAGTTCGTCGCGAGGCTGTTGCGTTCGGTGTCGGTCATTCCCGCGATGGATGACCGCGCCGCTTCGGCGGCGAGTTGCTGAACGCCATGCACCATGGCGAGATACGAGCCGAAGACGATGATGCCGAAAATGAAGGCAAGAAACAGCGGCAGCATCAGCGCGAATTCGACGGCAGATGCACCGCTTCGGCAGCGAAAAAACCTGGTCATTGCAACACACCTCGAAACGCCGACTACGACGTCACGTTGCGAGGCTTTGATTAAGGAAAACTATGAAAACGCTTTCACGAATCAGCGGCGGCAATTCAGGCTTATCGGGTCAGTGAAACGTTATGGGGCGATCAGAATATTTGATGCGATATCCGCAAAAACCCGGGGTGTGGCGCGGTTGAGGTGCTGCGGCGTGTGCAGATGTAGTTGTCGGATACCGTGATATGCGGAGCAATGCACGTAACAATACATATGGCCTGCAATATCAGTGCCTTGGCGGTAATTGTACCTAAACGAAAGTGCAACCAAATGTTAGTATAGCCTGATCACATACTGTGGAGATTGGAATTGCGTCCCGTGCTGAGATTGGAGGGCTCGCGATGCATAGACCGCGTCAGCATTTGAATATTCCTACTGAAATCGTTCGCACCGTTGTTGCGATCGCGGAGACAGGCAGCCTGTCGAAAGCCGGGGAGCGTCTCGGCCTCAGCCAGCCGGCGATCAGTTCGCAGGTCAAGCGACTGCAAAGCCTGATTGGTGGTGCGCTCTTCGTCAGAACCGCAAACGGCACAACGACCACCGAGCTCGGCAAGGTCGCCGTGCAGCAGGCGAGGCGCATCCTCGAAGCCAACGATCAGCTGCTTCGGCTCGGCGGCAATCATGAAGGACCCCAGCCGTTGCGGCTGGGAATCAGCACGATGCTCGCCGAGGAATTCCTGAAGCTGCATCCATCCGATGCGCTCGCCGACGTTCTGCTTCACGCCGACATGTCACCGGCCGTCATCAGGGGATTGATCGACGGCTACATCGACATCGCGTTCGTCTACAGCAACCCTTCGTTGGAGAACGAGGACGAGGTGACGATCGCCGCGGAGGCCGACGAGCGGTCGGTGTGGGTGCGATCGCGCGATTTTGTGCTGCGGCCGGGCGCCCCGATCCCGATCCTGGCCTGGCCCGGCGACGACTGGATGATCCGGACGCTCACCAAGCACAACATCTCGTACAAGATCGTGTTCAGGAGCCCGAACCACCAGCTGCGTCTGGAAGCCGCACGGGCCGGATACGGCCTGACGGCGTGCCCCGAGCGGATGATCCCGTCCTCGCTGATTTCGGCGAAGGACTATTATCTTCCGGAGCTTCCGGTGCAGAAGCGCCTGCTGTGCGTTCGCCCTGGTCTCGAAGGCAGCCGCGCCACGGCGATGGTGCAGCGGTTATCCAGCCTGTTCTTCGGCGGCGCGAAGCCGATGCGTCAGGTGAGCAACATGTAGCCGGTGCTGCCGCGGTCCGCCGGCCCCGGTCAATAGTGCGGTGGGCGCTCGTTGGCGGGTCCGGGCGCATGGCGTTCAGCCTCCTGAAGCCGGTCGCGCAACTCGGCGATCTGGCGCGTCAGCGCGTCGATCTGCTTCCATTGTGCCGTGATGGTCTGGTTCAGCGTCTCGATGGCTGCGTCCTGATAGGTCAGGCGGACCTCCAGCGCATCGATCCGCTCGCCCAGCTTTGCCGTGTCATTCATGGACGGCAGCCTCGCAGGGGGCACCCGCGCTCCCCACGTCGCTCGAAAGCGCTCCCGCGCGCTCGCGCAGGCCGTGGCCGAGCGCGACACGCTCGTCGAACACAAAACAGTCGCCGCGCCAGCGGCTGTCCTGCTGCGGCGTTTCCTCGAGATATTTCAGGATGCCGCCCCTGAGGTGATAGACCTCGGCAAAACCTTGCGCGAGCAGATAGGCGCTGGCCTTCTCGCAGCGGATGCCGCCGGTGCAGAACATCGCAATCCTGCGGTGCTTCGCCGGATCAAGGTTTTGCGCCGCAAATTCCTTGAATTGTCCAAAGCTCGCGATCCTGGGATCCACCGCGCCTTCGAATGTGCCCATCGCGACCTCGAACGCGTTGCGGGTGTCGAGCACCGTGATGTCAGGCGCGGCGATCAGCTCGTTCCAGTCGGCGGCATCGACATAGGTGCCGACCTGCCGCGTCGGATCGACCGTGGTGTCGCCGAGCGTGACGATCTCCTTCTTGAGCCGCACCTTGAGCCGCTGGAATGGCATTTGCGCGGCTTCGGAGAACTTCAGCTCGAGATTGTCGAGGCGGCCGCCGAACAGCGGCCCGCGCCTGAGCTCCGCAACGAAGTCGTCGATGCCCTGGTCGGTGCCGGCAATCGTGCCGTTGATGCCCTCATGGGCGAGCAGCACGCTGCCCTTGAGATCGAGCCCGGCGCAGAACGCGCGCAGCGGCTCGCGCAGTGCACGGAAGTCGGGCAGCGCGGCGAACTGGTAGAAGGCGGCGACCTTGAAGGGCATCGCCGGGGTTTATCAGGCCGGCCAGGCCGGCGAAACCCGCAAAGCCATGCATTGTCGGGATAATTCCCCTGGCATGCCAGGCATTGCTCAGCCGGGGATGAGTGTGCCATGTACTTGGCATCATCCGCCGCAGCCGCATCAGACCATCACGATCAAGCGAGCACTCTGTCATGAGGAATTTCCATTTCGCCGGCCGTTCCACGGTCCACGCCCAGAACGCGATGGTGGCGACGTCGCATCCAGAGGCGGCGCTCGCGGCCATCGAGGTGATGCGCGAGGGCGGCACGGCGGCCGACGCGGCGGTCGCGGCCTGCGCGCTGCTCGGCGTCATCGAGCCGCAATCGACCGGCATCGGCGGCGACTGCTTCGCGCTGATCCAGCCGAGGGGGGAAGGCAAGATCACCGCCTATAACGGGAGCGGCCGGGCGCCGATGGCGGCGACCGCCGACTGGTATCTCGAGCGCAAGATCCATTCGGTGCCGCTGACCTCGGCACATGCGGTCAGCATTCCCGGCGCGGTCGATGCCTGGGACGTGATCCTGAAGGACCACGGCAAGTTCGGCTTCGACCGGCTGCTGCAGCCCGCGATCAAGGCCGCCGAAGAGGGCTACGTGGTCGCTCCGCGTATCGCCTTCGACTGGAAGAACGGCTTCGAGAAGTTGAAGAACGGCACCAACACCGAGCGCTATCTGTTGCCGCACGGCAAGCCCGCGGTTGCCGGCGACGTGATCCGCCAGCCCGAGCTCGGCAAGACGCTGCGCGCGATCGCGCAAAAGGGCCGCGACGCCTTCTATAGCGGCGAAATCGCCGCCGACATGGTCGACACGCTGCGCGGCATCGGCGGCCTGCACACGCTCGAGGACTTCGCTGCGCACTCGACCGAGGCGACCTCGCCGATCGGCACGATGTACAAGGGCTACGACGTCTGGCAGTGCCCGCCGAACGGCCCCGGCATCACCATGCTGGTCATGCTCAACATCCTGTCGCGCTTCGACCTGACCAAGTTCAAGCCGCTCAGCATCGAGCGCTTCCATCTCGAGGCCGAGGCGGCACGCATCGCCTACATGATGCGCGAGCAGCATATCGGCGATCCCCAGCACGTGCATGTCGACGTCGCCGGCATCCTCGCCAGGGAATTCGCCGAAGAGCACATCAAGAACATCCGGATGGACCGGCTGCTTGAACTGCCGAACGTTGCGCCGCCGATGAATCCGTCGACGGTCTACATCACGGTGGTCGACAAGGATCGCAACGTCTGCTCGTTCATCAATTCGATCGCGCATTCGTTCGGCTCGGCGATCGTCTCCAACAAGACCGGCGTCCTGCTGCAGAACCGCGCCGGCGGCTTCCGCATCCAGCCCGGACATCCGAATTGCATCGCACCGGGCAAGCGTCCGCTGCACACCATCATCCCGGCGCTGGCCACCAGGAACGGCCGTGCGGTGATGCCGTACGGCGTGATGGGCGGGCAGTACCAGCCGGTCGGCCAGACCCGTGTGCTGACCAACATGCTCGACTATGGCTGCGACATTCAGGAAGCCATCGATATGCCGCGCGGCCTGCACTACGAAGGCGTCTACCAGCTCGAGGACAGCGTGCCGGCGGAGATCGTCGAAGGCCTGAAGAAGATCGGTCACAAGACCACCAGCGTGGTCGCGCCGCTCGGCGGTGGGCAGGGCATCTGGATCGATTGGGACAAGGGGACGCTGACCGGCGGCTCCGATCCGCGCAAGGACGGCTGCGCGCTCGGCTATTGATTGTCGTGGCCGGTAGGCTCGACGGACGGAACAAGAAATTGTCGCGAGGGTTGGTGCTGAAAGCCCATCCCCGCGAGGTCCGCCATCCGCACCCTCGATTCAGACGAGACCGAACAGGCCGATCTGCGTGGCGGCTCTCCACCCTGGCGTGCGGCGTCGAAGCGTCCGCCGTCGCTCGCTGAAAATCTCTCCTGCGATGCGCTTATCGTCGGCGCCGGCATCACCGGTGCGCTGGTCGCCGAGCGGCTGACGCGTCAGGGGCTCGATGTCGTCATCGTCGATCGCGAGCATCCAGGCCACGGCAGCACCGCGGCGAGCACCTCGATGCTGCTCTGGGAGATCGATCGTCCGCTGGTCGAGCTGGCCGCGATCTACGGCTTCGAACGCGCCGTCTGCGCCTACCGCGCGAGCCTGGCGGCGGTAACCGGCCTGCTGTCGCTGGTCCGCAGCACCAACGTTTCGAGCGAGATCAGGGCCAAACGCTCGCTCTATCTGGCGACCGGAAGCTCCACAGCCGAATTGCGCGACGAACACCGGCTGCGCAGCCGCGCCGGCCTGCCCGGCGACTTCCTCGACCACGGCCAGCTGCTCGAGATATTTGGCATGGCGCGCGCCGCCGCGATCGTGTCATCCGGCGCGGCGGATGCCGATCCGCTGCAGCTTGCCCACAGTCTGCTCAGGCTCGCGGTCGCGCGCGGTGCGCGGTCGTTCGATGCCGAGGCCATAGCCTTCGACCCGGCAGGCGCGGCGGTCACGGTCGGGTTCGACAATGACCGCGAAATCGCCGCGAGAGCCGTGGTGCTGGCGACCGGCTATGCGATGCCGGACATCGTTCATTCCAGGGTCCAGGCGGTGTCCTCGAGCTGGGCGATCGCAACCGCGCCGCAGCCGCGATTCCGCAACAGATGGCGGCGCTGAAGGCTGGCAAGTGGCAGATCGGCGTCGGTCATACGCTCCGCGGCAAGACGCTCGGCATCTACGGCTATGGTCGCATCGGCGCGGTGGTCGCGGGTTACGGCAAGGCGTTCGGCATGAACGTGCTGGTCTGGGCGCGCGAGCCGGCGATGGCGAAGGCGCGCGCCGACGGCTACGAGACCGCGGCCGGCAAAGCGGATTTCTTTGCCCGCTGCGACGTGCTGTCGCTGCATATGCGACTGGTGGACGCGACGCGCGGCATCGTCAAGGCGGAAGACCTCGCGCGGATGAAGCAGACCGCGCTGATCGTCAACACCAGCCGCGCGCCGCTGATCGAGCCCGGCGCGCTGGTCGATGCGCTGCGTGCCGGCCGGCCCGGGATGGCCGCGATCGACGTCTACGAGAAGGAGCCGCTGCGCGACACGGCGGACCCGCTGCTCAACATGGACAATGTGGTCTGCACGCCGCATCTCGGTTACGTTTCGCGCGACGAGTACGAGATCCAGTTCACCGACATCTTCGACCAGATATTGGCTTACGCGGCCGGTACGCCGACCAACGTCGTCAATCCGGATGTGCTGACACATCCGGATGTGCTGGCACATCCCCACCCGCGTGGCTGACCAGCATCGCTCATGCTCGAACGGCCGGCTCGATGGGGCAGCCGTGTCATCTCTCGTTCAGCGAGGCCAGTGAGCCGCGGCGGTCACCCTGCCGACGATCCTCTTGATGCCGCCGAGTGCCTTCTGTCCCTTGCCCTTGGCTTCCAGGATCGCGCCTCTGCCCTGCATCGCGGGAGAGCCGGTGACCTTGCCAAGACGCCGCTTGAACCTGCCGATCGCCTCGTTGGTCGTGCCCTTGATCCTATCGGTCGTGCTACCCATGAAATTACTCCTTCGGAATACGCTGAGACAACGCGCCGACACATGGCGATGTTCCGATTTGGCAACGTTCCGATTTTCCGCTCGCCTGCGCGCCTGCTTTTCGCTAGCGTTCCACGCACGAAATGAGACCAACGAAAGCAAGAACGATGAGCGGTTCCCACGATCACACCCATTCCCACGACCATCACCATCACGACGATGAGCGCTGGAAGCACGACGGCGTCCGCGTCATTCCGGGCAACCAGCTCGATCCGAATGTGCCGTCGACCGCCGGCATGGACCGCAAGGCCGCAATCAATTTCGCCCGGGTCGGCGCGCAGAAATTGTGGGCAGGCACCGTCAGCATCAAGCCGGACGCCAAGACCGGCGCGCATCATCACGGCCATCTGGAAAGCATCATCTACGTCGTGAAGGGCAAGGCGCGGATGCGCTGGGGCGAGAAGCTGCAGTTCACCGCCGAGGCCGGCCCCGGCGATTTCATCTTCGTGCCGCCCTACGTGCCGCATCAGGAGATCAATGCCAGCCGCGACGAGGTGCTGGAATGCGTGCTGGTGCGCTCCGACGGCGAAGCGGTCGCGATCAATCTCGACATCGAGCCGATCGAGAAACCGGAGACCGTGCTGTGGGTCGACCCGGTGCACCGCCATCCCGATGAGAAGAAGTGACGTTGCGGCTGAGCTGCAACGTCATTCCGGGGCGATGCGCAGCATCGAACCCGGAATCTCGCGCCACAATCTCGAGATTCCGGGTTCACGCTTCGCGTGCCCCGGAATGACAGTCTAGGGTAGGAGGCCAGCATGACGCTCGTGCGTTACGAGAGCGCCGACCACGTCGCGACCATCACGATGGATCGCGTCGCGTCGCACAACGCGCTCAACAACGCGCTGTGCGACGAGCTGCAGCAAGCCTGGCGGCGCTTTCGCGACAGTGATGACCGCGTCGCGGTGCTGGCTTCGGCCGAGGAGAAGTACTTCTGTGTCGGCGCAGACGTCCGGGATTTCCCCGCCAATATGTGGCAGGCGGTGCCCGGGCTCGGCGTCGAGCTCGACAAGCCGGTGATCGCGGCGACGTCGGGCTGGGTGGTGGGCGGCGGCTTCGTTCTGGTGCAGATGGCCGACATCTGCGTCGCCTCGGAGACGACGCGGTTCGTCTATCCGGAAGCCAAGATCGGCACCACCGGTGGCGGCGTCTCCTCGGTGCTGGCGCGCATGCCGCACAAGATCGCGATGGAGTTCCTGCTTGTCGGCGAGGAGCTTTCGGCCGAGCGAGCCTACCAGATCGGCTTCGTCAACCGCATCACGCCGCCGGGCCAGCACCTTGCGGCGGCGCAGGAGCTGGCGGCCAAGATCGCCGGCAACGCGCCGCTGGTGGTGCAGGCGCTGAAGAAACTCGCGCGCGACGCGATGCCGAAGGGGCCGCTGGAGACGGTCGCGGAGGTGCGCCGGCAGCTCGATGCCATCAAGGACAGCGAGGACCTCAAGGAAGGCGCCAAGGCGTTCAGCGAGAAGCGCAAGCCGAATTTCACGGGGAGATAGGGCGAGAGGCGGCCATAGCTTCGTCATTCCGGGGCTCGCGAAGCGAGAGCCCGGAATCCATCTAGCCGCAACAATCGCTGCGAAGTGGATTCCGGGCTCGACGCTCGCGCGTCGCCCCGGAACGACGGAGGGTGAGACTTACACAAACACCCGGTGATCGATCACACCGTTCGGCACGACATAGCCGTAACGCGTATTCGACGGTTCGGGGCCTGCCTTCTCATACTGCGCCTTCATCATCGCAAAGCGATCGCCCTTGAGGTCGAGCATCACGCGCTTTGGCTGGATGTTGTAGAGCCGGGCGTTGTTGTCGCCGAAGATCGCCGTCTTCACCGGCCCGTCGGCCGAGCCGAGCGGTGCATAGCCGAACTTCTTCTGCATCATCTCCGGGATTTCCAGCCGCCGCAGGCCCTCGATCTGCCATTGCGGCGCGCCGGTCCACAGCGCATCGGTGCCCCAGCAGACGTGGTCGACGCCGAGCCCCTTAATCAATGTGCCCATCAGCGCAGCGCAGACATTGGGCTCGGCGACCAGCGTGGTCGCGAACAATTGCCCGACGTCGCCATAGACATTGTTGACGCCATACTGCGCCGGGATGTCGGCGAGATCCGAGGTCCAGGCGATGCGGCCGGTGCGCTCGAACTCGGCGAGCGCGACCTTCGGATCGCCGCCGACATGGCGATAGGCCGAGTGGTAGATGATGAAGTTGAGCTGCGGCCAGTCCTTGGCCGCCTGGCCGACATCGGCAACGTCGGCGAAGCCGCGCAGATTCGGATACTGCTTCTCGATCCCGGGCGGAAACAGTCCCTTGTGGACGCAGACATTCTTGATGCCCGCCTTCACCATCTTCTCATAGCCCTTATAGGCGACCTTCTCGTCGTCCAGCCGCCAGGGGTAGCGGCTGATCTCCTTGTGGGTGTTGTCGCCGATCGTGTAGCCCTTGCAGGATTCCGGCTTCAGCGCCAATGCGGCGTCGAGCTTGTCGAGCCAGCCGGGCTGCCCGGGCGTGAAGATGGCGTGGCAGAACACGCGTCGCGAGCCGGCCTCGTCGTTCATTTTCTTGCGCGCGTCGGCCATCTGCTCGTTGGTCAGGAACCAGTCCTGCTCGATATCCGACGGCGCCGAGGAGATCAGCGCGATCTTGGTGTCGGAATCGAGAAACATCTCCTTCTTGTAGTTGTTGAACTTCAGATCCTCGATGGTCTGCTCGTGATCGTTGAGCTCCTTATTCCAGCCGGCCTTGCCGACCGCCTTGCGCATTTCCACAAAACCCATGATGCGAGTGTCGTCGCGCAGGAAATGCGTATGCATGTCCATGATGAACTGGTCCTTCAACCCGTTGGCGCGCTCCTGCGCCATCGCCGGGGTCGCGGCTTCCGCCGGCGTCACAGCGAACAGCTCCCCGTAAACCTGGTTCATCGCGACGAAGGAGGCGGCCATTCCGGCCGCGGTCTGGAAGAATCTGCGGCGATCGAGGCCCTGCCTGCCGCCGAGATCGTCGGCCATCGCGAGCAGCCGCGCCTCGACCTCGCGCTGACGTTCGTTCTGCGGGTCCGGATAGAATTCGTCGCTGGAGACGATCTGGGTCGGGATCGGCGTCTGGTGCCGGCACAGTTCGGAGGGCATCAAGGCGGCAAGTTCTTCGTCGGTGAGATTGCTGCTCATTCTTCGCTCCCGCTTCTCGCCGGATTTTTCCGGTCGGACCGCCGCGGAGACTAGGACCAAGTCCGTTCGTCGTCCGCGCCGTTGGCCGGAAACCGCGTTCACAAAATCGTGCATCCTATTTGCCGCGCCGAGAAGCCGGCGTCGCGCAGCCTGCCTTGCGCGCTGCTATGCTCGATCGCACCGGATCGGACGAAGAAATCCGGAAGGGAGACGAACCATGATGCCGTCAGATCATTCGCGGCGCAGCATTATCAAGGGCATTGGTGTTACGACGGCAGCAGGCATGCTCGGCGAAGCGCGGGCGCAGGCCGCGAGCGCGGTTCCTGCCGAGGGAGAAATATGGAGCAACGAATACTGGGCGAAGAAGGGTGACATCCCGTTGTGGATGTTCCGCAAGCGGATCGGCGCGCCGAAGCCGGGCGAGCCGGCGCGGCCCGTGGTGTTCTTCGTCCACGGCTCGTCGGTGACATCACGGGTGTTCGACATCACGGTGCCCGGCAAGGGCGAGTATTCGCTGCTGAACACATTTGCCCGCTACGGCTTCGATTGCTGGACCATGGATCACGAGAATTACGGCAAGTCCGGCCGCACCTCGGGCAATGCGGATATTGCGAGCGGCGTCGCGGATCTGAAGGCCGCCGTCGAGGTGATCGCGCATGAGACCGGGCAGAGCCGATATCACTTCGTCGGCGAATCCTCGGGCGCGTTGCGGGCCGGGGCTTTCGCGATGGCCGCGCCCGAGCGCATCGACCGCCTGGTGTTCGCGGCCTTCACCTACAAGGGCGAGGGCTCGCCGACGCTGGCAAAGCGCGCCGAGCAACTCGCCTATTACCGCAGCCACAACATGCGCAAGCGCGACCGCGACATGATCCGCTCGATCGCGACCCGCGACAGGCCCGGCACGTCGGATCCTGCCGTGGTCGAGGTGCTGGCCGATGTCGAGATGCAGTTCGGCGACCAGATCCCAACCGGCACCTATCTGGACATGACCGCCAATTTGCCGGTGGTGCATCCGGAGAAGGTGCTGGCGCCGGTGCTGCTGGTCCGGGGTGAATATGACGGCATCGCCGCTGTTCCGGACCTCGAGGAGTTCTTCAACAAGCTGCCGAACGGCGACCGGCAGTTCGTCATCCTGCCCGGCACCGCACATTCGGTGGCGCTTGCCACCAATCGGGAGCTGTTCTGGCATGTGACGCGGGCATTCCTGACCATGCCGGCGCCGATCGTGACCTGAAACCTGCGGCAGGACGCCGCAATAAAAATCTGCACGGCGATGTCGGGATCCGGCTATGCGGTTCGTCCTCGGGGCACAACCCCGCCAACAGGAGTTCTTCGCGTGGCCAATCCCAAAATGATCTTCGTCAACCTGCCGGTCAGCAATCTCGCCCATGCCACTGCGTTCTACGAGGCGATCGGCGCGACCAAGAACGCGCAATTTTCCGACCACACCGCCTCCTGCATGGTGATCTCCGACACGATTCACGTCATGCTGCTGACACACGACAAGTTCCGCGAGTTCACCCCGAAGAAAATTGCCGACACCAAGACCACGAGCGAAGTGCTGATCTGCCTGTCCGCCGACAGCCGCGACGCGGTCGACGGCTATGTCACCAAGGCAACGGGCGCGGGCGGCAACGCCGATCCGTCGCCGCAGCAGGATTACGGCTTCATGTACGGCCGCAGCTTCGAGGATCCCGATGGTCACATCTGGGAGGTGATGTGGATGGACGTCGAGGCGGCGATGAAGGCGCAGTCCGCCGCGGCGACCGCCTGATCGCATCCTGCCATCACGAGGAGCTCAAGCATGTCCAAGGTATCTCCCTGCCTGTGGTTCAACGGCGAGGCCGAGGAGGCCGCGAACCTCTACGTCTCGCTGCTGCCCAATTCGCGGATCGAGACCGTCCAGAAGAACGTCATCGACAGCCCCGGCGGAAAGGCCGGCACGGTGCTGCTGGTCGAATTCACGCTCGCCGGTCAGCGCTTCATGGCGCTGAACGGCGGGATGAGGATGGAGCATACCCACGCGGTCTCGTTCGCGATCGACTGTGTGGACCAGGCCGAGGTCGATCGCCTGTGGGACGCGTTGCTCGCGGCCGGCGGCACGGCCGAGCAGTGTGGCTGGCTGCGCGATCGCTACGGCGTCGCTTGGCAGATCGTGCCGGCGGCGGTCCGCCAATATCTCGGTGGTTCCGACGCCGCCGGCGCTGCGCGCGTGATGCAGGCCGTGCTCGGGATGATCAAGCTCGATATCGAAGGCCTGCGCCGGGCCTATGAGGGCGAGGCGGCGGCGTGAGGTAGGGCTTCGCTGGCATCGCCCGGCTCCGACCGGGCGATCCAGTATTCCAGAGACGTCGGTGCTCGGCCGATAGGCCGCGGCGCGCTGGATGCCCCGCATGAAGCGGGGCAAGACAGTATGGGCACGATGGTTCCGTCACATGACCGTGGCGACGGATCGCGGATGCAGCTGATATCGTATAATTGTCGCAAGCTGCGTTCCCCTCGCACCGTGCTTGCCCTTTGAACATCGTATCCAAATCTCCTTCTGTTCCACGACGTCCCGCCGCGCGCACGGCGATCGTCGCGGCCATCGTCTTCATCGTGGCCCATGTCGTGCTGCTGTTCGGGATCACCGCGCCGGACAAGCTCTATTTCGACGAGGTGCATTACGTGCCGGCGGCGCGGCAGATGCTGTTGCCGGTGCGCGAGGGCCCGATCCTCAACCCGATGCATCCGCCGCTCGCCAAGGAGATCATCGCGCTCTCGATCACGGCGTTCGGCGATGGGCCGCTCGGATGGCGCTATCCCGCGGCGCTGTTCGGTGCCTTGGCGCTGGTCGGCGTCTATCTCGGCGGGCTTGCGCTGTTCGCGTCGCAGCAACGCGCGATCGCAGCCGTGCTGCTCGCCTTCTTCAACCAGATGCTGTTCGTGCAGTCGCGGATCGCGATGCTGGATATTTTCGCGCTCGCCTTCGGCCTGTTCGCGATCGCGGCGTTCGTCCACGGCTTCAGGCAAAAGCGGCCGCAATCCGCCTTTGCGCTGGCGGGATTCTTCGCGGGGCTTGCCACTGCCAGCAAATGGAGCGGGCTGTTCGTGCTCGCGACCTGCATCGCGATCATCGTGGTGATCCGCCTGATGCAGGGCTGGCGCACGCGCTTTGCCGACGCCAATGCGGAGGATTGGTACCGGCCGGAGCTGTGGCCGGACTTTCGTCTTCCGCACTTCATCGTCTGCTTCGTGCTGATCCCGGCGGCCGTCTATCTCGCGACATTCGTGCCGCTCTACGGCCTCTCGTTCACGGATATCATGGAGGCGCAGCGCCGCATCTTTGCCGACAACACCACGGCCGCCATCGCGGGCCACACCTATATGAGCTCATGGCCGTCCTGGCCGTTCCTGGTGCGCCCTGTCTGGTACCTGTTCGAGAAGGTCGGCGATGACAGGTTCGCCGCGATCGTGTTCCTCGGCAACCCGCTGGTGCTGTGGCCGGCATTGATCGCGGTGATCATTGCGCTGCGCGACTGGATCGTCGGGCGCGGCCGTGATGCATTTCTCGTGCTGGCGTTCTACCTCGGCCCGTATCTCGCCTGGGCGCTGCTGCCGCGCACGCTCGGTTTCATCTATTACTATCTGCCGTCGGCGACCACCGCGAGTTTCGTGCTGGTCTACGCCTTGACGCGCAAGGGTGCGCCGCGTTGGCTGCTGTGGGCGTTCGTCGCGGTTGGATGCGCAGGGTTTGTTGCGATGCTGCCGGTCACGGCCGCTGTCATCGAGACGTCGATGGCGACGTTCAACCGGCTGATGCTGTTCCAGAGCTGGATATGATTGATCCGCCTGCCGCACCGGCAGGCGGATCGAGAATGCAAAGAGATTACTGCGACGCGGTCTTGGTATCCATGTTGACGACCTGCACGCGGCGATTGGTCGGGTCCATCGGCGCGCTCGGGTCCTTCGGCCGGGTCTTGCCGTAGCCGACGGTGACGAGATCCGAGCCGTTCAAGCCGTAATGCTCGACCAGATATTTCTTGATGGTGTCGGCGCGGCGCTCCGACAGGTCCTGGTTATAGGCCTCGCCGCCGATCGCGTCGGTATGGCCGGCGACGACGAAGGTCGAGCCCTTCATGCTGGCATCGGACAGCGCCTTGCCGAGCTCCTGCACCGCCTGGGTCGAGCCCTTGCTGATGTCGGCGGAGTTGTAGTCGAAGTGGATCTCCAGATCGATCTTCGGCTTGTTCGCCGCGATCTCGGCGATCTCCTGGCGTTCAACGCGCGACAACGAACGGGTCTGCCGGTTGCGGACGGTGTTGAGGAAGCTTGCCTCCTTGGCGGAAGCCGCTAGGTCGACCTGCGTGCCGGCGGAAAGGCCGCGGGTGGCCGACTTCGGCTTCAGCGCATTGAGGATCTGGGCGGCCGGAACGGCCTCGCTGCCGGCCAGTGCGACGCCCGCCGTCATCGACAGCGCGGCGCCGATTGTCAGAAGTGACAGGGAAAAAGAACGGGTCATGGTTTTCGTCCTCAAATGTCGGGCTAGCCAATCCGGCTTGCTGTCGTTTTGATGCTGGGAGAATAGGACCGGTTCAAAGCCCAGAATGTGATCTGGGTCACGGTTCGGTGCGCCGTCCCGCCTTGCGCCAGGCAGGCAGACGGGGGAGCGAGGACATCATGGCCCACGTCAATCGCGTCCTCCGCTCGATCAATGACGAAGACGCCTCGCGCTGCGTCGATATCTTCCTGCGCCCGGACGGCAGCATCGGCTTCGAAGAATATCGGCGGGACGTCGAAGACGGCCGCGGGTGGTTTCCGGTTGGCGGTCATTCGTCCCGCATCTTCCATGAGGAAAGCGCGGCCCTGGCCGCGGCGGTCGGGGACGTTCCGTGGTTGCGGCGGGTCGTCGGATCGACGTAGCCGCTCCGAATGATGCGGAGCTGATTTTCCTCGCGCGGCTCTCCACAGCGGCGCGAATCTCACTACATTGCTGGGGCAATGCCCCGCGCCGCCGAACCCCTTTCGTTGAACAATGCTAGCGCCCGCCACATCTGGCTGCGCGCGCAGCGGCTCGATACAAAGGCGCCGTTCGGGGAGGGGGCGTCAGCGGTGGCGGCCGCCGTCGATCATCTCGGCTATGTGCAGATCGACACCATCAACGTGATCGAGCGCTGCCATCACCACATCCTGTTCACCCGCATTCCGGACTACCGCCGCGCCGACCTCAAGCAGGCGCAGAGCCGGGACAAGAGCGTGTTCGAGTACTGGACGCACGCGCTGTCCTACATTCCGTCCAAGGACATCGGCATCTTCCTGCCGGCGATGAAGGCGCATAAGCGCGAGGGCCACAAATGGTTCTCGTCGGTGACCCCGGCGGATACGCGCAAGGTGCTGCGGCTGCTCCGTGCCGGTCCGCTGACCATCCGCGACATCGACGACGACGTGCTGACCGAGAAAGAGCATCTCTGGCAGAGCCGGAAGCCCTCCAAGCGCGCGCTGCAGCTCGCCTTCTATGGCGGTGTGGTCACGATCAGCGAGCGTGCCGGCATGCTGAAGACCTACGAGCTGATGACCCGGCACTTCGGCTGGGACAAGCCGCCGAAGCCGGCCCCGGCCTCGGCCCGGACCGCCTATCTGCTTGACCGCGCGCTGCGCTCGCAGGGCATCGTCAGCCTGGATTCGATCTGCCATCTCGACGCGCCGAGCGAGAAGGCGGTGCGCAGCCTGATCGAGGCGCGCCTGCGCCGCAAGGAGCTGGTCCAGGTCGCGCTGGAAGGCGCCGGCAAGCAGGAACATTGGGCGCGGCCCGAGGTGCTGGAAGCGACCGGCGAGGGTGATCCCACCCTGGTTCACATCCTCTCGCCGTTCGATCCGCTGATCATCCAGCGCAAGCGCACCGAGCTGTTCTTCGGCTATGGCCACCGTTTCGAGGCCTATGTGCCGAAGGAGAAGCGCCTGTTCGGCTATTTCGCGCTTCCGGTGCTGGTCGGTGACGACATCGTCGCCGCCCTCGACCTCAAGACCGACCGGCAGAACAAGAAGCTCCTGATGCAGAAATGGAGCTGGGTCGGCAACGGCAAGAAGCAGGCGGCACGCAAGGAGCTGAAGCGCCGCATCGAGGAAGAGCTCGACCGCTTCGAGCGCTTCCAGTTGGCGGACTAAGGACTATTGCACCGCGTCATTGCGAGCGGAGCGAAGCAATCCATCGGGCCGCGAGTGGGAAGTTGGATTGCTTCGTCGCTACCGCTCCTCGCAATGACGTCGCAAGGGTTCCCGTTTGCGCTGTGAGCTATGAGTTTTTGCCATTGCTCAAAGCGAAGCCAGCCAATAATCCTCACGGCAAGCAACACCCGGGGGACGCTTATGAGCCAGACAGCAACCATCGCGCCTGATCGCGGCGCCCGCAGCGAGATCGAGACGTCGACGATCCGCGCGATCTCCTGGCGGCTGATCCCGTTCCTGATCCTGGCGTACTTCTTCTCCTATCTCGACCGCGTCAATCTCGGTTTCGCCGCGCTCACCATGAACAGCGAGCTGAAGTTCTCGCCGGTGGTGTTCTCGTTCGGCGCCGGCATCTTCTTCATCGGCTATTTCATTTTCGAGGTGCCGAGCAACCTGGCGCTGGAGCGGTTCGGCGCCAGCAGGTGGATCGCCCGCATCATGGTGAGCTGGGGCATCCTCTCGGCGTTGATGGCGGCGGTCTATGACGAGCACAGCTTCTACGCGCTGCGCTTCTTCCTCGGCGTGGCCGAGGCCGGCTTCTTCCCCGGCATCATCCTCTATCTGACCTACTGGTACCCGGCCGAATATCGTGCGCGCTTCCTCGCCGCCTTCGCGCTCGCGGTGCCGATCTCGACCGTGATCGGCGCGCCGATCTCCGGCCTGTTGCTCGGCCTCGACGGCGTGATGGGGTTGAAGGGCTGGCAGTGGCTGTTCGTCATCGAGGGCATTCCCTCGGTGCTGCTCGGCATCGTCACCTGGTTCTATCTGACCGACCGGCCGGAGAAGGCCGATTGGCTTTCGGCCGAGCAGAAGGCGTGGCTCAAGGCGAAGCTCGACGCCGAGGTCGCGGCCAAGCAGGCGGCGAAGCATTTCACGCTGGGCGAGGCGCTGTCCTCGCCGAAGGTGCTGGCGCTCAGCGCGATCTATTTCGGCTTCGTCGCCTCGCTCTACGGCATGCAGTTCTGGCTGCCGCAGATCGTCAAAGCGTTCGGGCTGACCAATGCGCAGACCGGCTTCGTCACCGCAATTCCCTATCTGTTTGGCACGATCGCGATGATCCTGTGGGCACGCCGTTCCGATGCCACGCGCGAGCGCGTGTTCCATGTCGGCGCGCCGCTGCTGCTGACCGCGCTGGCGCTCGCCGTCTCCAGCTACATCACCGATCCGGTCATGACGATGGTGGTGCTGACGGTCGCCGCGATCGGTGTGTTCTGCACCTTCGCGGTGTTCTGGACGCTGCCGACCGCCTGGCTGTCAGGCACCGCCGCCGCCGGCGCGATCGCGCTGATCAACTCGATCGGCAACCTCGCCGGCTTCGGCGGGCCCTATCTGATCGGCTGGGTCAAGGAAGCCACCGGCAGCACGTCGACCGGGCTGCTGGTGCTGTCGCTGTTGCCGCTCGCGGCGGGCCTGCTGGTTTTCCTCGGCAGCCACGAGACCAAGACCGAGTTCGCCGGCGCGAAGTAGCGACGCAGCTGCGTAGGCCTTCGTAGGATGGGTAGAGCGCAGCGAAACCCATCATTGGCACGCGCGGTGAGACGATGGGTTTCGCTTCGCTCTACCCATCCTACGGACCGTCGATGCCGTAGCCCGGATGAAGCGTAGCGTAATCCGGGTATCCTCACGCCGCCGGCACGGTCGCGGATTTCGCGGAGCCGGTCATCGGGCGCGCGTTCGCGCGACCCGTTGGCTTCATCCGGGCTACGCTTTTTCCGAGTTCCACACCGCAAATCTCGCACGCTTCCGATCCTCGCTCACGAATTGGTTATCACTGACGAATATTGACATTCATCAGTGATAAATCGATACTCTTCATCAGTCGTCAGCCCGATGGAGATTTCAGATGTTCGTTCGTTCCGTTTTCTCGAGCTATTCCAGGCTCTTGACGGGGGCATCGTTGGCTTTTGCGGTGTTCGCGCTGACCGGCTGCAATGAAAAGGCGGCCGAAAACGCCGATCCGGGACGCCCCGTTCTGGTGGCGACCGTCCATTACGAAGCGGAAACCCCTGAGCGCAGCTTTGTCGGCACCATCAAGCCCCGTATCGAAGCCGATATGGGCTTTCGGGTTGCCGGCAAGGTGGCCAAGCGGCTGGTCGAGGTCGGACAGACAGTCGACGTCGACCAGCCCTTGGCCACCCTCGACGAGGTCGACCTGAAGCTGCAGGCCGAGCAGGCGGAGGCCGAATTCCGCGCCGCCACCGGCGTGCTGGCGCAGGCCGCAGCCGCCGAGCAGCGCGCCAAGGATCTGAAGGCCAAGGGCTGGACCACCGATGCGGCGCTCGACTCCGCCAAGGCCGCCGGCGACGAGGCCCGCGCCCGGCTGAACCGCGCCGAGCGTTCGGTCGAGCTGACCAAGAATTCCCTCTCTTACGCAACGCTGGTGGCCGACACCCGGGGTGTCGTCACAGCGACCATGATCGAGCCCGGCCAGGTGGTTGCCGCGGGCCAGGCTTCGATCCGTGTCGCCCGACTTGGCGAGAAGGAAGCTGTCGTCGCGATCCCCGAGACGCTTCTCGCTCGTGCCAGGTCGGGCGTAGCCACGGTGACGCTGTGGTCGGACGCCAAGAAGAGCTATGCCGCCAGGCTGCGCGAGGTCGCGCCGCAGGCCGATCCCGCTACCCGTACCTATCTCGCAAAATTCTCGCTGCCGGACGCCGACGAGGCGGTTTCGCTCGGCATGACCGCGACGCTGACCTTGGCCGACAAGGCGAGCGAGCGCGTCGCCAAGTTGCCGCTGTCGGCGCTGTACAGCCAGGGCGGCGATCCCTCGCTCTACATCGTCGACGACAAGGGCGACATCGCGCTGAAGCCGGTCAAGGTGAAGGCCTACGAGAGCAACAACGTCGTCATCTCGGGCGGCGTCGACGATGGCGCCAAGGTGGTCGCCCTCGGTGTGCAGAAACTCGATCCGAGCCAGAAGGTGCGGGTCGTGTCGTCGCTGTCGTTTTAGTCCCGCGTCATTGCGAGGAGCGACGCGACGAAGCAATCCACGTCGCCACACGCTGAAGAATGGATTGCTTCGCTTCGCTCGCAATGACGATTGAAGTCGATACGATTTGGACCTGGAGAGTTCGATGAAGCGCTTCAACCTTTCGGCCTGGGCGGTCAGCCATCCGACGCTGGTCCTGTTCCTGATGATCATTCTCGGCGCCGCCGGCTTCTTCTCCTACGAGAAGCTCGGCCGCGCCGAGGATCCGTTCTTCACCGTCAAGGTGGTGAACGTCTCGGTGATGTGGCCGGGCGCGACCTCGCAGGAAATGCAGATGCAGGTCGCCGATCCGATCGAGAAGAAACTGCAGGAGCTGCCGTTCTTCGACAAGGTGCAGACCTATTCCAAGCCGGGCTTCACGGCGATGCAGGTCTCCTTCAAGGATTCGACCTCGCCGAAGGACGTGCCCTATCTCTTCTATCTGTTGCGCAAGAAGCTGGTCGATGTGCAGGGCGAGCTGCCCTCCGGCATCCTCGGTCCCGTGGTCAACGACGAATTCTCCGACGTCGACTCGATCCTCTATATGATGACCGGCGACGGCGCCAATTATGCGCAGCTCAAGAAGGTCGCGGAGGGTTTTCGCCAGCGCCTGCTGAAGGTGCCGGGCGTCACCAAGATCGATCTCTACGGCACCCAGGACGAGCGCATCTTCGTCGAGTTCTCGCATGCCAAGCTGGCGACGCTCGGCATCACGCCGCAGGCGCTGTTCGACTCGCTCGCCAAGCAGAATAACGTCACCCCGGCCGGTACCGTCGAGAGCTCATCGCAGCGCGTGCCGCTGCGCGTCACCGGCGCGCTTGACGGCGTCAAGGCGGTTGCCGAAACGCCGGTCGAGAGCAACGGCCGCGTGTTCCGGCTCGGCGATATCGCGACCGTCTCTCACGGCTATGTCGATCCGCCGAGCTTCGTGGTGCGTCAGGAAGGCAAGCCGGCGCTCGGCATCGGCGTCGTCACCGCCAAGGGCGCCAACATCCTCGAGCTCGGCAAGGAGGTCCAGAAGGCGACCGCCGAGTTCCTGAAGGCGGTGCCGCAGGGCGTCGATGTCCAGCAGATCGCCGACCAGCCCAAGGTGGTCGAGCACGCCGTCGGCGAGTTCGTGCACTCCTTCGTCGAGGCGCTCGCGATCGTGCTGTTCGTCTCCTTTGTCGCGCTCGGCTGGCGCACCGGCATCGTGGTCGCGCTGTCGGTGCCGCTGGTGCTCGGTATCGTCTTCATCGTGATGAACGCGATGTCGCTCGACCTGCACCGCATCACGCTCGGCGCGCTGATCATTGCGCTCGGCCTTCTGGTCGACGACGCCATTATCGCGGTCGAGATGATGGTGGTGAAGATGGAGCAAGGCTGGGACCGCATGAAGGCGGCGTCCTTTGCCTGGGAATCCACCGCGTTTCCGATGCTCACGGGAACGCTGGTCACGGCCGCTGGCTTCCTCCCCATCGGCTTTGCCAATTCTGCGGTCGGCGAATATGCCGGCGGCATCTTCTGGATCGTGGCGATCTCGCTGGTCGCGTCCTGGTTCGTCGCGGTGATCTTCACGCCCTATATCGGCGTCAAGCTGTTGCCCAACATCAAGGTGCACCAGAATCACGATCCGCACGCGATCTACGAGACGCGGATGTATCGCGGCCTGCGCAGCGTCGTGCAGTGGTGCGTCGATCACCGCATCAAGGTGGTGGCGGCTACCGTCGGCGTCTTCGTTGCGTCCATCGTTGCGTTCGGCCACGTCCAGCAGCAGTTCTTCCCGCTGTCGGAGCGGCCCGAGTTGTTCCTGCAGCTGCGTCTGCCCGAGGGCACCGCCTTCAACGTCACCGAGAAGACGGTGAAGAAGGCCGAAGGGCTGCTGAAGGGCGATGACGACATCCAGACCTACACCGCCTATGTCGGCCAGGGCTCGCCGCGCTTCTGGCTCGGCCTCAACCCGCAGCTGCCGAACGAGGCCTTTGCCGAGATCGTGATCCTCGCCAAGAACGTCGAGGCGCGCGAGCGCGTCAAGGCCAAGATCGAGCAGGCCGCCGCCGATGGCGCGCTGAACGAGGCGCGGGTCCGGGTCGACCGCTTCAACTTCGGTCCGCCGGTCGGCTTCCCGGTCCAGTTCCGCGTGATCGGCCCCGATGCCAACAAGGTGCGCGACATCGCCTACCAGGTGCGCGACGTCATGCGCCAGAACAAGAACGTCAAGGACGTCCAGCTCGACTGGAACGAGCAGTCGCCCTACCTGAAGCTCGCCGTCGACCAGGATCGGGCGCGCGCGCTCGGCCTGACCCCGCAGGACGTCTCGCAGGCGCTGGCGATGCTGATCTCGGGCGCGCCGGTCACGACGATCCGCGACGGCATCGAGAAGGTCGGCGTGGTCGCCCGCGCGGTGCCGTCCGAGCGGCTCGATCTCGGCCGCGTCGGCGATCTCACCATCACCACGCGCAACGGCGTCGCCGTCCCGCTGCAGCAGATTGCCAAGATCGAATATGCGCATGAGGAGCCGATCCTGTGGCGGCGCAACCGCGACATGGCAATCACCGTGCGGTCGGATGTCGTCGACGGCGTGCAGGCGCCCGACGTCACCAACCAGATCTCGCCGAAGCTGAAGGACATCCAGGCCCATCTCGAGCCGGCCTACCGGATCGAGCCGGGCGGGGCGTTCGAGGAATCCGCCAAGGGCAATGCGTCGATCTTCATCCTCTTCCCCGTGATGGTGATGGTGATGCTGACGCTGCTGATGATCCAGCTGCAGAGCTTCTCGCGCCTGTTCCTGGTGTTCCTGACCGCGCCGCTCGGCATCGTCGGCGCCTCGCTGGGCCTGAACGTCGCCAACCAGCCGTTCGGCTTCGTGGCGCTGCTCGGCCTGATCGCGCTCGCCGGCATGATCATGCGCAACGCCGTGATCCTGGTCGATCAGATCGAGAGCGACGTGGCGTCCGGCCTGACCCGGCGCGAGGCGATCGTCGAAGCCACCGTCCGGCGTGCCCGGCCGGTGGTGCTGACGGCCCTGGCCGCCATCCTCGCCATGATCCCGCTGTCGCGCTCGGCGTTCTGGGGCCCGATGGCGATCACCATCATGGGCGGTTTGTTTGTTGCGACTTTCCTGACCTTGCTGTATCTGCCGGGCCTTTACGCCCTCTGGTTCCGCAAGACCCTCGAGGAGAGCGGCTCCGAGCAAACCGATACTGCGCCGCAGCATGCCGGCGATGCGCAACGCGCATTTCCGCTTGCTGAGGCGGCCGAATAATTGAAGATTGAGCAGGCCAACATGACACTGATCTCGGAACATAGCGAAACCGACACCCGCGAGCGGATTCTCGTGGTGGCGGAGCGCTTGTTCCGGCAGATCGGTTACCAGAAGACGACGGTCGCCGACATCGCCAAAGAGCTGCGGATGAGCCCCGCCAACGTGTACCGCTTCTTCGATTCGAAGAAGTCGATCCACGAAAGCGTGGCCCGCGGCCTGATGGGCGAGGTCGAGATCGAGGCACAGCGCATCGCGCGCTCGGAAGGGCCGGCGGCGCCGCGCCTGCGCCAGCTGATGACGACCATCAATCGCATGAACACCGAACGCTATGTCGGTGACTCCAAGCTGCACGAGATGGTCGAGATCGCGATGCAGGAGGACTGGGACGTCTGTGTCGCCCATATGGAATGCATCGCCTCCATTATCGGCGAGGTGATCGCGCAAGGAGCGGCGTCGGGGGAGTTCGAGATCACGGACCTGCAACTCGCCTCGCTGTGCGCCTGCACGGCGATGATGCGGTTCTTCCATCCGCAGATGATCGCCCAATGTGCCACCAAGCCGGGCCCGACCATCGACCAGATGATCGATTTCGTGATCGCCGGCCTATCGCCGCGCAGCCGCGCCAATTGAGCGCCAGCCCTGACATTTTCGTCAGTTGACTCGCTCGTCATTCCGGGGCGATGCGTAAGCATCGAACCCGGAATCTCGAGATTCCGGGTCTGGTGCTAACGCACCATCCCGGAATGACGAGGAACTGACCGTGACCGCCAAAGACCTGCATTTCTACGAGCCGAAGAACGGCCACGGCCTGAAGCACGACCCGTTCAACGCCATCGTAGCGCCGCGGCCGATCGGCTGGATCTCCTCGCGCGACAAGGGCGGCAACGTCAATCTCGCGCCCTACAGCTTCTTCAACGCGTTCTGCTACGTGCCGCCGATCATCGGCTTCTCCTCCACCAACTGGAAGGACAGCGTCGCCAACATCCAGGACACCGGCGAGTTCGTCTGGAATCTGGCGACGATGGATCTCGCCAAGCACATGAACGCGACGGCGGCGCATGTCGCGCGCGATGTCGACGAGTTCAAGCTCGCGGGGCTCACGCAGGTCGCCGGCAAGCTCGTCAACGTGCCGCGGGTCGCCGAAAGCCCGGTGTCGTTCGAATGCAAGGTGAGCCAGATCGTCCAGCTCCAGGGCGCCGACGGCAAGAAGGCCGAGGCGTGGCTGACGCTCGGCGAGGTCGTCGCCGTCCACATCGACAAGGCCTTCATCAAGGACGGCGTCTATCAGACCGGCCTCGCGCACCCGATCGTCCGCGCCGGCCGCCGCGGCGACTACTTCGAGATCAAGCCGGAAAACATGTTCGAGATGATCCGGCCGGATTAGCTCTTCCTTCTCCCTCGCCCCGCTCTTGCGGGGTCGAGACGAGCGAAGCTCGCTCTTAGAGGGCAGGGGTGAGGGGCAGCCTCTGCAAGTTATAATCGTCGTGAGACCGTACCCCTCACCCGGATTGCATCTTGGGATGCAAACCGACCTCTCCCCGCAAGCGGGGCGAGGCAAGAGACGTCGCTCCGCAACGACGGCCCGCACCACAACAATGTGAAATTTCCGCGCGCGGGGATGAAAAACCATCACTCGCAACCTCTCCGGGAGCAGTCTAACCTTCACCCGCCAGACCGGATCAACGGCCGGCCAACAGAGTGGGAGGATGCGATGACACGCCAACCGCGGCGCGATCCTAACGAAGAACAACGCGATCCGAATGTTTCACGACGCACGCTGGTTCAGGGGCTGGCGGCTTCCGCCGCCGCCGTCGCGGGCATCGGCAGTGCGCTGGCTCAGAACGCGCCCGCGCCGGTCGGGCCGCCGACGACGATCACCAGCCCGCCGCGCGATTTCAGTCCGCGCGGTGCGCCGACCACCTATTTCTGGGACCCCGACATCATCGCGGTCGACCCATCCTTCAACGACCTTGCCCAGCCCAACACCTCGATCAAGCGCCTCCACACCGGCCTGTTGTGGGCGGAAGGCCCGGCCTGGAGTTCGCAGGGCCGTTATCTGTTGTGGAGCGACATCCCGAACAACCGGCAGATGCGCTGGTCGGAAGACGACGGCCATGTCAGCGTCTTCCGCATGCCGTCGAACTATTCGAACGGCAATTCGTTCGACTTCCAGGGCCGCCAGCTGTCCTGCGAGCATCTCACCCGCCGTGTGACGCGCTGCGAGAATGACGGCACCGCGACCGTGCTCGCCGATAACTATCAAGGCAAGCGGCTGAACTCGCCGAACGACGTCGTCGCGCATCCCGACGGCAGCTACTGGTTCACCGATCCGCCCTATGGCGGCCAGCTCTATGAGGGCGAACCCGACGCCGCGAGCGGCCCAGGCAATCCGGCCGGCAAGCTCAATCCCCGGATCGGGCAGCCGGCGGGCTTCGTGCCGGCCAAGCGCGAGCTGCCGACCAATTGCTATCGCATCGATCCCTCCGGCCGTGTCGATCTCGTGGTCAGCGAGGACCAGGTGCCCGATCCGAACGGCCTCTGCTTCTCGCCGGACTACAAGAAGCTCTATGTGGTCTCGACCGGCAAGGGACCGGGCGATAGCGGCCCCGGCGGCAAGGGCGACGTTTTCGTGTTCGATGTCGGCGCCGACAACAAGCTTTCCAACGGCAAGCGGTTCAGCGATTTCACGATCGACGGCGTGAAGTGCGGACCGGACGGCATCCGCTGCGACGTCAACGGCAATGTCTGGTGCTCGAGCAATGCCGGCCGCGCGGTCGGTTACAGCGGCGTGACGGTGTGGTCGCCCGAAGGCAAGCTGCTCGGCCGCATCCGGCTGCCCGAGGTCTGCGGCAACATCACCTTCGGCGGCCCCAAGCGCAATCGCCTGTTCATGGCCGCAAGCCAGTCGCTCTACGCGGTCTATACCGCAACCCAGGGAGCGGGGCCGGCCTGATCTCGGTTTTCACTTCACCTCTCCCCAGCGGGGAGAGGTCGATTTGCGCAGCAAATCGGGTGAGGGGGAGCCGCTCCAACGAGAGACCGCAACCCCTCACCCGGCGCTGCGCGCCGACCTCTCCCAAGGGAGAGGTGGCCGCCAGAGCGGCCTCCTTGGCCGTCCCGCGCGATTCGCTATCGCCCCGCTACCTGATTGTCGCACCTCAGCTTTCGGAACTGAACGCGTGGCCTGCCGTTAACAGAATGGCGCCTGGGCCGCGTCAATTTCGCTTTATTTGAACAGCGAAGTGTTCACCGGTGAACGGCACTTTCCGATAAGATCACCCATCCGCGCCGCCGTTTCATGAGGATCCGCCATGAGCTTCCGCCGCGACTATATGACAAAACCGATCTTCTCCTGGGCGCGTGGCGTGCTGCCGACGATGTCGGACACCGAGCGCGAGGCGCTGGAGGCCGGCGACGTCTGGTGGGACGCTGATCTGTTCACCGGCAATCCCGACTGGTCGAAATTGCTGGCGTTCGCGCCGGCCAGATTGACCGACGAAGAGCAAGCCTTCCTGCACGGTCCGGTCGACGAGCTCTGCAGGATGCTCGACGAGTGGAAGATCAACTGGGAATGGCGCGATCTGCCGCCCGAGGTCTGGGCCTTCATCAAGGCCAAGAAATTCTTCGGCATGATCATCCCCAGGGAATTCGGCGGCCTCGGCTTCTCGCCCTACGCGCATTCCGAAGTGGTGCGCAAGATCTCGTCGCGTTCGCTGACCGCGGCCGTCACCGTGATGGTGCCGAACTCGCTCGGGCCGGGCGAACTCTTGATGCGCTTCGGCACCAAGGAGCAGCAGGACAAATGGCTGCCGCGCCTCGCCTCCGGTCAGGACATTCCATGCTTCGGGCTGACCAGCCCGGAGGCAGGGTCCGATGCCGCCTCGATGATCGACACCGGCATCATCTGCAAGGGCGATTTCGAAGGCCGCGAGGTGCTGGGCTTGAGGCTCAACTGGCACAAGCGCTACATCACGCTCGGTCCGGTCTCGACGCTGCTCGGGCTTGCGTTCAAGGCCTATGATCCCGATCACCTGGTCGGCAGCGAGGAGGAGCTCGGCATCACCGTCGCGCTGATCCCGACCCATCTGCCCGGCGTCTCGATCGGCCACCGCCATCTGCCGGCGATGCAGGTGTTCCAGAACGGCCCGAACTGGGGCCGCGATGTCTTCATTCCGCTCGACTACATCATCGGCGGTCAGGAGCGGCTCGGCCAGGGCTGGAAGATGCTGATGACGGCGCTCGCCGCCGGCCGCGGCATCTCGCTGCCGTCGCTGTCGGCGGCCGGCGCTGCCTATGCCGCGCGCACCACCGGCGCCTATGCCCGCATCCGCGAGCAGTTCGGCATTTCTATTTCCAAGTTCGAGGGCATCGAGGAGCCGCTCGCCCGCATCGCCGGCACGGCCTATCTGCTCGACGCCGCGCGGCGGCTGACCTGTGCGGCACTGAACGAAGGGCATCATCCCGCCGTCATCTCCGGGATCATGAAGCTGCACGCCACCGAACGGATGCGGATCGCGATCGACGACGCCATGGACATCCATGGCGGCAAGGCCGTGATCGACGGGCCGCAGAATTATCTCGGCGGGCTCTACCGCTCGGTGCCGGTCGGCATCACGGTCGAGGGCGCCAACATCCTGACCCGCAATCTGATCGTGTTCGGGCAGGGCGCGATCCGCGCGCATCCCTATCTGTTGCAGGAGATGAACGCGCTCGGCGAGCCCGACCGCGACAAGGGCCTCACCGCGTTCGACACCGCGTTCTGGAAGCATGTCGGCCACAGCTTCGCGACCATGTTCCGCGCCTGGGGTCGCAGCTGGAGCTTCGGCCTGTTTGCGCCGGCGCCGGATGCCGGCGATGCGACCGAGTTCTATCGCCAGCTGTCGCGCTATTCGTCGGCGTTCGCGCTGAGCGCCGACATGGCGTTGCTCACCCTCGGCGGCGCGCTGAAGCGCAAGGAGATGCTCTCCGCGCGCTTCGGCGACATCCTCTCCGAGCTCTATTTGCTCTCCGCCGCGCTCAAGCGCTGGCAGGACGAGGGCCGGCAGAAGGAGGATATTCCCGCGCTCCAATGGTGCATGGCATCCGGCTTCAAGACCATCGAGAACCGCTTTGCGGAAATCTTCGCCAATCTGCCGAACCGCCCGGTGGCTTGGCTGCTGAAATTCCTGATCCAGCCGTTCGGCGCCCGCGTTACCGGCCCGTCGGATCGCGTCGTGCAGCAATGCGCGCAGCTCGTGCTGTCGCCGTCGGCGGCGCGCGACCGGCTGACGCCGGACCTCGCCTTTGTCGAGGACGACGGCGGCATCGCGCGGCTGGAAAAGGCCTTCCGCCTCGTCACCGAAGCCGAGGATGCCGCCAAGCAGCTGCGCGCGGCGCGGCTGCATGACTGGAAGGATGCCGTCAAGAAGGGCGTCATCACCGAGGCCGACGGCGAGAAACTCGCGGCCGCTCACGAGGCCGTCGCCAAAGTCATCGAGGTCGATGATTTTGCGCCTGAGGCGCTGTCCCCGATTTACAAGAAATCCGCCGACGTGCATCAGTTCTTCCAGGAGCTTGGTGAGCAGAGGGCGGCGAGCTGATGGCGCGACCAGTCTTTATCGTCGACGGCAGCCGGACGCCGTTCCTGAAGGCGCGCTCCGGTCCCGGCCCGTTCACCCCGGTCGATCTTGCCGTGCAATGCGGCCGGCCGCTGCTGGCCCGGCAGCCGTTCGCGCCCACCGGCTTCGACCAGGTGATCCTCGGCTGCGTCAACGTGATCGCCGACGAGATGAACCCGGCACGCGTCGCGGCGCTCCGGCTCGGCATGGGCGAAGAGATGGTCGCCTTCACGGTGCAGATCAATTGCGGCTCCGGCATGCAGTCGATCGACACCGGCTACCGCTACATCCGCGAGGGGACCTCCGACCTGATCCTCGCCGGCGGCGCCGAGGCCTTGAGCCACGCGCCGCTAGTCTGGCCCAATTCCGGCGTGCGCTGGTTTGCCGGCTTTGCCGGCGCCAAGGGGCTAGGTGCCAAGGTCGCCGCGGCGCTGAAGGTGAAGCCGAGCTACTTCAAGCCGATCATCGGCCTCGAACGCGGGCTGACCGACCCGATCACCGAGCTCAACATGGGGCAGACCGCCGAGAAGGTCGGCCATCTCTTCGGCATTACGCGCGCACAGTCCGATGCATATGCCGCCGAGAGCCATCAGCGGCTGGCCAACGCGCAGAAGCAAGGCTTTCTCAAGGGCGAGGTCGAGACCGCGTTCTCCCGCGACGGCAAGTTCTACGACCACGACGACGGCGTCCGCCCGGACTCGACGCCCGAGACGCTGGCGAAGCTGAAGCCGGTGTTCGAACGGCCCTGGGGCCAGGTCACCGCCGGCAATTCCTCGCAGATCACCGACGGCGCTTCCTGGGTGATCCTGGCGTCGGAGACGGCGGTAGCCAAGCACGGGCTGACGCCGAAGGCCGTCATCCTCGACAGCCAATGGTCGGCGCTCGATCCCTCGATCATGGGCCTCGGCCCGGTGCTGTCGGCGAGCGCGATGCTCAAGCGCAACGCCATGACCTTGCAGGACGTCGAGACCTGGGAGCTCAACGAGGCCTTCGCCACCCAGGTGCTGGGCTGCCTCGCGGCGTGGAACGACGAGACATTCTGCCGCGAGATTCTCGGGCTCGACGGCGCGGCCGGCGAGATCGACCGCGCCAAGCTCAACGTCGACGGCGGCGCGATCAGCCTCGGTCATCCCGTCGGCACCAGCGGCAACCGCATCGTGCTGCATCTGGTCAATGCGATGAAGCGGCTCGGCACCAGGCGCGGCGTCGCCACCGAATGCATTGGTGGCGGGCAGGGCGGCGCGATGTTGATAGAGACGGTGTGATCATGGATTCACGGATCATGGACGTTCTCGCCGATCGCGTGCTCGAACTTGGGCCGAAGCCTGCCGCCGACGGCCCCTACCGGAATTTCAAGCTGACGCGCGATGACGACGGCATCGCCTGGCTGCTGTTCGACCGCGCCGGCGCCAGCGCCAACACACTGTCCGCCGATCTGCTCGAGGAGCTCGATGCCGTCGTCGCGGCGCTGGAGAACCAGCGGCCGACCGGCCTCGTGGTGCGCTCCGCGAAAAAGAGCGGCTTCATCGCCGGCGCCGACGTCAATGAGTTTCGCGGCGCCAGCGATTCCAGCGCGGTCGAGACCGCGATCGGCCGCGCCCACGCGGTGATCGACCGGCTCGAGGCGCTGCGCGTGCCCTCGGTCGCCGTCATCCACGGCTTCTGCCTTGGCGGCGGCCTCGAGGTCGCGCTGGCCTGCCAGATGCGAATCGCGATCGACGACGCGCGGTTCGGCTTCCCCGAGGTGATGCTCGGCCTGCATCCCGGTCTCGGCGGCACCGTGCGCTTCACCGAGCTGATCAACCCGATGCAGGCCATGACCTTGATGCTGACCGGCAAGACGATCGACGCGCGCCGCGCCAAGTCGCTCGGCCTGGTCGACGCCGTCACCCAGGAACGCCATGTCCGCAACGCGGTGAAGGATGCGGTGTTCGGCCGGCTGAAGCGCGCCAGGCCGGGCGCGCTCAACTCGATCCTCAATCTCGGTCCAGTCAGGGGCTTCCTTGCCTCGCGGATGCGCAGCGAGGCCGAGAAGGCCGCGCCGCGCAAGCATTACCCGGCGCCCTATGCGCTGATCGAGCTGTGGGAGAAGCACGCCGGCAACCGCGCGGCGATGCTGAATGCGGAGAAGGCCTCGTTCGCCAATCTGATGGTGACGCCGACCGCGCAGAATCTGATCCGCGTGTTCTTCCTGCGCGAGCAGATGAAGAAGGTCGCCGGCAGCGGCAACAAGGTTGCGCATGTCCATGTCATCGGCGCCGGCGCGATGGGCGGCGATATCGCGGCCTGGTGCGCCAACCAGGACATGCGGGTGACGCTCGCCGACATGAAGGCCGAGCCGATCGCGGGCGCGATGAAGCGCGCCGCGGAGCTGTTCGGCAAGATCATGCGCAAGCGGATCGACCAGCGCGATGCGCTCGACCGCCTGATTCCCGACATGGACGGCGAGGGCGTCCGCAACGCCGATCTGATCATCGAGGCGGTGCCGGAAAAGCTCGAGCTGAAGCAGAAGGTCTATGCCTCCCTCGAGCCGAAGATGAAGCCCGGCGCGATCCTCGCTACCAACACCTCGAGCATCCCGCTGCAGGATCTGCGCACCACGCTGGTACGGCCGGAGCGGCTGCTCGGCTTGCACTTCTTCAACCCGGTGTCGCGGCTGCAACTCGTCGAGGTCGTCAGCCATGACGGCACCGATACCGGCATGCTCAAGGAGGCGCTCGCTTTCGTCGGCGCCATCGACCGCCTGCCGCTGTCGGTGAAGAGCTCGCCGGGCTTCCTCGTCAACCGCGCGCTGACGCCCTACATGCTGGAAGCGATGATGATGCTGGACGAGAAGACCGACCAGCGCCTGATCGACGCGGCCGCCGTCGAGTTCGGCATGCCGATGGGGCCGATCGAGCTCGCCGACCAGGTCGGCCTCGATATCTGCCTCGATGTCGGCGACATGCTGCGCTCGAAGTTCGGCGATACGCTGCCGCCAGCGCCTGCGTGGTTGCGAGAAAAAGTCGCCAGGGGCGAGCTCGGCCGCAAGACCGGCAAGGGCTTCTACACCTGGAAGGACGGCAAGGCGGAGAAGGCGCCGCTGCCAGAGACCGGACCGAAAGTGAGCGACGAGATGATCGACCGCCTGGTGCTGCCGATCTCGAATGTCTGCGTCGCCGCCGTGCGCGAGGGCATCGTCGACAATCCCGACATGGTCGACGGCGCGATGATCTTCGGCACCGGCTATGCCCCGTTCCGCGGCGGCCCGCTCAACTATGCGCGCAGCCGCGGCGTCGACAATGTGGTGTCGGCGATGCAGGCCTTGATGCGCAAGTTCGGCGGACGATTTGCGCCGGATCCCTGCTGGGAGGCCTTCAAGTGACCGATTCGCAGGTGACCGCCTCGCAAGTGACCGACACCCATGTTCACGCGCCGCTGCGCAACGATGCTGAGCCGAAGGGCGATCTCTGCATCCGCACGCTGGCGATGCCGGCCGACACCAATGCCAATGGCGACATCTTCGGCGGCTGGCTGCTCAGCCAGATGGATCTCGGCGGCGGTGTGTTCGCCTCCAAGGTGGCGAAGTCGCGCACCGTGACGGTCGCGATCGACGCGATGAATTTTCGCAAGGCGGTCAATGTCGGCGATCTCGTCTCCGTCCATGCCAATCTCGTGCGCATCGGCCGCACCTCGATCACGGTGCATCTCGAGGCTTGGGTGCTGCGCCGTCGCGAGCAACAGTCGATCCTCGTGACCGACGGCAATTTCACCTATGTCTCGATCGACGAGCAGGGCCATCCGCAACCGATCCAGCGCGACGGCGCCATGATCGCGACCTGACATTCGTCGCGCCAGTGCCGCTGATTCGGCGCGGGAGCAAACGCGTCGAAACTGAGTCCGGAGCGTGGTTTGATTGCAAAAAGCATCGGATTCCGGCGCTTCGCCTCGCAAAATAACTGAGGAACAAACAGCCAGCGATTCCGTTGTCGGGCCGGAGTCAAACCGAGGCTGACAATGTCCGACAGTTACGTGATCGAAGTGAGTTCGCAGACGGCGGGTATCGTGGTGCGCGATACGCGTGGTTATCAGTTCTTTGCTGCATCGCACCTTTTCGACCGCCTTGAAGGCCAGATCTTCCGCAATGCCCGCGAGGCCGAGCGCGCGGCGCGCCGGCTGCTTACCGGTCAATCCATGCAGGTGGCGTCGTAGAACATCTTTGCTGCGCGATAGCGCGTGGCCCGGGCGAAGCGTCCACCTTCGCCCGGCCGTGCCTGATCCGGCACTGCACGTTGACCTCCGTGCCGAACGGTCGCACGATAGGCGACTCGCCGTTTCAAGGGGGCCGCCGTGGCCGGACTCTCCCATCGCCAGACTGAAATCCTCAACATCGCGCGCGCGTTCGGCCGGGTCATGGTCGAAGACCTCGCCAAGCGATTCGAGGTGTCGGCGCAGACCATCCGCAAGGACCTTAACGATCTCTGCGACCAGCGCTCGCTGACCCGCATCCATGGCGGCGCGATCATCGCCTCGGGCGTCGAGAACCTCGCCTACGAGGCGCGTCGCTTCGTCGCCGCCGAGGAGAAGAAGGCGATCGGCGCTGCCGCGGCGGCACGGATTCCGAACGGCTGCTCGCTGTTCATCAATATCGGCACCACCACGGAAGAGGTCGCGAGCGCGCTGACCTCGCATGAGGATCTGCTGGTCATCACCAATAACCTCAACGTCGCGATGCTGCTGTACCGCCATCCGCGCATCGAGGTGGTGGTGGCTGGCGGCACGGTGCGCCGCGCCGACGGCGCCGTGGTCGGCTCCACCGCGACGCAGCTGATTGGCCAGTTCAAGGTCGACTACGCCATCATCGGCGCATCGGCGATCGACGAGGAGGGTGCGCTGCTCGACTTCGACTATCGCGAGGTGCAGGTCGCGCAGGCGATCATCGCCAATGCGCGCAACGTCATGCTGGTCTCGGACTCGACCAAGCTCCGCCGCAGCGCGCCGGTGCGGATCGCCCATATGAGCCAGATCCAGACCTTCGTCACCGATTCACCGCTCCCCGCGGGCCTCGCCAATATCTGCCATAGCCGCGGCATCGAGGTGGTCGTCGCGATGGACAAGCCGCAAGTCGATCTCGACGACAACGGCGCCGACGCGGCACCCGCGACGCTGCGCAGCGCGCAAGGCGCTTGATCGCTCAAGTTTTAGCGAACCTGTTTCGGATGCCTTTCGGCCGCTGCTGTAGCCTGCCTGAGGTGGAGCGGTTCGTTGGTCAGCACGCAATTCAAGATCGTCACGGCATTGGGCATGGCGGCGATGTTCGGCATCGTCTCGTTTGTCCTTGGCTTTAACGTCGCATCCGCGTGCGCGACGGCGCTGGCCGGCGGTGTTTCTGCGCTTGTGGTCATGCGTGCGTTCGATGGTGAGACCCAGCCGCCATCGAAGAGCGTCCGTGCCGACATCTTTCGCTTCGGCAGCGGGAGCCGCCCGGCCTGGCTTTCAGAGCTGGAACAACAGAACGGCCGTGGCAGGAAACTGCTTTACGGACTGTCGCGGATCTTCTTTTCGGGATCGCTGTGTCAGCGCATCGCGAGCGGGGCCTTCCTCGCGCAGTCGGTAATCGGCCTGGTGGCGATCGTCGTGTTCTGGCTTGGCCAGGCGATGGGCTTTGACATGCGCCTGTTCGTGGTCCCGCCGTTCGGCAGCCTGTTTGCGGACGGCATCCCGATGTCGGCGGAAACAATCGCGCGGGTGAGGTTCGAGCACCTCTTCCTGCCGCTGGTCTCGCTCTACGCCGTCACGTTTTCCCTGTTCCTGATCGCATTGCTTGGCGATCTCGCGACCATCCTGCGCGACTGGCGAGAGCAGTGGAAGTATCTCACGATGCCGCTGTTCTGCTTTGCATTCTGGGCACTCCTGGCGCACCGAAAATCATCGGGATATAGTGCCCTGCAAGTCGCGCTCGGCGGCGGACACCTCTGGGCCTATGTCGCGGTCTTCGTGTTCTTTCCGCTCTTCTTTCTCGTGCTGTCGGCGTCGCTGCCAGGCAATCGGGCGATCCGATGAACAGGGATCGCTCGATCGGGCGAATCTATCTCCGCTTCGCGCTCAAATGGTATGCGAGCCTTTTCGTCGCATCGTTGGTCTTTTACGTCCTGTTCGCCAGCCGTCATACATTCGTCGCGTCGACCGGTGTGCTTTTGCTCGCGGCCTACTTTGTGCGCGACAGCCGAGCTTGCGCCAAGCGGGTAGGCGGTGAAGTTCGCCGTACCTACTATCCCGAAAAGGCTCTGCCGGAATTGCGCGTCGGACGATCGCCACAGCGTCCCTGATCGCCCACCACCGCCTTGCCTGGCGTCACCCCAAGCGTTGCTCGTCCCGTCCTCCCCAAAAGCCCTGACCGCGAGCACTCCGCCCAAAGAATCCCCAGACAAAGTTCCCCGTTTTCACTTTGCTTTCGTTTTTGGTTGTGATTTACTCCAATCCGAAAGTAAAACCGTCAAAGCGAAGGCGGTTGCCGGGGGAAGCGTTCTTTGGATCAGATTTACGACCTCGCCATCATCGGAGGCGGCGTTAATGGCTGCGGCATCGCGCGCGATGCAGCGGGCCGGGGTAACTCTGTTTTCCTCTGTGAAATGAACGACTTGGCCAGCGGGACGTCGTCCTGGTCGACCAAGCTCGTGCATGGCGGTCTGCGCTACCTCGAATATTACGAGTTTCGTCTGGTGCGCGAGGCGCTGATCGAGCGCGAAATCCTCTGGCAGATCGCGCCCCACATCATTCGGCCGCTGCGTTTCGTTTTGCCGCACCACGCCGGCCTGCGCCCGGCCTGGCTGCTGCGGCTCGGCCTCTTCCTCTACGACCACATCGGCGGCCGGCATTTGCTGCCGGCGACGCGCTCGGTCGATCTGACCCGCGACGTGGTCGGCAAGCCGCTGATTCCGGGCCGCTACACCAAGGGCTTCGAATATTCCGACTGCTTCGTCGACGACGCCCGGCTGGTTGCGCTGACCGCGCGCGATGCCGCCGATCGCGGCGCCGAAATCCGCACCCGCACCCGCGCGGTCGAGATCAGGCAGGTCGACGGCGTCTGGCACGTCACGGTCGAGGACAGTGTTACGGGTGCCCGCGATACGATCCAGTCACGTGTGCTGGTCAATGCCGGCGGTCCCTGGGTCGAACAGGTCCTGGCCTCGGGCGCCGGCGTCAACGCGCGCGCCAAGGTGCGCCTGGTGCAGGGCTCGCACATCGTGGTGCCGAAGCTCTACGACCACGACCGTGCCTACATCTTCCAGAATGCCGACGGCCGCATCATCTTCGTCATTCCCTATCAGAACGACTTCTCGCTGATCGGTACCACCGATCGCGACTATGACGGCGATCCGGCCAAGGTGAAGGCGACGCAGGAGGAGATCGAATATCTCTGCGCGTCCGCCAGCGCCTATCTCGCCAAGCCGGTGAAGCCCGAGGACGTGGTCTGGAATTACTCCGGCGTGCGTCCGCTCTATGACGACGGCGCGAGCGAAGCCAAGGCCGCGACCCGCGACTATGTGTTCGAGCTCGATACACCCGGCGGTGCGCCGCTACTGTCGATCTATGGCGGCAAGATCACGACCTATCGCCGCCTCTCCGAAGAGGCGCTGGAGCGGCTGTCGCCTTATCTCCGCGGCACAAAGGCGCAGGAGGGCTGGACCGGCAAGGCGCCGCTGCCCGGCGGCGACATGGATGTATCCGCGGTCGCGGCGCTGAGCGCCGAATTGATCCGCAACTATCCGTTTCTCGCGCAATCGCACGCCAATCGTCTCGCCCATGCCTATGGCACGCGCGCCAGCAAAATCTTGGGCAACGCAACATCGACGGCCGATCTCGGCCGCTCCTTCGGCGCCACCTTGACGGAAAGCGAAGTCAGGTACCTGATGGCGAACGAATGGGCTCGGACTGCGGACGATGTCGTCTGGCGACGATCCAAGCTGGGCTTGCGGATGACGGCGGGTGAAATCGCCGCGCTCGACGAGTGGATGCTCGCCAACCGCGTGTCCGGTGAACGTCCCCTCCGCGAAGCGGGAGGACGGGCATGAGCGTCACACTGCAGAATGTCACGCGAACCGTGGATGGCATTCCGACCATCCGCGATGTTTCGCTGACGCTGGAGCGTGGCACGCTCAGCGTGCTGCTCGGGCCGACGCTGTCGGGCAAGACCTCGATCATGCGGCTGCTCGCCGGCCTCGACAAGCCGACCACCGGCCGCGTGCTGGTCGACGGCAAGGACGTCACCGGCGCCGACGTGCGGCAGCGTTCGGTCGCGATGGTCTATCAGCAGTTCATCAACTATCCCTCGCTGACCGTCTACGAGAACATCGCCTCGCCGCTGCGCGTGCAGGGCAAGCCACGCGCCGAGATCGAGCGGCGCGTGGTGGAAGCGGCCAGCCTGTTGCGGCTCGAGCCGTTCCTGAAGCGCACGCCGCTGCAACTCTCCGGCGGCCAGCAGCAGCGCACCGCGATCGCGCGGGCGCTGGTCAAGGGCGCCGACCTTGTGCTGCTCGACGAGCCGCTCGCCAATCTCGACTACAAGCTGCGCGAGGAGCTGCGCGCCGAGCTGCCGCGCATCTTCGAGGCCTCCGGCGCGATCTTCGTCTACGCCACCACCGAACCGTCGGAAGCGCTGCTGCTCGGCGGCGACACGGTCTGCATGTGGCAGGGCCGGGCGCTGCAAACCGGCGCGACGCCCAAGGTCTACCGTCATCCCGACACGCTGCGCGTCGCGCAGGTGTTTTCCGATCCGCCGCTCAACATCATCGGCATCGAGAAGAAGGGCGCGCAAGTGATCTATGCCGGCGGCGAGCAGGCGCCCGCGGCCGGCCTCTACGCCAATCTGCCCGACGGCGCTTACCGGACCGGCTTCCGTGCGCACCAGCTCGAGGTCGGGAATGTCGCGGCCGGCCGTCACAAATTTTCCGCCGCGGTGACGGTGACCGAGATCACCGGGTCGGAGAGCTTTGTGCACGTCCATGTCCACGGCTCGAACTGGGTTGCGGTGCTGCACGGCGTGCACGAATATGAACCCGGGCAGGTGCTCGACGCCGCGCTCGATCCCGACAACATCTTCGTGTTCGACGCGGCCGACCGCCTCGTCGCGTCGCCCGCGACCGCGTTTTCGGGCAACGTGCATCGCAGTGCGCGTGCGGCAAACGCGTCAGCCGGCAACGGCAAGTGAGGGAGATGCTCCATGGCCCGCATTGACCTCGTCGATCTCGCGCACTCCTACGGCGGCAACGACGCGCCGCAGGAATCCTTTGCACTGAAGCCGGTCACCATGACCTGGCGGCAGGGCGGCGCCTATGCGCTGCTCGGGCCGTCCGGTTGCGGCAAGACCACGCTGCTCAACCTGATCTCCGGCATCGTGACGCCGTCGCGGGGAAAGATTCTGTTCGACGGCCGCGACATCACGCCGCTGTCGACGCAAAAGCGCAACATCGCGCAGGTGTTCCAGTTCCCGGTGATCTACGACACCATGACGGTCGGCCAGAACCTGGCCTTCCCGCTGAAGAATCGCGGCGTCGCGAAGGCCGAGGTCGACGCGCGGGTCAGGCAGATCGCCGATCTGCTCGACCTCAAGCCCTATCTCAAACGCAAGGCGACGCGGCTCACCGCCGACGCCAAGCAGAAGATCTCGCTCGGCCGCGGCCTGGTGCGCTCCGACGTCGCGGCCGTCCTGTTCGACGAACCGCTGACGGTGATCGATCCCGAGCTGAAGTGGCAGCTGCGCTCCAAGCTGAAGGCGCTGCATCGCGAGCTCGACCTCACGATGATCTACGTCACCCACGACCAGACCGAGGCGCTGACCTTCGCCGACACCGTCGTCGTGATGCATGACGGTCGCGTGGTGCAGAGCGGCACGCCGGCCGAATTGTTCGACAAGCCGGCGCATACCTTCGTCGGTTACTTCATCGGCTCGCCCGGCATGAACATCGTGCGCGCCGAGGTCAGTGGTCACGAGGCGCGGATCGACGGCCATGTCATCGGCCTGCATCGAAACTATGGTGTGCTGCCTGCGGGCAAGAAGATCGAGATCGGCGTGCGGCCGGAATTCGTCGACGTCGCGTCGCCGGCGTCAGGGTTGCTGTCGGCCACCATCGAGCGGATCGACGATCTCGGCCGCATCCAGTTCGCCCGCGTGCGGGTCGGCGATACCAAATTCGCCGCGCGCGTGCCGCCGGGCTTCTCGGTCTCCGGCGATACCGCCGGGCTGATCTTCAATCCCGCGCATGTCCACGTCTATGCCGACAGCCATTTGGTGGAGGGGGTCGCCTGATGGACAAGACGATCAACCAAAAAGCCTGGTTCCTGGTGCTGCCGGTGTTCCTGGTGGTCGCGTTCTCGGCGGTGCTGCCGCTGATGACCGTCGTGAACTATTCGATGCAGGACACCTTCGGCAACAACCAGTTCTTCTGGAACGGCGTCGGCTGGTTCAAGGAGCTGCTCGATCCATCGACCGATCTCGGCGGGCGCTTCCTGGCCTCGCTCGGCCGCAACCTGTTCTTCTCTGCCGTGATCCTCGCGATCGAGGTGCCGCTCGGCATCATCGTCGCGCTGTCGATGCCGCGCGAGGGCTGGAGCGTCGCGGCCTGCCTCGTCATCCTCGCCTTGCCGCTGCTGATTCCGTGGAACGTGGTCGGCACCATCTGGCAGATATTCGGCCGGCCCGATATCGGCCTGCTCGGCTATGTGCTGAACCACCTCGGCCTCAACTACAATTACGTGTCCAACGAGGTCGACGCCTGGGTCACGGTCATCGTGATGGACGTCTGGCACTGGACCAGCCTCGTCGCGCTGCTCTGCTATGCCGGCCTGAAGTCGATCCCCGACGCCTATTACCAGGCCGCGCAGATCGACGGCGCCTCGCGCTGGGCGGTGTTCAAGGCGATCCAGCTGCCGAAGATGAACCGCGTGCTGCTGATCGCGGTGCTGCTGCGCTTCATGGACAGCTTCATGATCTACACCGAGCCGTTCGTGGTCACCGGCGGCGGCCCCGGCAATTCGACGACCTTCGTCTCGATCGAGCTCGTCAAGATCGCGCTCGGCCAGTTCGACCTCGGAAAGGCCGCGGCGCTGTCGCTGGTCTACAATTTGATCATCCTGATCGTGTGCTGGGTGTTCTACACCGTGATGGTCAATGCCGGCTCCGAGCGTCCGGCCAAGGAAGGAGCGGCGTGATGCATTCGATCCCCGGCCGCCGCCTGATCATGGCGCTGTTTTTGATCTTCCTGCTGTTGCCGATCTACTGGCTCGTCAACATGAGCTTCAAGACCAACGCCGAGATCGTCTCGACGATGACGCTGTGGCCGCACACGCCGACGCTGCAGCACTACAAGCGCATCTTCACCGACGAGAGCTGGTATTCGGGCTACATCAATTCGCTCGAATACGTCGTGCTCAACACCATCATCTCGATCGCGGTGGCGTTGCCGGCGGCCTATGCGTTCTCGCGCTACCGCTTCCTCGGCGACAAGCACCTGTTCTTCTGGCTGCTGTCGAACCGCATGGCGCCGGCGGCGGTCTACGCGCTGCCGTTCTTCAACCTCTATTCGGCAATCGGCCTGTTCGATACGCCGTGGGCGGTCGCGCTCGCGCACTGCATCTTCAACGTGCCGTTGGCGGTGTGGATCCTCGAAGGCTTCGTCTCCGGCGTGCCGCGCGAGATCGACGAGACCGCCTTCCTCGACGGCTATTCGTTCCCGCGCTTCTTCATCAAGATCCTGGTGCCGCTGATCGCGAGCGGCATCGGCGTCGCCGCCTTCTTCTGCTTCATGTTCTCCTGGGTCGAGCTGCTGCTGGCGCGCACGCTGACCTCGGTGCAGGCCAAGCCGATCGCGGCGATCATGACGCGCACGGTCTCGGCGGCCGGCATGGACTGGGGCTTGCTTGCCGCCGCCGGCGTGCTCACCATCATTCCGGGCGCGCTGGTGATCTGGTTCGTCCGCAACTACATCGCGCGCGGCTTCGCGCTCGGCCGGGTCTAGGAGGCGATCATGGAAAGCATCGCATGGATGGCCTGGACGCTGCCGACCGCGATCTTCTTCGTGCTGCTGGCCTCGACGCTCGGCGTGATGACCTGGCTCGCGGCGGTCTATCCCGAGGCCGAGCGGGTCGGCGTGCTGCGCATCCCGACCACGCGCGGCGATCGTTTGTTCATTTCGCTGGTGCTGGCGGCGGTGATCCACCTGGTGTGGATCGGCCTCGTCGGCACCGATCCGATCCTCACCCTGCCGATCGGCGAGGGCGTGGAAATTTCGAGCCTGTGGCTCGCAACGCTGATTTCGCTTCTTTCAGCCGTGGCGATCTTTCGCACCGTCTGACGAAAGCGAAGAAGAGCAGATCCGGGGTCAACCCGGGCCTGGGGTTTGTCGCTGCAACCGGAGGAATCATAATGCGACATTTGAGAACGACAAAGGATAGTCTTTTGACTATGACCAGCGCCGCCGCGCTGATCGCAGCCTCGCTCGCGGTCGCCACGCCGGCCCGCGCCGCCGACGATGCCGTGATCCAGAAGTGGATCGCGGAATTCCAGCCCTCGACGCTGTCGAAGGAAGACCAGAAGAAGGAGCTCGAGTGGTTCGCCAAGGCCGCCGAACCCTTCAAGGGCATGGAGATCAACGTCGTCTCGGAAACGATCACGACGCATGAATATGAATCGCAGACGCTGGCCAAGGCGTTCTCCGAACTGACCGGCATCAAGCTCAAGCACGACATCATCCAGGAAGGTGACGTCGTCGAGAAGCTGCAGACCCAGATGCAGTCGGGCAAGAACGTCTATGACGGCTGGATCAACGACTCCGACCTGATCGGCACCCACTTCCGCTACGGTCAGACCATCATCCTGTCGGACTACATGAAGGGTGAGGGCAAGGAGGTCACCGACCCGATGCTCGACGTCGATGACTTCATCGGCAAGTCGTTCACCACGGCGCCGGACGGCAAGCTCTACCAGCTGCCCGACCAGCAGTTCGCGAACCTCTATTGGTTCCGCTACGACTGGTTCACCAACCCCGAGTACAAGGCCAAGTTCAAGGCCAAGTATGGCTATGAGCTCGGCGTGCCCGTGAACTGGTCGGCCTATGAAGACATCGCCGAGTTCTTCACCAACGACATCAAGGAGATCAACGGCGTCAAGATCTACGGCCATATGGACTACGGCAAGAAGGATCCCTCGCTCGGCTGGCGGTTCACCGACGCCTGGCTGTCGATGGCCGGCAACGGCGACAAGGGTATCCCGAACGGCCTGCCGGTCGACGAGTGGGGCATCCGCATGGAAGGCTGCCGCCCGGTCGGCTCCTCGGTCGAACGTGGTGGCGACACCAACGGCCCGGCCGCGGTCTACTCGATCACCAAATATCTCGACTGGCTGAAGAAGTATGCCCCGCCGCAGGCCCAGGGCATGACCTTCTCGGAAGCAGGGCCTGTGCCGGCGCAAGGCAACATCGCCCAGCAGATGTTCTGGTACACCGCCTTCACCGCCGACATGGTGAAGCCGGGCATCGCCGTGATGAACGCGGACGGTACGCCGAAGTGGCGTATGGCTCCGTCGCCTCACGGCTCTTACTGGAAGGAAGGCATGAAGCTCGGCTATCAGGACGCCGGCTCCGTGACGCTGTTGAAGTCGACCCCGCCGGATCGCCGCAAGGCGGCCTGGCTCTATCTGCAGTTCATCATCTCGAAGTCGGTGTCGCTGAAGAAGAGCCATGTCGGTCTCACCTTCATCCGTGAGTCCGATATCTGGGACAAGTCGTTCACCGAGCGTGCGCCGAAGCTCGGCGGCCTGATCGAGTTCTACCGCTCGCCCGCGCGCGTGCAGTGGACCCCGACCGGCAACAACGTGCCCGACTATCCGAAGCTCGCGCAGCTGTGGTGGCAGAACATCGGCGATGCGTCGTCCGGTACCAAGACGCCGCAGCAGGCGATGGACGCGCTGGCCGCGGCCCAGGATTCGGTGATGGAGCGTCTTGAGAAGTCCGGTGTGCAGGGCGCCTGCGGACCGAAGCTGAACAAGAAGGAATCCGCCGAATTCTGGTACAAGAAGGCCGAGAAGGACGGCACCATCGCTCCGCAGCGCAAGCTCGCGAACGAGAAGCCGAAGGGCGAGACGATCGACTACGACACGCTGATCAAGTCGTGGCCGGCCAACCCGCCGAAGCGCGCCGAAGCGAAGTAAGGCGTACCAGCCCACGCCATCCGAGAACGACGAAAGGCCGGGAGCGATCCCGGCCTTTTTGTTGTTTGCCAGGTCATTCCGGGATGGTGCGCAAGCACCAGACCCGGAATCTCGAGATTCCGGGTTCGATGCTTCGCATCGCCCCGGAATGACGATGTGGAGAGAGGAGCGCTCCCTACTCCGCCGCCTCGGTCGCCTTCAGCGTCGGATAGTCGGTGTAGCCCTTGGCGCCGCCGCCGTAGAAGGTCGCCTTGTCCCACTCGTTGAGCCTCGCGCCGGTCTTGAGCCGCTCGACCAGATCGGGGTTGGAGATGAACGGCTTGCCGAACGCGATCAGGTCGGCCGCGCCGGCCTCCAGCACTTTCTCCGCCAGCGCGAAATCGTAGCCGTTGTTGGCGACATAGGCCTGCTTGAAGCGCTTGCGCAGCGAGGCGTAGTCGAACGGCGCGATATCGCGCGGGCCGCCGGTCGCGCCCTCGACGACGTGGAGATAGGTCAGCTTCAGCGCACTGAGCTGGTCGACGATGTAGTCGAACAGCGCTTGCGGATTGGAGTCGGTGATGTCGTTGGCCGGCGTCACCGGCGAGATCCGGATGCCGGTGCGATCGGCGCCGGCCTCGATGGCGACCGCCTTGGACACGTCCAGCATCAGCTTGGCGCGGTTCTCGATTCCGCCGCCATAAGCGTCGGTGCGCTTGTTGGTGCCGTCGCGGGCGAACTGGTCGAGCAAATAGCCGTTGGCGCCGTGGATCTCGACGCCGTCAAAGCCGGCCGCCAGCGCATTCGCCGTGCCGCGCTTGAAGTCCTCGATGATCCCGGGAATTTCCGACAGCTCGAGCGCGCGCGGCTCGGAGACATCGGCAAACGTGCCGTTTACGAAGGTCTTGGTCTTGGCCTTGATGGCGCTCGGCGCCACCGGTGCGCCGCCGTTCGGCTGCAGTGCGACATGCGAGATGCGGCCGACATGCCAGAGCTGGATGAAGATGCGGCCGCCGCGCTCATGCACGCGATCGGTGACCTTGCGCCAGCCCTCGACCTGTTCCTTCGAATAGATGCCGGGCGTGTCCTGGTAACCCTGGCCCTGCTGCGAGACCTGGCTCGCCTCGGTGATCAGAAGGCCGGCGGAGGCGCGCTGGCTGTAATAGTCCACCGCGAGCGGGCTCGGCACCATGCCGGGCGGCACCGCGCGGTTGCGCGTCAGTGGCGCCATCACCAGGCGGTTCGGCAGCGTCAGCGCGCCGAGCTTGTAGGGCTCGAGAAGTTTGGTCGATTGGCTCATGTAAATGTTCCAGAGGATGACTGATGGAGGAGAATTGTGCATTGCCGCGACGAGCGCAATGCCCGAGGTATTCGCGCTCCGCAGGCTAGCTGCGCACAATTCCGCCCATGTGGCCGGCATCGAGGAACAGGGTGTGCGCGTTCACGTAGGAGGATTCATTCGAAACCAGGAACAGCGCAGTATAGGCAACCTCCCAGCCGGTGCCCTGGCGGCCGAAAGGCACTGTCACGGCGCGGTCCGATCGCCTGCGGCTGGCGTCGCGGCCCATCGGCGTGTCCATGAAGCCGGGCGCGATCACATTGCAGCGAATGCCCTTTTCCTCGCCGGCCCGCGCGATCGCCCGCCCCAGCGCGATCTGCGCCGCCTTGGAGGATTCATAGGCCGGGTTGCGGCCGCCGGCGCGCTGGCTCGCCATCGAGGAGATCAGGATGATCGCGCCACCCGGCGCCATCACCTCCAGCGCCTTCTGCGCGAACAGCATGTGGCTGCGCACATTGACGGCGTAGTCGCGGTCCCAGGCTTCGGCCGTCATCTTGGGCAGCGACAGGCCGGAGGAGATGCCGACATTGAGCGCCAGCCCGTCGAGACCGCCGAGCCTTTGCGCGCAGCGTTCGACCGCGGGAGCGATCGCCGCGATGTCGGAGACATCGACCACATCGGTGAAGGCCTTGCCGCCTTCGCCTGTGATCTGCGCGACGGTGTCGTCGGCCGCGTCCTTGTTGAGGTCGAGGCAGGCGACCGAGGCGCCCTCGCGCGCGAACAGCACGCTCATGGCGCGGCCGTTGCCGATCGGCGGCGCTTCATCCACCGTCGTGCGCTGTCCCGCGCCGACCACGATGATGCGCCGCCCGGCGAGGCGGCCGTGGTTCTTCGCCAGTCCCAGCGCTTCGGCATGCAGTGAAGCGGACGGATCGATGGCTTTCGGTGCGTGGGTTGTGGTCGACATGGCGTGCTCCCTGACGTCTTGTTGTTGTCAGGGAGCAGTAGCACGGCTGCGCATGCGAGGCGACGTGTCGCGCCGCAGCCTAGGCGAAGGCGGAAAATCCCGCGCCGGGGAATATCGATTACCCCGGCCCTTGTAGGTCCTCATCCTGAGGAGCCGCGAAGCGGCGTCTCGAAGGATGTGGCCCGAGTGGGGCCTCATGGTTCGGGACGCGCGAAGACGCGCTCCTCACCATGAGGGACGAAGCGCGTCAGGCCACGCCGAGGAAATCGCGCTTGCCGATCTCGACGCCGTTGTGGCGCAGGATGTCGTGCGCGGTCACGGCGTGGAAGTAGAAGTTCGGGAACGAGAACGCGCTTAGGAATTGCTGACCCTTCAGGGTCATGGTGCGATCGGGGCCGATCGGGAAGGTGACGTCCCGGGCGTCGGCGCCGTCGAACTGCGCCGGCTTGAACGACTTTACATAGTCGATGGTCTTGGCGAGCCGCTGCTTCAGTTCACCGAAGCTCTTCTCGGTGTCGGGCGTCGACGGCACCTCGCTATGGGTCAGCCGCGCGCAGCCGCGTGCGGCGTGATCGCAGACCAGCTGCACCTGCTTGGTCAGCGGCAGCATGTCGGGATAGAGCCGCGATCCCAGCAGCACCTCGGGCGCGATCTTCTTGGCCTCGCAATGCGCCTCGGCCTTGGTCAGCTCGCCGGTGAGGCTGTTGAGGATCTGCAAATAAGCGGGGACGACGGCGTCATGAAAGGACATGTGATGCTCCCTGTTCTGATGAAATCCGGATGTTACCGAACGGCGATGCTGCAAGTGGGGCGGCAAGGGGAAGAATACAACTGCGGGGAGCTGTAACACTTGGTCAAATATTTCGCGCAGCACCTGTCTTGGACCCGTCATCCTGAGGTGCGAGCCTCTTCGGCGAGCCTCGAAGGATGGACGGCCCCCAGTGTGGCCGATTCATCCTTCGAGGCTCGCTCCGCTCGCACCTCAGGATGACGGTTCACCATAGTCTGCGTAGCTCGGATGGAGCGCAGCGCAATCCGGGGAGGCGCATCGGGGCTTGTCCCGGATTTCGCTGCGCTGCATCCGGGCTACGGAAAATGGGCGTTTGCTCTACCGCATCCCCGGTGCCGCGGCATCGGCGGCCGGCTGGGTGCGGGGCCCGCCGCGCATCCGCGCCAGGAGCTCCGCGGTCGGCCAGGAATCCGCCGGCAGGCCGTATTTCATCTGCATCGTCTTCACCGCGCTGCGGCTTGCCTGTCCGAGCACGCCGTCGATCTTGCCGACGTCGTAGCCGGCGCGCGCCAGCAATCCCTGCAACTCCTTGATCTCGCCGAACGGCAGTTGCGCGACCGGTGCGTGCGGCCGCTGCATCGGCGGCGCGCCCGCGATGCGGCCGGCGAGATAGCCGGCGGTGGTGGAATAGATCAGCGAGTTGTTCCACTCGGTGTAGGCGGCGAAGTTCGCATAGGCGAGGAACGCCGGACCCATCCGGCCCATCGGCAGCAGCAGCGAGGCCGGCATCTCATCACTCGGAAGCGGCTTGCCGTCGGTCAAGCTGACGCCAAGCGATACCCATTTCGAGCGCGGCAGCTTGATGGTGAGATCGGCCTGGTCCCACGGGAAATTGGCCGCCTGCGGCACGCGCACCTCCTGCAGCCACGGCTCGCCGCGCCGCCACTTCAATCCGGTGGCGATGTAGTTCGCGGTCGAGCCGATCACGTCGGGGCCGCTTTGCAGGAGATTGCGGTGGCCGTCGCCGTCATAGTCGACCGCGTAGTTGAAATAGTGCGTCGGCAAGAATTGCGTCTGGCCGAGCTCGCCGGCCCACGAGCCGATCATCTCGTCGGGCGTCAGGTCGCCGCGCTCGATGATCTTCAGCGCGGCGATGGTCTCGCCCTGGAACATCTCCGAGCGGCGGCAATCATAGGCCAGCGACACCAGCGATTTCAGCGTCGGCAAATTGCCCATCTGGACGCCGAAATCGCTCTCCAGCCCCCAGAACGCGGCGATCACCGCCGGCGGCACACCATACTCCTTCTCGGCGCGCGCGAACGCGGCGGCATAGGTCCGGATGTATTGCTGGCCCTGCTGCATGCGATAGTTCGCGGCCATGCGGCCGGCGAATTGGGTGAAGATCTGCCCGAACACGCGCTGGCCGCGGTCGCGGTTGACGATGCCCTGGTCGTAGATCAGGTAGGGCGCGGCCTCCGCGATCGTGCGCTGCGAGACGCCGGCGCCGACCGCCTTCTGCTTCAGCTCGGCGAGGAAGCGATCGAAGTTTTGCCCGTTGTGGCAGGACGCAGCCCTCGGCGAGGCGACGGCGGCAGGTCGCGGCCTGACTGGCGCGGGATTCAACGGGCTGGGCAGCGGCTGCTGCGCCGAGGCGAGGGTGGAGAGGGCCAGCGCCCCCGCGATCGCTGCGATCATGATCGGGGCGCGGAGGGGAGAGGCTGGCATCGATGTCACCGGCTGGAAAAAAGGGGAATTGAAGCCCAATCTGCATACACCAGCGCGACACCGGGCAACAACGGGGGTGCCGCTCTTAGACCAATTGGGCTGAGGTAGGTTCAGCCGCCGCGGCTATGATCGGCCGGTGATTCGCGGGCAGGGGTGTCGGCGGATCGATCACGCCCGGAGGGACCCATGTGGAGTTTTCTCGAGCGTCTCTTGGATTCGTCGACGTTTTCGCCGCACGGCATCTGCCTGTTGTGGGAGCCGGAGCTGATCTGGCTCCACGTGATTTCAGACGCGATCATTGCCGCTTCGTATTTCTCGATCCCGTTTGCGCTGGCGATCCTCGTCTCCAAGCGGCGCGATTTCCAGTTCGGCTGGATGGCCTGGCCGTTCGCCGCGTTCATCCTCGCCTGCGGCCTCACCCACGTGTTCTCGATCTACACGCTGTGGGTGCCGATCTACGGTCTCGAGGGCCTGCTCAAGGCGCTCACCGCTGTCGCATCGATCTTCACCGCCGTGCTGCTCTGGCCGCTGATCCCGCTGATCCTCGCGATCCCGACCGAAGCGCAGCTGCGCGAGGCGCATGTTGCGCTCGCCGAGGAGGAACGGCAGCGCCAGCGCTCGGAATTCCTGCTCGAGCGTTTCCGCGAGGCCGAGGCCAATGAGAGCAAGATCCGCCAGGCGCAGAAGATGGAAGCGGTCGGCCAGCTCACCGGTGGCATCGCGCCCGACTTCAACAACATCCTCACCGTCATCACCGGCACCATCGACATCCTGGCCGAGGCAGTCACCCACAACCGCCAACTCACCGAGATCACCTCGCTGATCCGCGACGCCGCCGAGCGCGGCGCATCGCTGACGCGGCATCTGCTCGCCTTCGCGCGCAAGCAGCCGCTGCAGCCGAGCGACGTCGACGTCAACGCGTTGATGGTCGACACCATCGAGCTGCTGCGGCCGACCATCGGCGACCATGTCGACATCGATTTTCACTCCGCACCCGATCTGCCGCGCGCACTGGTCGATGGCAACCAACTCGTCACCGCGATCATCAACCTTGCGCTCAACGCGCGCGACGCGATGCCGAAGGGCGGCCGGCTGACGATCGAGACCCGCACCGCCGAGCTCAAGCCATCGGACGTGAACGGCCATGACGGGCTTGCCGCCGGCGATTATGTCGCGATCGCGCTGACCGACAACGGCCGGGGCATTGCGGAAGCCGACCTGGCCAAGGTGTTCGAGCCGTTCTTCACCACCAAGGACGTCGGCAAGGGCACCGGGCTCGGGCTGAGCATGGTCTACGGCTTCGTCAGGCAATCCAACGGCCACGTCGTGCTCGACAGCGAGGTCGGCCGCGGCACCAGGGTGATGCTCTATCTGCCGCGCGCGGCGGTGGTCTCGCCGGCAGCAGTGCCCGAGCGGCGGCAGCCGGACGCGCGCGGCGCGCGGGAAATCGTGCTTGTCGTCGAGGACGACAAGCTGGTGCGCTCTTATGTGCTGACCCAGATCGAGAGCCTCGGCTACACCACGCTGTCGGCCAATGATGGCCGCGAAGCCCTTGCCGTGCTCGACAGCGGCGCGCCGATCGATCTCTTGTTCACCGACGTCATCATGCCGGGCGCGATGAACGGGCGCGACCTTGCCACCGAGGCGCGGAAGCGTCGCCCGAGTCTCCGCGTCCTCTTCACGTCGGGCTATACCGATGACGCCATCGACCAGGACGGCAAGCTGGAACAGGGCATCCTGTTCCTGGCAAAACCCTACAGCCGCGCCGAGCTCGCCCGCATGTTGCGCGTCGCGCTGCGCGAGGACGAAGCGGTGATCGCGCAGGAGCCGGCGGCGTAGCGTGCTTCCGAACCGGCGGCGTAGGCACGATCTCGTAGCCCGGATGAGCGAAGCGATATCCGGGGCGGTGCCCCCGCATGTCGCTTCGCTCATGCGGGCTACGAACGGCGCCGCACATGACCAATCATTAACCCGCGCCGCGTCGCTGCGACGCACTGGTTCCCCTTGCGGCTTCAGCGTCAAAATCCCTACCTGAGCGGCGTCAGTTGTGGCAGCATTCCGCTCGCCGTGAGGGAACAACGATGAACTATTTCCGCACCGCGCTCCTGCTTGCCGGCCTCACCGCCCTGTTCATGGGGGTCGGCTATCTGATCGGCGGCGGCACCGGCGCCGTGATCGCGCTGATGGTCGCGGCTGCGACAAATCTGTTCGCCTACTGGAATTCCGATCGCATGGTGCTGTCGATGTACGGCGCCCATCAGGTCGATGCGGGCTCGGCGCCCGAACTCTACAATCTCGTCGCCGAGTTGGCGCAGCGCGCCGCTCTCCCGATGCCGCGCGTGTTCCTGATGGACGAGGCGCAGCCCAATGCATTCGCGACCGGCCGCAATCCGGAGAACGCGGCGGTCGCCGTCACCACGGGCCTCATGCAGCAGCTCAGCCGCGAGGAGCTCGCCGGTGTGATCGCGCATGAGCTTGCGCATATCAAGCACCACGACACGCTGACCATGACGATCACGGCGACGATCGCCGGTGCGATCTCGATGCTGGCGCAGTTCGGCATGTTCTTCGGCGGCAACCGCAACAACAACGGCCCCGGCATCGTCGGCTCGATCGCGATGATGATCCTGGCGCCGCTCGGCGCCATGTTGGTGCAGATGGCGATCAGCCGCACCCGCGAATACGCCGCCGACAATTACGGCGCGCGCATCGTCGGCCAGCCGATGTGGCTGGCCTCGGCGCTCGCGAAAATCGAGAACGCCGCGCATCAGGTGCCGAACATGGAGGCCGAGCGCAATCCGGCCACCGCGCACATGTTCATCATCAACCCGCTGTCGGGCCACGGCGTCGACAACCTGTTCGCGACCCACCCCTCGACCGCGAACCGCATCGCCGCGCTGCAGCAGCTCGCCGCCGAGCTCGGCACCCAAACCGCGCCGCGCCCGGCCGGTGGAAGCTATCCGCCGCGCAGCCCGTGGGGCGGATCGTCGAGCCAGCGCGGCCCGTGGGGATAGGCGAGGTGAGGCGGGATTGAACGGCAGCCGCGAAGGCGGTGTGCTCCCTCGCCTCGTTCTTACGGGGAGAGGGTTGGGGTGAGGGGCTGTCTCCGCAGATCCGGCGATAGCTGCATTCGCGGAGGCTCACCCTCACCCGGAACGCATCTAGCGATGCGTTCCGACCTCTCCCCGCACGCGGGGCGAGGTGAAGTGGAGCCGCGCTACGCGCTCGCGGCGTCCAGCCGTTCGACCTGGTCCTTGCTCAACTCAAGTTTGGTCGCCGCGACCAGCGTTGCGACCTGCTCGGGCCTGGTGGCGCTGGCAATCGGCGCGGTGACCGAGGGTTTTGCCATCAGCCAGGCGAGCGCGACCGCGGCCGGCTCGGCGCGGGTTTCCGCGGCGACCTCGTCGAGACCGGCCAGGATGCGCATGCCGCGCGGGTTCATGTATTTCGGAATGCTGCGCGCACCGCGCGGGCTCTTGGCGAAGTCGCTCTCCGAGCGATATTTGCCGGTCAAGAATCCTGCGGCGAGCGAAAAGAACGTGATCACGCCGACGTCGTTCGCCTCGCAGACGCGTTGCAACGCGCCTTCGTAGCTTGAGCGCTCCGCCAAGCTATATTCGGGCTGCATGCTCTCGTAGCGCGGCAACCCGTTTGCCTTGGCAATGTCGAGCGCACTCTGGAGCCGCTCCGCCGAGAAGTTCGAGGCGCCGATCGCCCTGACCTTGCCGGCCTTGATCAGTTTGTCGTAGGCCGCGAGCGTCTCTTCCTGCGGTGTCGTCTCATCGTCCTTGTGGGACTGGTAGAGATCGATGAAATCGGTCTGCAGCCGCCGCAGCGAATCCTCGACGGCGCGCGCGATGTAGTCCGGCTTCAGCCCGACATTGCCGTCTCCCATGTCCATGCCGACCTTGGTGGCGAGGATGACGCGGTTGCGGTTGCCGCGCGCCTTCATCCATTTGCCGATGATGGTCTCGGATTCGCCGCCGCTGTGGCCCGGCACCCAGCGTGAATAGACATCCGCCGTATCCAGGAAGGTCAGCCCCTGATCGAGCACGGTGTCGAGCAGGCGAAACGATGACGTCTCGTCCACGGTCCAGCCGAATACATTGCAGCCGAAGCACAGGGGAGGAACAGTGAGGCCGGAGCGGCCGAGCGCGCGATGCTTCATGAGTTTTCTTTCGCTTGTTCTTGGTGGCGGGCGCCGGACACTGAGGCAGATCGCCCTTGTTTGCAAGGCGTTGGTGCCTGTCGCGTGATGTGAGGCAAAGGGTGCGGGTGAAGTCCGAGTTGGTCGTGGACTCACCATGCTCGCTCGTGTGTCAGGCAGGCTGCCCTACGGTGCCACCTCGATAGAGCGCGATTTCATTTGCCGGCTATTTGATGTAGATTGCGCAGTGAGCTGCCACCGGTTGCGCCGAAATCCGGAGAATGAGCGGCAGCGCGACTGGCCATCGGCAGGCCATTTCTTCCCATTTTTCAGTACGAAATGCTCTGCCCGGGCCGCGCGCCTGGGTGAATGTTTTTTCATTCCAACCAAATGGAGCGATTGCCATGCATTTCTGCTTCTCTGGTGAATACACCCCGCGTTCCCTGAACAACATCATGGAAAACCCGACGACCAATCGATACGAGGCCGCGAAGAAGTTGATCGAGGCCGCCGGCGGGAAACTGATTTCGATGTACAGCACGGCGACCGATGGTCCCGGCGTGATGGTGATCTTCGACGTGCCGGATCCGAGCTTCGCGCCTGCGGTCAGCGGCGTGGTCGTCGCGGCCGGTGCCATGCAGAATGTGAGGCTGATCCGGCTCTTTACCCAGGACGAGATCAAGGTGGTGCGTCAGCACGCGACCAAGCTCAAGGCCGCCTACACGCCGCCCGGCGGTTAGCAGGCCGAGCGATCCAAAACGGCGCAGATTGATCTGACGCTGTCGTCTCTCTCGCGCGGCTGCGCTTTCCGGCGCGCCGCGCGAAGGCGAGGGCCGTTGCGCGCCACAGATCCGGGGCGCGGTCGACGGATGGGCAGTCGCTCAGGCGGATGTCCTGCGCGCATGCCGGCTCGCAAGCCCCGGCTGGTTGTGCCGTCGCATGACGTCCGCCGCCTCGCTCGGCCTCCGCTTGGGCAAGTCGAGCGCGGTACGCGCTAAGGCGCGATGAGATCAGGGCGTGTACTCATGAATTCTTCGCGTCCGCTTTGATCTCGGAAGCTGACGTTGAGGCCGACATTGCCGTATGTCGGCCTTGGGCCAATAAGCAACATCCAAAGAAGTTCAGTTGACTACGTGCGGGCCTCAAAGTTCATGTTGAACGGCGTCTCGGTCGCGCGACCGAACTACTTAGAGCCCGCCCCTATAACGCATGCTCGCATGTACAGCCCTTCTTAGCGGACGACTAGCAAATGCGACAGGGGATGCGAAGTATCGCCTTGGCCGACCAGCGCCGCTTGGGGATGGAAAAATCACACCCCCCGCTTCTTCAGACCGAGCCCCTCGAACTGCGTCTTCTGCTCGTCACTCAGGTTCCAACGGAAATCGTCGACCGCGTCGTTCACGCTGATGATCGCCTCTCTCATCGCTTCCAACCGCCCCTTTGCGGCCTTAAGGCGGGCCGGCGGGGTGAGCGCGTCCTTTGGCGGGCATGGGTTTAAGGCTTCCATGGTGCCCATCGTGGTATCCTGCACCACTTCGAGCGCGGCGCGTTGCGTATCGTTCAGTTTCAGGCTGGCGACGATGTCGTCGAGGGGCCATTGCTGGGCGACGAGCTGGCGGTATTGCTTTTCGGCCTGTTGCTCGTCTTGCGGTTCACGGCTCGCCTGGCAGGCGGCGTCCTGCATCTCCTTCAGCTTCGCGGCCGCAGCGTTAGCGCGGCGGTCACGTTCGGGCGTGTTGAGCTGGGCCTTCTGTTCATCGCTTAGGAGATCGTAGAATTTTTGAAATGGCGGCATAACGGTCGCAACTGCGCTCAGCATCGCGTTGACGCGGCTCTGCATGGCCGCGAGTCGCTCCAGCGCGGTGGTTGCGGTCTGTGCTGGACAGGAAGCGCGGATGGTGTTGCCGGCGGAAATCCAGGCGCTCGCGAGCTCGTCGAAGGCTGCGCGCTGCGCCTCGTTCGCCGCGACCGCCAGGCCGATCCGCTCGAGGGGAAGGCCGGTCGTCTCGGCGGTGTCGCCGCTACAGAATTCCTGCACCGAGGGCGCTTTGCGATGCCGCTTCCCGGCGGGGCGCTCGGCCGCAAACGCTGAGAGATCGCTCGCAGCGTAAGGCGAGAAGATCGCGGCGTAGAGATCGCCGTAGCCATAGGCCCAGAAGCCGCTGCCATCATTGAGAAGCGCGTAGTCATAGAGATCGCTATAGGCAAACGGCCAGAAGAGCGGACCGACCCAGCCGTATGAACCGTCGGAGTGCTGCCACCAGCCTTGCGCAGCTCGGCCGCCCTGCCAGCCGGCCAGCGCGGCGACGGCAGTGAGCTGCGCGCGCTCACTCGGGCCGATCGACTCGGCGGCGGGGCGAAGATCTTGCGGTCTTAGAGCAGCCATGCGGACGCGGCTGTGGCGCGCCGCCATGCGTGCGTGGCGGAGACCTGCGACCGACAGCACGCCGGCCATCGCGAAGCGCGCGACACTCACGGGGCCGCCAACGCGCAGGCGGAAACCCGCCTCGGCCGCGCTCGGCAGCGCTCCCAGAACGCCAATTGCAACGCCGGCCGCAGCCATTCCAAGGCGGGACTTTGACATGATCTCTCCCTCGGTCTCTCCCTTGGCGGCCCAGGCCACATCGCGTCACAAACATGACTCGCAGCGGAACCGAAAGTTCCTCCCGCCGTTTTCATTGGGTGAACCTGCGGTCAGGTCACGACGTCAACGGATTAGTCGCGTCGAGTACACGCGCTGGGTCGAATCGTCATCGCGCTTTAGTTTGGTGTGTGATTCGCGCAAACGCGTTGTCGCGAGGGAAAGCCGCTTCGCACTTTTCCGGATCCTGCTTTAGCGCACGTCGTCCTCGGTCGAATCCTCCTCCGTTTTCGGCGGCCAGGCGCCGCGCCGGACCAGCGCCTCGTGCAGGAGATGTGCACGCTGTTCGTCGCACCCGATGGCTGCAAGGTGGTCGAGGGCCCGATCAGCAAGGACGGCTGGTGCAAGGCCTTTGCCGCGGTGGACTGATCCTTGGCTCACAACTCCCGCGCATTCGAGAACGCGAACGACGACACCCGCCGCGTCGTCTCGTCCAGGATCAGGGTGCGCGTGATCGGCGGCTCGGCGCGCTGGCTGCAATTCTCGCGCTCGCAGAGCCGGCAGTTGACGCCGATCGGGGTGCCCTCGACCTTTTCCAGATCCATGCCGGTGGCATAGACGAGCTTGGCCGCATGACGGATCTCGCAGCCGAGCCCGATCGCAAAGCGCGGCTGCGGCTGCGGGTAGGGCGCCACCGGCCGGCGCACCATCTGTGCGATCGAGAAATAGCGCGTGCCGTCCGGCAATTCGATCACCTGGCTGAGCAGGCGATCCGGCATGTCGAAGGTCGAGTGCACGTTCCAGAGCGGGCAGGTGCCGCCGAACTTGGAGAACGGGAAGGTGCCCGAGGAAAACCGCTTCGACACGTTGCCGGCATTGTCGACGCGGAGCAGGAAGAACGGCACGCCGCGCGCGTTCGGCCGTTGCAGCGTGGTGAGGCGGTGGCAGACCTGCTCGAAGCCGGCGTTGAAGCGCTGCGCCAGTACATGGACGTCGTAGCTCAAGGCTTCGGCTGCGGAATGAAACGCCTGATAGGGCATCATCGCAGCGGCTGCGAAGTAATTGGCGAGCGTGATGCGGTAGAGCCGGCGCGCGGTATCGTCGAGCGGACCGGCGCGGCTGACGATGGCGTCGATCGCGGCGCCGCACTCGACAAAGCCGATCTGCAGCGCAAGCTGGAAGCTGCGGCCGGAGCTGTCGACGAGTTCGGAGATCAAGAGCTGCCGGCGGTGCCGATCGAAACGGCGCAGCGTCTCGCGCATCACGTCGACCGGCATCACGCGGGTCAGGATCGAATGTCTTTCGCGCAAGCGCGTAGTCAGCGCCGTGAACAGGCCTTCGGTCGGCACGTTGAGCTCGTCGCGCAAACTCTCCGCGGCGGTCTCGAGCTCCGGAAAATAGTTGCGGTTGGCCTCGATCAGGTCGCGCACCCGCTCGATCGGATTGGCGTCGAATTGCGAGCCTTCGCGGTCGGCCATCTGCGCCGCCACCAGCGTCTCGCCGCGGCGCGCCTCGGTGTAGGCGGCGTAGAGCCGCTGCAGCGCATGCGTCACGCCGGGGCAGAGCTCGGCGAGGTCGCGCAGCTCCTGCTTCGGCAGGTCGATCTGGCGGAACAGGGGATCGGAGAATATCTCGTTGAGTTCCGCGAAGAAGCGATCCTCGTCAGCGGTGGCGAGGTCGCGCAAATCGAGGTCGTAGGTCTCGGCCAGCCGCAGCAGGATCTGCGCCGTCACCGGGCGCTGGTTGCGCTCGATCAGGTTGATGTAGGAGGGCGAGATGCCGAGCCCCTCGGCGATCTGGGTCTGCGACAGCCCTAATTGCTGGCGGATCCGCCGGAAGCGCGGACCGACGAACAGCTTCTTTCCGGACTCACCGGGCACGGGTTGGTCTCGATTGCCGCAGCAAATTCTGACCGCCTCGCCCCGCGCGCGGGGAGAGGCCGGATCGCATCGCTAGATGCGATCCGGGTGAGGGGGACTCTCCGCGAGTCTCGCTGCGGAGACAGCCCCTCACCCCAACTCTCTCCCCGTAAGAACGGGGAGAGGGAGAAGAAAGACCGGCGGGCATGGCAGGTTTCCTGACCTATTTTGTGACAAGATTTACAAATCGACATTTATTACAAGTTCAGATGTTACATGACATCACAAATAAAAAACAAGGCATCTATACGAACTTCGCGTTTTCGCGTTTATCTCCTGACACGCAGTTCGCAATGCTCTGTCAAGAATGTCGATCCGGCGAGCAGGTTGCGGGGATCAGGTGCAGGCGGCTGGGCAAAGGCAGCCCGATTTTGAAGGAGACTGACGATGAGCAAGGGCAGCAATTTCTGGGTGATCGGCGGCGAGTTCGGTTCGATGAACTTTCACAAGCTGGTCGAAGGCTCGGCCCAGGTCCGCGGTCCGTTCAAGACCCGCAAGGAAGCCGAAGAGTGCTGGAAGGAAGTTTCGGAAGAGAGCCGCCACAAGGCCGGCGTGCGCTTCTCCATCGTCGAGGAGCCGTCGCGGGTTTCGGCCTGAACGAGCATGATCGGGAAAAGTGGGAACCGGTTTTCCCTCGCGACTAACGCAAGCGTTTGCGCGGAGATCATGCTCAAACAAGAGATGACGTCGCGATACGCAATCGCATCCTAACGCAGCTAAGAAAACGTCCAAGGACGGCGGCCCCATCCGGTTTCATCCGGGTGGGGTCGACCGCTTTTGGGACAGCGTCAGGTCTTTGATCTGGGGATAAGTGGCGGTCTAAGTGCTTGGGAACCAACGCCCTTTGCGGACATCTTGGTTGCTGATAGGTTAATGCGCAGGAAACCCGTCACCACGAGACCGCAAGGCATGTCCGATCCGCAGAACACCGGCAGCGAGGCGCGCGAGATGCGGCCGACGCTGCGAGAGGCGCTGCGACGGGCGCGGATCGAGGCGGCCGATCGCACCGGTGTCGTCGTCGAGTTGCGCGACGCCGAGGTGGCGCGGCTCGAGATCCTCAACGATGCGCTCGATCCGTTGTTCGCGCAGGTGCCGGACAAGGTCGATCTGTTCGACCGCGGCATCAGCCAGGGCGAGACGCCGCGGCTGTGGATCGACGTCGTCGCGCATGTGCTGATGGGGCGCGACAAGCGGATCTACCGCTTCGTGCAGGACACGAGGTTCGGCCGCATCGTGCTCGCCGAATCGCATGACGTCGCCGCGATCGTCGATGCCGTCACCGATTATGTCGCGCGCCGCCTGATCGAGCGCGAGCATGCGATGGTGGCAACGCCGCTTCCGGTCGCCGAGCCGACGGCGCCGCCGCCCGTCCCGGTGGTGGCGCCGAAGCGCCGCGGCGGGATCGGCATGTTCGTGTTCGGCTTCGTCATGGGCGCGCTCGCGCTGTTCGGTCTCGCGCTGTTTGCGAGCTTGCAAAACTTCTAGCCGCTCGAGGGGCGGGGGCATCGTGGTCATAACACCCGCCTCGGCATTTTTCGGCGTCCTGGCGGCCGCCGCGGTGGTCGGCAGCGCCGTGCTGTTCGGCAAGTGGCAGACGTTGCGGCGCGCCGAATACATCCGCACCTTTCACTGGCCGGCGGGCCTGTTGGCGCGGCTCGAGAAGCGTCACCCCGGCTTCACCCGCAAGGACAGCGCGCTGGTCTCGCGCGGCCTGCGGCAGTTCTTGCTCGCCTATCTGATGAGCGGCAAGCGTTACGTCTCGATGCCCTCGCAAGCGGCCGACGACCTCTGGCACGAATTCATTCTCTACACCCGCGAGTATGATGCGTTCTGTCGCCGCGCCTTCGGCGGCTTCATGCATCACACCCCCGCGGTCGTCCTGGTGAAGGAGCGGCGCAGGAGCAATGAGGGGCTGCGGCGGGTCTGGTGGTATTGCTGCAAATACGAGAACATCGATCCGGTCAGGCCGACGCGGCTGCCGCTGCTGTTCGCGCTCGACGCCAAGCTGAACATCGCGAACGGCTTCATCTACCACACCGACTGCGAGGCGCTGCGCCGCAGCGGCATCGGCGGCAGCAGTCCCTATTGCGGCGGCGATTTCTCCGACTCGTCGATCGACGGATCGTCAGCGGGTTTCGGCGATGCCGGCAGCGACGGGAGCAGTGGCAGCGATGGCGGCGGCGACAGTGGTGGTGGCGACAGCGGAGGCGGCTGCGGCGGTGGCTGTGGCGGCGGCGGGGGCGGCGATTAGGACAGTCGTACTTGCTTCAATTCGCGAATGCCGTCGTGATCGCCGAGGCCGCGCACGGTCTGCTCGCAGCGCCAGGCATTGCCGTCACGCTCGATCGAGAACAAATTGTAGGCCGCCGCCGGATAGTGCTTGCGCGCCAGCGCCGATGCCGACGGCACGCCGATCGCCGGGATCTTCCGCTCCGGGCCGTCGAACCACATCGTCGAATGGATGTGGTCGTGGCCATGCAGCACCAGCTCGACGCCGTGGCGCCTGAGCAGCGCCAGCAGCTGATGCGAATCGGTCAGGCGCTTGGCGCGGCCGTCGGAGTGCAGCGGGTGATGCACAAGCAGCACGCGGAAGGCATCCTCCCGCGACAGCTGCGCGAGGATCGCATCAAGCGCATCGAGCTGGGGATGGCCGAGCCAGCCGGTCGCCATCAGCGGTGGCGTCGGCACCGCCGAGGAGACGCCGATCAGCGCCAGCGGCCCGCGACGGCGCACGAACGGAAAATGCGTTGCCGCGCCATCGGCGTCGCCGCGCAGATAGTCGCCGAAGTGACTGACGAAGCGATGCCGGGTCGCGCGCACATAGGCGTCGTGGTTGCCGGGGATCACGGTGACGTCGGCAGGCGAACCCACGCCCTCCAGCCATTGCCGGGCCGGATTGAACTCGGCATCCAGCGCCAGATTGACGAGGTCGCCGGTCACGGCGATATGGTCCGGCTGCTGCGCCTGCATGTCCGACACCAGCGCGTCGAGCACGTCGCGGCGGTGATATTTGTGACGGTTGCGCGTCCAGTTCAGGTAGCCGAAGGCGCGCTTGCCGGCCAGATCGCGCAGCCGCGCCGCCGGCAGCGGCGGCAAATGCGGGTCCGACAGATGCGCGAGGCGGAACGCCGCCATCATGCGATTCCCTTCGGATTGTCCGCGAAAAGTGGCCGGCAGCCGGTCATGTCGTGCTATCCCGAACGTCCTGCCCTGTATTGGCAAGAGCTGCGCAGGCGCGCAAGGATCAAAGCACGAATCAAACACCATGATGTCGAGGGTTCAGTGACGGTCCTGCTCGATTTACGCAAGCGCTACGAGCCGCAGATCAGATGGGTGTTTCATTTCTACTGGCGGCTGGTCCGCAGCATGACGCTCGGGGTCCGTGCCGTCGTGCTCGATGCCGACAACAGGGTGTTCCTGGTCAAGCACAGCTACGTCCATGGCTGGTATCTGCCTGGCGGCGGGGTCGAGGTCGGCGAAAGTTTTATCGAGTCGCTGCGGCGCGAATTGGAGGAGGAGGGGCGGATCGAGCTCAAGGGCGAGCCGGTGCTGCACGGCATCTTCCACAACAGCCACGTTTCGCCGCGCGATCATGTCGCGGTCTACGTCGTCAGAAACTACCGGCAGGACCGCCTGCCGGAGCCGAATCGCGAGATCGTGGCCTGCGGCTTCTTCGATCCGGCTGATCTGCCTGACGAGACCACCCCCGGCACGCGGCTGCGGATCGCGGAGGTACTCGAAGGCAAGCCGCCGACGGCGACATGGCGGTGATGGACCGCGCCCGCGCCAGATGCTATCCCGCGCCCCACAATGACCGAATTGTCCCTGACCATCCTGCCCGAGACCCCGAAAGACGCCCAGGCGATCGAGCGCCTGCACGAGCGCACCTTCGGGCCCGGCCGCTTCGTGCTCAGCGCCTACCGGCTGCGTGAGCATGTCGATCATCTGCTCGATGTCTCCTTCACGGCGCGGATCGGCACGCTGCTGGTCGGCTCGGTGCGCCAGCTGCCGATCACGATCGGCGATACGCCGGCGCTGATGCTTGGGCCGCTAACGGTCGAGCCGCCGTTTCGCAGCCGCGGCGTCGGCCGTGCGCTGCTCGAGCGTGCGATCAACGACGCCCGCGCTAAGGGCCACCGGCTGATCGTGCTGGTCGGCGACGAGCCATACTACGCGCGGGTCGGCTTCAAGCCGGTCCCGAAGGGGCAAATGACCATGCCCGGTCCGGTCGATTACAGTCGCCTGCTTGTCATGGAACTGGTCGACGGCGCGGCCGAGGGCGTGTCCGGACCGATCCAGCCGGACTGGAGCAAGGCGATCTGACGTTCTCGCGAGCGTCGCCGGAACTGTTGCGCGCTATCGGAAACTGAAGCACAGTTGAGGCAAGCGCCGGGACAAGACCGGCGCATGTCATATCAACAGGGAGAGTGCGCGTCATGATCAAGGTCAGTGTGATGTATCCGAACAATCCAGGCGCACGCTTTGATCACGACTATTATCGCGACAAGCACATGCCGCTGGTGAAGGCGCGCCTCGGCGACGCATGCAAATACTACACCGTCGACAAGGGGCTCGCCGGCGGCGCCCCGGGGCAACCCGCAACCTATGTCGGGATGTGCCACATCTTCTGCGACTCGGTTGAGGCCTTCGCGGCCGGCATGGGCAAGCACGCCCAGGAGATCTTGGGCGACATCCCGAACTACACCGATCAGCAGCCGGTGATTCAGATCAGCGAAGTCGTCGTCGGCCACTGATCGTCGACGCGGGCGGCAAGGCTCACACGCTCGTCCATCGGACATGTTCGTAGCCCGGATGAAGCGAAGCGAAATCCGGGATCGGCAACCGCGGACACAGTGTTCCCGGATTGCGCTGTTCCCGGATTGCGTTGCGCTCCATCCGGGCTACGCGAAAAATCCCTCTGCCGCGTACGGCAGAGGGACATACTCGGCTCAGAACTTCAGATTGGCGAACGCCCGCACGCCGAGGCCCGGCATCAGCACCTCGTCCTTGGTGTAGGACACCGAGTTGCGGATGTTCTGGTTGAGCAGATTGTTGCCGACCAGGCCAAGCGTCATCTCGCGCGCGCCGATCCATGACTGGTTGAGCTTGGTGTTGTAGGTGATCTCCGCGTTGAGGAGATTGTAGCCCGCGGTCGGGGTCTCGCCGATCACGGCGATGTCGTTCTGCGCGAAGGCGTGCACCAGATTGATGCGGGTCAGCCAGTTGCTGTCGCGCCAATAGAAGCCGCCGCCAAGCCGCACCGGTGGAATCCGCGGCACGTTGGTGCCGTCGGTGAAGGTCGCGCGCACCACGTCGAACTGGTTCTCGATGCCCCAGATGCCGCCGTTGAGCGGGCCGATGTCGAACTGGCTCTGGAATTCGGCGCCGCGGAAGATCGCGTCACGCTGCGAATAAACCGCCTGCCGCGCCTCATTGTTGGGATCGCCATTGCCGCAGGAGTCGAAATCGTCGCCGCACATCACCCCGGTCAGGCGGCGATAGATGAAGTTGCTGAAGCGGGTGTAGTAGGCGGTGGCCTCGAAGCGGAACGGTCCGGTCGCCTTGCGCAGGCCGATCTCGACCGATTTCGCGGTCTCGATGGTCAGGTTCGGATTGCCGATGTCGAAAGTCGCGGTCGCATCATGCGCGCCGCGCGAGAACAGCTCCGCAGGCTTCGGCGCGCGTTCGACATATTGCGCAGTGATGCTGCCGACGAGGTCGCCGGGCAGGTTCTGCAGCAGCCCGATGCTGCCGCTGACCGGCGTGTAGGACGGATTGCGTGCAATCGAGCTCTGCGGTGCGCCGTCAGGCAGATAGTCCGCCGGGAAATTCGGCATCGATCCGTGCAGGTCGACATGCTCGATGCGGCCGGCGATCTGCGCCTTAGTCGAATCCGTGAACTTGAACTCGTTGAACACGTAACCCGCGACGCGGTTGTTGTTGTTCGGACTCCACAGGCCGTTGAACAGCGAGGTCGGATCGTCCGGGCTCGGCGCGGTCAGCTCCTGATGCCCGGCCTGCACGCCGAACGCGGTCGTCACCGTGGCGAAGCGCGCGTTGAACGGCATCATCTGCACCTCGACGCGGGCTTCCTGCTCCTTGTTGGTGAAGGTCTGCCGCACGCCGTCGCTGAACAGGTCGGTCGGATCGGCAAGGCCGAGCTCGTTGTGTCGATAGTCGGTCGCGCCGACCCAGAACCGCACCGCGTCGATTGCAGCAGCATCGGGCCGGTACTCGCCCTTGACCGCGATCTTGGTCTGATGCGCGTCGATCCGGGTCTGGTGATCGGCGCCGTCGATGCCGGGGATATGGTAGAGCGAGTCGTTCTGGGTGATCGCCGCGCCGACATAGCCGCCCTGGAAGAAATAGGAGGCGCCGACCGACGCGCCGTCCGACTGCGTCGCGGAGTTCGGCTGACGGCCGTTGAATGGCTGGCCGGGCACAAATAAATAAGGATAGCTGGGGATGCTGTAGTCGCTGGTGGTGCGGCCATAGACATCGGCATGCACGGCGACATTGTTGCCGCCGGCGTCCAGCAGCATGCCGCCCTCGACGGCGCGATTGACCGAGCTGACCGACGTGCGGGTCTCGACATTGAGGCAACCCGGCGCGCCGGCGTCGGCCAGCGGAGCCTTCACCGGCAATCCGTAGCTCTGGAACGGCGCCGCCGCGCAGGTCGGCATCGCATCGGGAATCCGGTTGTTGGTGGCGCTGACGACGCCGCCGATCGAGGTCGAGCCGTAGCGCAGCGCGGCCGGGCCGCGCACCACTTCGATCTGGTTGGTCGAGAGCGGATCGATCGGGACGAAATGATCCTCGCCGAGATCCGACACGCCGCCGCCGCCGAGACCGTTTTCGACGATGCCGACGCGGTTGACGTCGAGGCCGCGGATGATCGGCCGGCTCGACGCGCCGGGCGCGAAGCTCGAGCCGGTGATGCCGGGCTTGGAGAACAGGAGATCGCCGAGCGTGGCGGCGCCGGAGCGCCGCAGTTCCTCGTTGGGTATCACGGTGACGGTGGCGAACTGATTGGTAACCACGGGCAGCACGCCCTGCTGCGGTGCCGGCGCGGGTGCCGCAGGCGCCGGTTGCACGGCCGCGGCGCGTTCGCGGTTGCGGCTCGGCGCGGCCCGGACAACATGGCTCGGCGTGCGCGTTGGCGCGGTCCGGTGCCGTTGGATCGGGCTCGGTGCCGTCACGGTGATGTCAGGGAGTTGCGTCGGCGTGTCGTCGGCCAGCGCATTGTGGCTCATCGCGCCCAGCAATAGGCAACTCACGCTCCCGATGTGGAGTGCTCGTTTCTTCTGAAGTGTCATTGTCCCGATCCAGGCCCGTCGAAATGACGGATCGATTCCGATTTGCCCCGCTGGCGCAGGCCGCAAATGTGACGCGGCCGTCCGCTCAGGGCGTGCAGCAATCAGTCGATGTCAGGACAGGGGAGGTGCGCGGGAGTGGAAGGCCGCCGGCGCCGATTTCAGATGGGCGAATTCGGCATTGGTGGTGCGGAACAGAAGCTCGATGGCTTCCGGCAGCAACAGCACCGGCGGCGCCGTGAACAGCATGCTGCTCGCGAGCGAGATGACGGCGCAGATCGCGCAATTGTCGGCCGGATGCCGGTCGTTGTCGTGATTGGCAGGCTGTGGCGTCCCGGTCACCTGGACCGCGAGGTCCGGCGTCGCGGAGGTCCCGATATAGGCGAGATCGACCAGCGACAGCCCGGTCTGGACCGCGGGCGCCGCTTGCGCGGCCGCGATCGGATGGAAATGCCCGAACGACAGCATGAACTGGACGGCGAGCGCGAACAGCGCCAGCCGCGAGCCAGTCTTGATGTGTCGCCGGAACCACTGCATGCCGATAACGCCCACCCGTCGGGAGCGCATCAACACCCCAGCGCCCCGATGTTACATTATAACATCGGATGGCGTGCGCGATGTCAACCAGCGTTCAGACAAACCGTGTCGATGCGTTGCCTGTGTGTGCTTGATGCAACGCAGACCTGAGCCCGGCCGGGCTCAGCGTCCCTCGCGCAGCCATGTTGCCGCGAATGCACCGAGCAACAGCAGCAGGCCGACCAGGCCGGCGAACATCGGCAGCACGCCGACACCCTTGACGACGCTGGCGTCGCGCATCTTGACGCCGAGCCAGCCGTCGCCGCGGAAGATCGAGGAGGAACGCACCGGCACGACGCGCGGCATATCGAGGCTCGAACCGTCGACGATGCGCCGTGCATCGCCGCCGGTGGTCTGCGCCAGCGGCTTCAGCATGTCGGTGGTCGAGGTGACCTCCGAGAATTCCTTCGGGTTGGTCGGGCCGACATTGATCAGCGCCTTCAGCGTGCCGTCGGTGGCCTGCCACAGGCCGAGCTCGTTGGCGGGCAGCGTCGCGCGCCACTCGCCGGTATCGCCGGCGGTGAGCGTCAGTTCGCGCGTGGTGCCGCTCGGCGAGGTCACGGTGACCGGCGAGACGGTGTCGGCCATGGTCTGGCGCACCACCATGAGATCCTTGCCCTGCACCTGCATGCGCAGCGCCTCTTCATCGAGGTCGGGCTGCTTCATCAGCCAGTGCGACACCCGCCGCAACAAATCGAGATGCGGGCCGCCGCCCTCGTAGCCGCGCGCCCACAGCCAGATGTGGTCGGAGAGCAGCAGCGCGACGCGGCCTTCGCCGAAGCGCGACAGCAGCAGCAGCGGCTTGCCGTCGGCGCCGGTCATGACCGGCGGATTGATCGCGTTGCGGGTATCGACGGTGCGGAAGAACCGGCTCCAATGCGGCGGCTCGGCATTCGAGCCTTCCAGCCCGCGCGTCACCGGATGGCGCTTACCGGCATCGCTCAGATGCGCGTAGAACGGCTTCTCGGTCACGCCGACCGGTTCGGCCGGCAGCACCGAGTCCAGCGGCGTGCGCCAGATGCTGGTGGTCGAGGCGTAGTCGGGGCCGGCGGACACCAGCACCGCGCCGCCGGCGCGGACGTAGCGCGCGATGTTGTCGAAATAGGCGATCGGCAGCACGCCCTGGCGGGCGTAGCGGTCGAAGATGATCAGCTGGAATTCGTTGATCTTCTGCTGGAACAGCTCGCGGGTCGGAAATGCGATCAGCGACAGCTCGTTGATCGGCGTGCCGTCCTGCTTCTCCGGCGGACGCAGAATGGTGAAGTGCACGAGATCGACGCTGGGGTCGGACTTCAAGAGGTTGCGCCAGGTGCGCTCGCCGGAATGCGGCTCGCCGGAAACCAGCAGCACGCGCAGCTTGTCGCGGACGCCGTCGATCGCGACCACGGCGCGGTTGTTGACCGGCGTCAGCTCGTTCTCGAGCGGCGAGGCCTCGATCTCGACGATGTTGGGTCCGGCGTGCTTGATGTCGATGTCGACGCTCGAGGTCTGGCCGCTGGTCAGCGTGCGCTCGTTGATCACTTCGCCGTCGCGGCGGACCGTGACCTTGGCGCGCTCGCCGGTGACGCCCTGGTCGTCGAGCCGGAAGGTGATGGTCTGGGTCTGGCCGACGATGCCGAAGCGCGGCGCGGCTGTGATCGCGATGCGGCGGTCGCGCTCGTCCTTGCGGCCGGTGATCAGCGCGTGGACCGGCGCCTGGAAGCCGAGCGCCTGGGCATTGGCGGGAATGTCATGCACGCGGCCATCGGTGATCATGAAGGCGCCGGCGACGCGCTCGACCGGAACGTCCGACAGCGCCGACGTCAGCGCGCCGAACAGTTTTGTGCCGTCGGTCTCGCCATCGGCCTGACCGGCCTCGACGACGCGGACCTCGAGGCCCTTGATCTGCTTCAGGCTGTCGACCAGCGCCTGCCGCGCCTTGTCGGTCTCCTGGTTGCGCGTGCCGAAATTCTGGCTCGGGCTCTTGTCGACCACGACGGCCGCGACCGAGGACAGCGGCTCGCGGTCCTCGCGGGTGAAGGAGGGATTGGCCAGTGCCAGCAGGATCAGCGCCAGCGCCGCGACCCGCACCGCGGCGCCCCGTGCGCGCGACACCAGGAGCAGCACGGCGATGACGACGATCGCGCCGAGCGCGAGCCACAGCACGAGCGAAGGAACCAGCGGTGTGAACGCGATGCCGTAGTTCATGACGTCACTCCGTCATTCCGGGGCGATGCGAAAGCATCGAACCCGGAATCTCGAGATTCCGGGTCTGGTCCTTCGGACCATCCCGGAATGACGGTGTTGGCAGCTGAATCACTCGCATCTCTACTGTCCCAGCCGCTCGATCAAAGCAGGCGCGTGCACCTGGTCGGCCTTGTAGTTGCCGGTCAGCGTGTACATCACGATGTTGACGCCGGCGCGGAAGGCGAATTCGCGCTGGCGCGGCTCGCCCGGCGTCAGCGGCAGCATCGGCTGACCGTCGGGGCGGATCGCCCAGGCACCGGCGAGGTCGTTCGACGTGATGATGATCGGCGAGACGCCGTCGCCGCCGCGCGCCGGGCGCTGTGCAGCCTCGTCGTCGTCCTCGCGCGGCAGCGCCTCGACCCAGGTCTGGCCGGAGTTGAAGCGGCCGGGGAAGTCGCGCAGCAGATAGAACGTCTTGGTCAACACGTGCTCGCGCGGCACCGGCTCGAGCTCGGGCACGTCGAGGGTCGACAGCAATTCGCGCAGCGTCTGCATGCCGGGCGTTTGCGATGAGCCGTTGTCACCCGGCGGCGCTTCGACGGCGTCGCGGGTATCGAAGATGACGGTGCCGCCCTGCTTCATGTAGGCGTCGATCTTGTTGATGGCGTCCTGCGGCGGCTTCGGCGCGCCCGGCACGATCGGCCAGTAGATCAAGGGGAAGAACGCCAGCTCGTCGCGCGCGGGATCGATGCCGACGGGATCGCCGGCTTCCAGCGCGGTGCGCTGCCCGAGGAACAGCGTCAGTCCGGACATCCCCGCCTTGACGATGGAATCGACGTCGGCATTGCCGGTGACGACATAGGCCAGCCGCGTCTGCGACACCGCCTTGATGGCGAAGTCGTCGCTGCTGGCGTTCTGCGCGCGGCTCGGCGAGGGCACCATCGTGGTCACAAGGATGAAGGCCAGCGCGAGCACGGCCGGTGCCGCGCGCCGCCGGATCAGCGCGGCGAGGCCGCCGCCGAGCATGGCCACCACGATCGCATCGAGCAGGAACAGCGCCAGCGCCGTCGACAGCATGATGCCGCGCAGGTCGCGCGGCTCGGCGTTGGTGTAGCTCGCACGCGTCGCGCGCAGGGCCGAGGTGTCGAGCGGCGCGATCCGATCGGCGGAGGCGAGCGTGTTGACCGCGATCGGGCTCTCGACCGTGCCGTAGAAGCCGGGCGGATGGTCGGCGGTGCCGCGATCGCGATAGTCTGCCGACATCGGCTTGGCGCTCGATGGCGGCGGCCCGAAGACGCCGAAGCCGTCGAGCGTGCGCAGCGGCGCCACCGTCTCGGCGTTGGGATCGCTGGCGACGCCGGGGCCGGGCTTCGAGGTATAGCCGGACATGTCGATCAGCCGGCGCAGCATCTCGACGAAGGTGCCGGACATCGGCAGATCCGACCAACGCATGTCGGCGCCGACATGGAACAGGCTGACCACGCCCTTGCCGCGACGCTCGCCGGTGACGAGCGGCGTGCCGTCCTCCAGCGAGGCCCAGCTCTTGGTCGCGAGCACGGCGTCGGGCTCGGCCAGCACCTGGCGGTTGACGGTGATGTCCTTCGGCACGGTGAGGCCCGAGAACGGGCCATCGGCGGCGAACGAGGCCATGTGCTGCGGCTTCTCCCAGGTCAGGCTGCCGCCGAGCGTGCGTCCGCCGCGGCGCAGCTTGACGGGAACGAGGTCGTCATCGGCTTGGGCGAGGCGCGGACCGGCGAAGCGCACCAGCACGCCGCCTTGCTCGATCCAGGCATTGAGCCGGTCGCGGATCTCCGGCGATAGCGTGCCGACGTCGGCCATCACGATCATCGGCAGCCGCTGGTCGAGGAATTGCCCGATCACCTGCTGCGGCGCGCCGCGATCGCCGAGCCTGACATCGGCGAATGGCGACAGCGCGCGGGAGAGATAGAAGGTCGACGCCAAGAGCGGCTGCGCGGTGTCGTTGCTCGCACCCGAGACCACGCCGATGGCGCGGCGGCGCCAGCGCCGGTCGAGCAGCTGCACGGCGCCGGCCGAATGCTCGCCGGAGATTTCGAGTCGTGCGATGTCATTGCGCAACTCGACCGGAAGATCGAAGGCGGCGTCGGTCTCGCGATCCTGCGGTCCGAATGTGTAGCGGGCCTCGCCGATCGGCGAGCCCTTGGCGTCGACCGCGCGCACCGTTCCCGCCGCGATGCCGCTCTCGGTGCGCAGCACCTTCACCGTCATCTTGGCGGCGGCGTTCTCGGCCGCGACCAGCGCCTGCGCCGACTGCGCTCCGCCCGCATAGATCGTCAGATTGCGGCTCTCGATCACCTTGCCGAGCCCCCCGGTGAATTCGCTGCCGCGGCCGGTGTCGACCCCGTCGGACAGCCAGGCGATGTCGCAGTCGCCGGTCGATTTGAGGAAACGTTCCAGCGCACTGAGGGTTTCAACCCGATCGACCGAGTAGGGCTTTGGCGCGAGCTGGCGCAGCGCGACGCGCGCGGCGCCGGCCGGCATCAGCGTGATGTCGCGCGCGGGCTCGGACAGCGGCACCAGCGCGACACCGCGACGGTCGCTGTCGGCGTTGGCGACCAGTTCGTCCGCGGCCCTGATCCGCGCATCCCAGCTCGAGGCCGCGCTCCAGCCGTCGTCGAGCAAGATCACCAGCGGCAATTTACCGGCGGCGACGCCGGTCTGCGGATTCCAGATCGGGCCGGCGGCGGCGAAGATGACGAGCGCGGCGGCGGCGAGCCGCAGCAGCGTCAGCCACCATGGCGTGCGCGACGGCGTCTCCTCCTTGGGCGCGATGTCGAACAATAGCCGCGTCGGCGGGAATTCGATCCGGCGCGGCCGCGGCGGCATCACGCGCAAGAGCCACCACAGCACCGGCAGGCTGACCAACCCCAGCAGCAGCAGCGGTTCGGCAAAGGAGAGGGGGAGCCCTGCGATCATGCGCTGCGTCCCGCCTTGACTGTTGAGCGACCGCCGCCCTTGCTCACCATCATGCCGGCATGCAGGAACAACAGCAGCTCGGCCGCGGAGCGGCTGGTGGTGTGGGTCGAGAACAGCCAGTCGAGCCGGTTGGTCTCATTGCGGATCTGGTCGCGATGCAGCGCGACGCGCGCGACATAGTCGTTCGCCCAGCTTTCCGCGCGGCCCGCGGTGATGACGCTGCCGGCCTCCGGCTCGACGAATTCGACACGGCCGGAATAAGGGAAGGTCTCTTCGGCCGGATCGACGACCTGGATCATGGCGCCGTGCGCGCCGGAGGAGGAAAGCCCGGCCAGCATCGCCGTGATTTCTGCTATCGGCGACCAGAAATCCGACAACACGACGACTTCGGCCAGCGACGACGGCACGAAGGACGGCGGCAGGCTCGCGCGCGTCTTCTCGTCGTGCAACATCGCTTCCGCCATCTTGTCGATCACGTTGAGGCTTGCGGTCGGGTTCATCAGGCCGGGAATGCCGACGCGTTCTCCGCCCGCAACGAGCAACTCGGCGAGCGCGAAGGCGACGATCAGTCCGCGCTCCAGCTTGCTGTCGCGCGCCTCGCGCGAGGCAAAGGCCATCGACGGCGAGCGGTCGGGCCAGATCCACACCGTGTGCGCGGCTTCCCACTCCTGCTCGCGGACATAGAGATGGTCGTCGCGTGCCGAGCGGCGCCAGTCGACGCGCTGCGACGGCTCACCGGAGACGAAGCGGCGGTATTGCCAGAAATTCTCGCCCGAGCCGGCGCGGCGGCGGCCGTGCAGCCCATGGATGACGTTGGCGGCGACACGGCGGGCCTCAAGCACCAGACGCGGCAGCGACGCGGCGAGCGTTCGGCTTTCGCCATCGGCACGTCGAACCGCAAGGATCTCCTCGTTCTGGTGCCTGTTGTCTGCGGCCATCAACCGATCCGGGTCTTCAGTTGCTTGATCACGTCGGGAATGGTGCGGCCCTCGGCGCGCGCCGAGAAGGTCAGCGCCATGCGGTGCTTGAGCACGGGCTCGGCGAGATCGAGCACATCGTCGATCGACGGCGCGAGTCTCCCGTCGAGCAATGCACGGGCGCGCACCGCGAGCATCAAGGCCTGGCTGGCGCGCGGACCCGGTCCCCATGCGATCAGCTTGCCGGCCTCGCCGCCCTCGGTGCCGGGACGCGCGGCGCGGACCAGCGTCAGGATCGCCTCGACCACGGAATCGCCGACCGGCAGGCGCCGCACCAGGCGTTGCGCGGTGAGCAGCGTCTCGGCGTCCATCGACGGCGTGGCACGCGCTTCTTCGGCGCCGGTGGTTTCGAACAGGATGCGCCGCTCGGCGTCGCGATCGGGATAGTCGACGTCGATTTCCATCAGGAAGCGGTCGAGCTGCGCTTCGGGCAGCGGGTAGGTGCCTTCCTGCTCGAGTGGGTTTTGGGTCGCGAGCACGTGGAACGGCTTTGGCAAATCATGCCGCGCGCCGGCAATGGTGATGTGCTGCTCCTGCATGGCTTGCAGCAGCGCCGACTGGGTGCGCGGGCTGGCGCGGTTGATCTCGTCGGCCATCAGCAGCTGCGCGAACACCGGACCTGCGATGAAGCGAAACGAACGCTTGCCGGCCGAGCTCTCGTCGAGCACTTCGGCGCCGAGAATATCCGACGGCATCAGGTCCGGCGTGAACTGAATTCGCTTGGCATCGAGGCCGAGCGTGACGCCGAGCGTTTCGACCAGCTTGGTCTTGGCGAGGCCGGGCACGCCGATCAACAGCGCGTGGCCGCCGGACAGGATCGTCACCAGGGTGTTTTCGATCACCTGCTCCTGGCCGAAGATGACGGTGGAGACCGCTTCCTTGGCGGCCTTGATCTGCCCCGCGACCTGCTCGGCCGAACGGACGATCACATCCTCCAGTTTCTCGACGCTGTCTGCACCAGCCATTCGATCCGCTCCTTCTTGACGATGCGCGCACATTGGCGCGCCGTCATCTGTCGTCATCACCTGTCGTCATCTTGGCCCTCATGCTAAACCTGAGCGAAGGCCATGTATTCGTTGAATTAAACTATCCCCACCTTATCGGTGTTTCAGGGTATGAACGGCATCACGATGTGGCGAGAATGACATCCCGACCACATCTCAGGATATGTGCACCAAACGTGCCAGATTGAAGGTAGGAAACCTTAAGGCAAACAATGGCGAAGCAAGGGCAGAGCGATTCCGGCAGGGAAACTACGGGCCTCGGGAGCAAGGGTCTCGAAGGGCTCACCACGGCCGCCAATCAAGCTGCAACATCCGGTCCGGCCGGACGCAAGGGCCTGCCGCCGGTTCACCTGTGGAATCCGCCATTCTGCGGCGATCTCGACATGCGAATCGCGCCTGACGGCACCTGGTTCTACATGGGAACGCCGATCGGCCGCCCCGCGCTGGTGCGGCTGTTCTCCACGATCCTGAAGCGCGAGGACGGCAAGCACTTTCTCGTGACTCCGGTGGAGAAGGTCGGCATCCGCGTCGACGACGCGCCGTTCCTTGCCGTGGAAATGCAGACCGGGGAAGACGCGCGCGGCCGCCTGCTCAGGTTCCGCACCAATGTCGACGATTGGGTCGATTGCGAGAAAGGCCACGGCCTGAGATTCGAGGCGGCCGAGGACGGCGGATTGACGCCCTATCTGCATGTCCGCGCCGATTTGTGGGCCAAGGTCACCCGCGCGCTCTATTACGATCTGGTTGACATGGGCGAGCAGCGGATGGTCGATGGTCAAGAGATGTTCGGTATCGAGTCCGGCGGCGAGTTCTTCGCGATGGCCGATGCCAGTCAGGTGAGGGACGCACTTTGAACGAGCCGTTGCTGAAGGTGGAGCCGGCGACGATCAGCTCGACGGAATTCTTCGCGCGGGCCCGCACGCGGCTCACTTTCGATGTGCCGCCGGGCCTGGTCGATCCGCATATCATTCCGCGCACCGGAGACTCCGGCAACGACCGCATGCTCGAGATCGTGGCGCAGGAGCAGCCGGTGCGGCCGGCCGCGGTGCTGATCCCGGTGGTCGATCACCCCGAGCCGACCGTGCTGTTGACGCAGCGCTCGCCCAATCTGTCGAGCCATGCCGGCCAGATCTCGTTTCCCGGCGGCAAGATCGACGCCACCGACGCCTCGCCGCTCGATGCCGCGCTGCGCGAGGCCTGCGAGGAAGTCGGGCTGAAGCGGGAATTCATCGACCCGGTCGGCTATCTCGACCTTTATGGTACCGCGTTCGGCTTCCGCATCCTGCCGACGGTCGCCAAGGTGAAGCCGGGATTCACGCTTGCGATCAACGAGGCGGAGGTGGTCGATGCGTTCGAGGTGCCGCTCGCCTTCCTGATGAATCCCGAGAATCATCAGATCCACACCAAGGAATTCCGCGGCATGGACCGGTCCTATTACGCGATGCCGTTCGCCGAGCGCTACATCTGGGGCGCGACCGCGGGCATCCTGCGGGTGTTGTATGAGCGGATCTATCTGTCATGATCCGCACGGTATTGACCGAGATCGGAATCTTTCTGGTCCCGTTCGCGGTCTATGCCATCTTCCTCATCGCGACGCGGTCCGGCGTGACGCTGCCGGCGTCATGGCCGCTCGACATGCTGGCGAAGCTGACGCTGGTGGCGCTGGTCATGGTGATCGTGAGCTTCGTGCTGCTGGCCGAATTGACCGGCGCGCCGCCGAACTCGACCTACGTTCCCGCCCATATCGAGAACGGCAAGCTGGTGCCGGGAGTTGAGAAATGAGCGAGGTGCGCCTGTTGTCCGACGCGCCATGGCTCGCTTCCGGGCCCGCGGCGCACGTGCTCGGCCTGCTCAATGCCGATGGCGAGGAAGCGCGGGTGATCGGCGGGGCCGTGCGCAACGCCTTGATGCAGATTCCGCTCGCCGATATCGACATCGCCACCACGGCGCTGCCGGAGGAGGTGATCCGCCGCGCCAAGCGGGCGGGCATCAAGAGCGTGCCGACCGGCATCGAGCACGGCACGGTGACCCTGGTCGTCGACAGCCAGCCCTTCGAGGTGACGACGCTGCGCGAGGATACCGAGACCTATGGCCGCAAGGCCAGGGTGGCGTTCGGGCGCGACTGGGTGCGCGACGCCGAGCGGCGCGACTTCACCATCAACGGCCTGTCGGTCGACGCCTCGGGCGTCGTGCACGATCACGTCGGCGGCCTCGCCGACATCGAAGCGAGGCGCGTGCGCTTCATCGGCGATCCCGCGCAGCGGATTGCCGAGGACTATCTGCGCATCCTGCGCTTCTTCCGTTTCCATGCCGCCTATGGCGCGGGCGAGGTCGATCGCGCCGGTTATCTCGCCTGCGTCAGCGGGCGCGCCGGATTGGCCGGCCTCTCGGCCGAGCGGATTCGCATGGAGATGCTCAAGCTCGTGGTCGCGAACGGCGCCGCGAGTGCAGTGGTCGCGATGAGTGACGGCGGCTTGCTGCAGCCGCTGTTCGGCGGCGTCGCCTATACCGGCCCGTTCGCGGCGATGATCGAGATCGAGCAACTGATGAAGCTCGCGCCGAGCGCGATGCGAAGGCTGGCCGCGCTGACGGTCGCCGTGACCGAGGACGCGCGGCGCATCGCCAGCCGGCTGCGGCTCTCCAACGCCGAGGCCAAGGCGCTCGATTCGATGGGGCATCGCTGGTGGCGCCTGCCCGGCATGGACGAGGCGCACGCCAAGCGCAGGCTCTACCGGCTCGACGAGGGGCCGTATCGCGACCGGTTGCTGCTCGCTTGGGCGCGCACCGGCGCGGGCCAGGATGTCGATCAATGGCGCGCGCTCGCCACGCTGCCAGAGCGCTGGCGCGCGCCTCACTTTCCCTTGAGGGCGTCGGATTTCGTCGCGCGCGGCATTGCCGAGGGACCGGCACTGGGGCATGTACTGACCTTGGCCGAGGATGCTTGGCTAGCCGCGGATTTCCCGCTGGATCCGCAGGTGTTGTCTGGCATCGCCGACCAGACCGTTTCCCGTTTCACCCGCGATCATCGGCTTTGAATTTCCTCTCCGGCTTCGCAGATATCTCGCTCCTTCAAATTCTGCTTGTCGCAGCCGTTGCGCTGTTTGCTTCCGTGATCGGTGGTCTTGCCGGCTATGGCACCGGCGCCCTGATGCCGCTGGTGCTGGTGCCGATGGTCGGTGCCGAGCCGGTCGTGCCGATCATCGCGATCTCGTCGATCTTCACCAATTCGAGCCGCTTCGTCGCCTTTGTCAGGTTTGCCGACCGCCGCAAGGCAATCATCGTGATCGCGGCGGCGCTATGCTCCACGGCGCTCGGCGCCTACGGCTATACAAGGCTGACCAGTGCCGGCGCCTCGCTCGTGATCGGGAGCATGCTGATCCTGAGCGTGCCGCTCAGGCGGCTGTTGCGCAAGCACAGCGTCAGGATCGGTGAGCGGGGCCTTGCGGCCGGTGCCGTCGGTTATGGCGTCGTGGTCGGCGGCACCGCGGGCTCGGGCGTCATCCTGCTGTCGCTGCTGATGGCGGCCGGGCTCGAAGGCGCCGCCGTGGTCGCGACCGATGCGGTGATTTCGCTGACAAGTGCCGCGGTCAAGATTTCGGTGTTCGGCTTGACCGGCGTCATCACCGCGCAGGTGCTGGCGCTTGCGCTGCTGATCGGCCTGGTCGCCATACCCGGCGCGTTCCTGGCCAAGGCCTTTGTCGAGCGGATGCCGGTGCATATCCACACCGCGATCCTCGATGCCGCCGTGGTCACCGGCGGCGTGGTGATGATTGCAAGCGCGCTGCGCGCGCTCTGACGGGAGGCGGAGGCGATGCTGCCGGCGCCTGCCAGTCAGCATCGCGCCAACGGATCTCACGCCGCCTTGCGCTTCTTCTTGCGGTCGCCGTCTTCGTCCTCGTCGTCTTCTTCCTCGTCGTCCTCGTCTTCGTCGTCTTCCTCTTCATCGTCCTCCGGATCGAGCTCGGTCGATTCGAGTGCGACGAGCGGCAAGGTTTCGCGAAACAGGTCGCCGTCCGTGCCCATCCACAGACACGCGACCTTGTCCTCGTCGATTTCGACGACCGTGATCGGATGGCCGCCGGACTTCAGCATGACGACATCGCCTGGTTTCAGTTCCATGATTTTCCCTCCGCGCTGGATGACGCGGACGGCAGGCTAGCGACCGGTGATGACAGTCAAATCACGGCCGGCGGCAGCTTGAATGGAATTGACGTGGAAAACGGCCGCGATGCGCTATTTGCGCGCGGCAGGAACCAGTTCGCTCAGCGAGCGGATGATGCGGTCGGGCTTGATGGTCGATCCCGGCGGCAGCCCGACACCGTGCACGTCCATCCAGATCGCATAGATGCCAAGCCGCTGCGGCGCCACGACTTCCCACTCGAGATTGTCGCCGATCATCCAGGTGTCGGATGCGGTGACGCCGAGTGCTTCCATCGCGTGCAGGTAGGCGCGCTCCTCCGGCTTGCCGAAGCCGTGCTCGCCCTCGATCTGGATGTGATCGAAGCGATGGCCGAGCGCGAAGCGCTCGACCTTGGCGCGCTGCATGTCGGCGGCGCCGTTGGTGACCAGCGCGAGCTTGATGCCGAGCGCCTTCAAGGCATCGATCGCTTCATGCGCGCCGGGGAAGACGAACATCTCCTCCTCGCGATAGGCGGTGAAGCGATCGGCGATGCGGTCGGCGAGATCGTCCGGCAGCGCGCGGTGACCGGCCGCCGCAAGCGCCGCGAAGCCGCCCTTCACGGTGAGCCGTCGCGCCTCGCCGAGCTTGATCCGCCAGATCGGCTCGGCGGTTGACCAGAATTGCCGCGCATAGGCCAACAGCGCCGTCGCGACCTGATCCGGGGGCAGGGGCGCCAGCTCCGCGGCGAACTCCGTGGTGATCGTGTTCCAGGCGATCTCGGGGCGTCCATAGGCCGACAGGATGGTGTCGTCCATGTCGATCAGCATCGCGCGCGGCAGGTTCATCACGGCCATTTCACCTCCGGCGGCAGCGACGACAGGATCGAATCCACATTGCCGCCGGTCTTCAGGCCGAAGATGGTGCCGCGATCATAGAGCAGGTTGAACTCGACATAGCGACCGCGGCGGACCAGCTGCTCGTCGCGATCCTCCGCGCTCCAGGCGGCCTCGAAATTGCGCCGCACCAGGTCGGGATAGATTTTCAGGAAGCTGCGCCCGACGTCCTGGGTGAAGGCGAGATCGGCCTCCCAGTCGCCGCTGTCGTGCCAGTCATAGAAGATGCCGCCGATGCCGCGGGCTTCCTTGCGGTGCGGCAGGTAGAAATAGTCATCGCACCATTTCTTGTACTTGTCGTAGTCGGCGACGCCGTTCGGCCCGTTGCACGCCTCCTTCATCGCGGCGTGGAAGGCGACCGTGTCGGGGTCCTCCTGGGTGCGCCTGCGGTTCAGCACCGGCGTCAGGTCGGCGCCGCCGCCGAACCAGGCCTTGGTGGTGACGACGAAGCGGGTGTTCATGTGCACGGCAGGCACGTTCGGATTGCGCAAATGCGCGATCAGCGAAATGCCCGAGGCCCAAAATCGTGGATCGTCGGCGGCACCTGGAATCTGCGCGCGGAATTCGGGCGCGAACTCGCCGTGCACGGTCGAGCAGTGCACGCCGACCTTTTCGAACAGCCGGCCCTTCATGATCGACATCACGCCGCCGCCGCCCGGCTTGCCGGTGTGGTCGGTGCGGTCCCAGGGGGTCCGCGCGAACCGGCCGGCGGCGCCGGGATAAAGCCTGGATGGGGCGTCGTCCTCGAGCTTCTCGAAGGCCGCGCAGATGTCGTTGCGCAGCGCCTCGAACCAGCCGCGCGCACGCGCCTTGCGGTCCTCGATGATGGCGGGGTCTGTTGGCAGCATGACTAACCTTGCGGGCCGAAGTAGGTGCAGCTCTCGTTGCAGCTGTCGCGATGGACGCTGACGCGGCTCAGCTTGCCTGCGTGTTGCAGCCGCTCCCAGATGAAGCGCGACAGATTCTCCAGCGTCGGCACGCCGATCGCCTCGATCTTGTTCAGGAACTTATGGTCGAGCGTCTTCTGCACCTCGGCCATCGCGCGTTCGAGCAGGCCGAGATCGATCACCATGCCGGTTTTCGGGTCGGGCGTGCCGCGCACCGTGACTTCGGCGCGGAAGGAGTGGCCGTGAATCTCCTCGCTGGCGGTGCCAAATGTCGTTCCGGACAGCGCATGCGCAGCCTCGAACCGAAACGCTTTCGTCAATTCCCACATCTCGTTCAACAATCCGATTCTGTTAGTTCATCTAATCCCGAGCGTCTTGTGCGTCTGCACGCTAAGGCGCCATTGCGGGTGCTTCAGGCAATAGGCGATCGCCCGCTCGGTATTCTCGATCACGTCGGGGCCGTCCATCGGCTGCAGCGAGAAGCGCTCGAAGGCGAGGCCCGCGAAATCCTCCGGAGTGTTCTCCACCTGCGGATAGACCAGTTTGAGCTCGTGCCCCTTGCGCACCACGAGCTCGGCTGCAGCCTTGGGACTGACGCAGATCCAGTCGAGCCCGTCGGGCGGGGCGATGGTGCCGTTGGTCTCGATCGCGATCGCAAAGCCGTGGTCGTGCAGGGCCTCGATCAGGGCCGCGTCGACCTGCAGCAGCGGCTCGCCGCCGGTCAGGACGACGTAGCGGTCGGCCTCGCCTCCGGTCCATTGCGCGGCAATGGTGCCGGCAAGCTCTTCCGCGGTCGCATAACGGCCGCCGAGCGTGCCGTCGGTGCCGACGAAATCGGTGTCGCAGAATTTGCAGACGGCGCCGGCGCGGTCCTGCTCGCGGCCGCTCCAGAGGTTGCAGCCGGCGAAGCGGCAGAACACGGAGGCCCGGCCCGCATGGGCGCCTTCGCCCTGCAGGGTGAGAAAGATCTCGTTGACCGCGTAGCTCACCAAAAATCCCTTAAGTTGCCGAACCGGCAATTCCTGAACCGGTCTGCCGCAGCGCCTCGCCGACGGCCATGGCCGCCGTGACGGCCACATTGAGCGAACGCATGGTCGGCCGGATCGGAATTACCAGCCGCGCATCCGCTGCGGCCACCACCGCGGCGGTCACCCCTGCCGTCTCGCGCCCGAACAGCAGGACATCGGAGGCCGTATACGCGAAATCAAGGTAGGATTTCGCCGCCTTGGTCGTGAACAGCACCAGCCGGCATCCGGCCTCGGCCCGCCATTCCTCGAATTTCGACCATGAGTCGTGACGCTTCAACCGCACATGGTCGAGATAGTCCATACCCGCCCGGCGGAAATTCCGATCCGAGGTGTCGAATCCCGCCGGTTCGATGATATGGGCCGCCACGTCCAGGCAGGCGCAGAGGCGCAGAATCGTCCCTGTATTCTGGGGGATGTCGGGCTGGAACAGCGCGATCTGCATGGTGCGGGCGGCCTGTGAAATCCGGATGAAATTGTCTCAATAAAACATCGCTCGGCGCGGATTTCGTGCATTGCACGTGTGCGAGCCGATAGCGGGCTTGCGCTCGTCCGGCAAGGGTGCCAATAGAACGATTCTGGACTGCTGTTCCGCCATTTGGGGTGGGGAATAGCGGTTTTCTGCCGCCGCGGGGGCCGCGGGCGCCGGCAGCCTTTCTTGGGGCGCGTCCTGCGTCTCCAGGGCGGTTCCACCGGCTGCAGAAAAGAAAGGGCTAGGAATCGTGACGACAGCGTCTTCGGCGGACCATCCGACACGCCGTGATTTTCTCTTTGTTGCAACCGGAGCTGCCGCCGCGGTCGGCGCAGCCGCCACCGTCTGGCCGCTGGTTGCCCAGATGAACCCGGATGCCGCGACGATCGCGGCCGGCGCGCCGATCGAGGTCGATCTGACGCCGATCGCCGAGGGCCAGGACGTCAAGGTCTTCTGGCGCGGCAAGCCGATCTACATCAGCCATCGCACCAAGAAGCAGATCCAGGAGGCCCAGAGCGTGGCGCTCTCGAGCCTGCCCGATCCGCAGCCCGACTCGGCCCGCGTCAAGGCCGGCCACGACCAGTGGCTGGTTGTGATTGGCATCTGCACCCATCTCGGCTGCATCCCGATCGCCCATGAAGGCAATTACGACGGCTTCTTCTGCCCCTGCCATGGCTCGCAGTACGACTCCTCCGGTCGTATCCGCCAGGGGCCGGCGCCCGCCAACCTGGCGGTGCCGCCCTACGCCTTCCTTTCCGACACCAAAATCCAGATCGGCTAAGTCCCGGCCCCTCCGGGATTTCGGCTTCCACTTGGACCCATCGCGTCGTTTTTCTTCTTCAGGATCGCATCAATGAGCGGACCATCTGATTTCCAACCGAGCAACCCCGCCTTGAAGTGGATCGAACGGCGCCTTCCGATCTTCGGCCTGATCCACTCCTCGTTCGTGGCCTATCCGACGCCCCGCAACCTGAACTATTGGTGGACCTTCGGCGCCATCCTTTCGATGATGCTGGCGCTGCAGATCCTGACCGGCGTGATCCTGGCGATGCACTACACGCCGCACGCCGACCTCGCCTTCAAGTCGGTCGAGCTGATCGTCCGCGACGTCAACTACGGCTGGCTGCTGCGCAACATGCATGCGTGCGGCGCGTCGATGTTCTTCTTCGCCGTCTACATCCATATGTTCCGCGGCCTCTATTACGGGTCGTACAAGGAGCCGCGTGAGGTGCTGTGGATCCTCGGCGTCATCATCTACCTCCTGATGATGGCGACGGGCTTCATGGGCTACGTGCTGCCGTGGGGCCAGATGAGCTTCTGGGGCGCCACCGTCATCACCAATCTGTTCTCGGCCGTGCCCTATTTCGGCGAGAGCATCGTGACCCTGCTGTGGGGCGGCTATTCGGTCGGCAACCCGACGCTGAACCGCTTCTTCTCGCTGCACTATCTGCTGCCGTTCGTGATCGCCGGCGTGGTCGTGCTGCACGTCTGGGCGCTGCACGTCGCGGGTCAGAACAACCCGGCCGGCGTCGAGGCCAAGACCGAGAAGGACACCGTTGCGTTCACGCCGTATGCGACGATCAAGGACATGTTCGGCGTGTCCTGCTTCCTGATCTTCTTCGCCTGGTTCATCTTCTACATGCCGAACTATCTCGGCGACGCCGACAACTACATCCCGGCGAACCCGGGCGTGACGCCGGCGCACATCGTGCCTGAATGGTACTACCTGCCGTTCTACGCGATCCTGCGTTCGATCCCGAACAAGCTCGCCGGTGTCGTGGCGATGTTCTCGGCGATCATCATCCTGTGCTTCCTGCCCTGGCTCGACAGCGCACGGACCCGTTCGTCGAAGTATCGTCCGCTGGCCAAGCAGTTCTTCTGGATCTTCGTGGTGGTCTGCATCCTGCTCGGCTACCTCGGCTCGCAGCCGCCGGAAGGCATCTATGTAATCGCCGGCCGCATCCTGACGGTCTGCTACTTCGCCTACTTCCTGATCGTGCTGCCGCTGCTCGCCCGCATCGAGACCCCGCGTCCGGTGCCGAACTCGATCGCCGACGACGTGCTGGCGAAGAGCAAGGGCAGGGCCGCGACCGCGGCCTCTGTGATGCTCGCGATGGTGGTGGCCGGCAGCCTACTCGTCGGCGGCTCCCAGAACGCCAAGGCCGAGGAGGGTGGCAACGCGCCGCCGGCCCAGAAGTGGTCGTTCTCCGGTCCTTTCGGCACCTATGACCGTGGCTCGCTGCAGCGCGGCTTGAAGGTCTACAAGGAAGTCTGTGCCGCCTGTCACGGCCTGTCCTATGTCGCGTTCCGCAACCTCGCCGATCCCGGCGGCCCCGGCTATTCGCCGGCGCAGGCGGCGGCGTTCGCGTCCGAGTACAAGATCAAGGACGGTCCGAACGACCAGGGCGAGATGTTCGAGCGTCCGGGCCGTCCGGCGGATTACTTCCCGTCGCCGTTCCCGAACGAGCAGGCCGCGCGCGCGGCCAATGGCGGCGCGGCGCCGCCCGACCTCTCGCTGATCACCAAGGCGCGGTCCTACAAGCGCGGCTTCCCGCAGTTCGCGATCGACTTCTTCACCCAGTACCAGGAGCAGGGACCTGATTACGTCGACGCCATCCTGCAGGGCTTCGAGGACAAGGCTCCGGCAGGCGTCACGATCCCGGAGGGATCCTACTACAACAAGTACTTCCCCGGCCACGCCATCAAGATGCCGAAGCCGCTGACCGATGGTCAGGTGACCTTCGACGACGGTTCGCCGGCGACGGTCAAGCAGTACGCGCATGACGTCACCACGTTCCTGATGTGGGCCGCCGAGCCGCACATGGAGGAGCGCAAGCGGATCGGCATGCAGGTGTTCTTCTTCCTGGTCGTCTTCGCCTTCCTGATGTACTTCACCAAGCGCAAGGTCTGGGCCAACGCCCACTGATCTCGGGTACGGTATAGCGACTTTGAAAAAGCCCCTTCGGGGGCTTTTTTGTTTGCAATCTCTCCGTCATTCCGGGGTGACGCGGTAGCATCGAACCCGGAATGACAGTGTCGTCAATTGCGTCGGCCGCCGAGTGCGGACAAGATGCCGGCCAATCAGCCGGCAAACATTGCGGAGGAACTCATGGGTACCAGCATCAGCTTCAAGCGTCCGGACGGCAAGGAAGCGTCGGGCTATCTCGCCAATGCGGCGCGCGGCAACGCGCCCGGCGTCGTCGTGATCCAGGAATGGTGGGGCCTGTCGGACCAGATCAAGGGCCTGTGCGACCGTTTCGCGGTGGCCGGCTTCGATGCGCTGGCGCCCGATCTCTACAAGGGCAAGGTGGTGCCGTATCACGACACCGATGCCGCGGGCAAAGAGATGAACTCGCTCGATTTCATGGACGCCACCACGCAGACGGTGCGCGGCGCCGCGCAGTATCTCGCCAAGAACGGCGCCAAGGTCGGCCTGACCGGCTTCTGTCTCGGCGGCGCGGTGACCATCGTCGGTTCGGTGCATGTGCCGGAATTGACCGCGGGCGTCGTGTTCTACGGCATCCCGCCGGAGCAGGCCGCCAAGCCCGCCGACGTCAGGATTCCGCTGCAGGCGCATTTCGCCAACAAGGACGACTGGTGCACGCCGGAGCTCGTCAGCAATTTCGAGAAGGCGATGAAGACTGCCGGCAAGTCGCTCGAGCTGTTCCGCTATGACGCCGAGCACGCCTTCGTCAACGAGCAGCGCCAGTCGGTGCACGACCGCGAGGCCGCCGAACTCGCCTGGGGCCGCGCCACGGACTTCTTCAAGAAGCATCTGGGGTAGAGGTACGACGCGCACACGTTGTGTCGTCCCTGCGAAAGCAGGGACCCATACGCCGCGGCCGTCGTAATAGGCACTCGGGCAGTCATCTCGCCAAAATAACTACGCCCTGTGGTTATGGGTCCCTGCTCCCGTGCGCAATTGCGCACTAGGCAGGGACGACGGCGAGATCTAGCTCTCCGCCTTCACCCCGTCCCACCACGGGCAGGTCCCCGACATCAGCCCGAAATTGCCTTCCATCACCTGCACCGGTGCGCGCTTGCCCTCGGCGGCGGCGCGCATTCGCATCTCGCGCGCGACGGCGCGGTCCTCCGGCGACAGCCAGACCCGCTCGTGGCCCCACAGGCTCGGGCCGTCATGCATCTCGAACGGTGTCCAGTTCGCCGGATCGATCTCGCGGCCGCCCCAGCCGCACTCGACCATGAAGGCGGACGGCGACCTGGCGTAGAACGACGTCATCAGATCATTGGTGTGACGGCCGAGCGTGACGTTGACCCGGTCTTCCTGCTGGGCGACATCATAGGCTTGGCCGACATCGTCGAGCGAGAACAGCTCCACCATCAGATGATGCATGCCGTTCGTGCCGGTCTCGATCAGCGCCAGCGAGTGGTGGCGGGCGTTGACGTGGAAGAAATAGGCGCGGAACGGTTTTTCGATGTAGTCGCTTAAGCCGAAACCGAGCACGTCGACATAGAAGCTCATCACCGGGGCGATGTGCTCGACCGTCAGCACCGCGTGGCCGAGGCCGAGCGGCCCGGTGCGGAAGCCGGAGATCGAGCGCCCCGGCCTGAACGGCGTGTCGTCGATCTCGGCGCCGTGAAACGCCTCGAGACGGTTGCCGGCGGGGTCGCGAAACGAGATCAGGCCGCGCACCCGCCTCGCGTCAGCGAGCGCCTGCGGCTCCGCGGTTACGGCGACGCCGGCACGTTCCAGCCGTGCCGCCAGCGCGTCGAGGGCCGCACGGTCAGCCACCTCCCAGCCGAAGAACCGGGTGCCTTCGCCCTGGGCGCGGTCGATCACGATGCGCTGCTTGCGGTCGTCCATCCGGAACGCGAGCAACGAGTTGCCGCGCTCGACCGCCTGCAGCCCGACGAGGCCAGTGCCGAACTGCCGCCAGTCGTCGAGCGCGTCGGAGCCGAAGCCGGCATATCCGAGACCCAAAATCGCCATCTGCGCCTCCGCCATCTGTCCGTTTTTTGGGCGGCCGGCCGGCCGCCATTTCGTCAAATGCTACGCGGTTTCTTGCCCCTTCAAACCCCGAAAATGCCGTCCAGGGGGCGTCCCGCCTTGGGGCAGGGGTGCCGGGCCAACTCTTGACACGGCCCGCGCCCGGTGGTGAGTAACGTGCCATGAGCACCGTTGCCAGCCCATCCCGTCGTTGGTGGCCCACCTTCTCATAGGTGGCCGGTGCGTTTTCTTTTTTCACAAACGTCGAAGGTCGCCATCGCAGTGCGACCGATGGTTAGTTTATTTGCCCTTCGTTTGTCCTGTGTGGCGCTCTCCCGGCAAGTCTCGTAAGAGGATCACATGAACAGGACAGTCTTCTCCCTGCCGGCCAAGAGCGAATATCTGACCAATGGCGGCCTTGCGGTCGCGCGCGTGGTCGAGCAGTTCACCGGCGGCGCCAACCGCCTCGACGATTTGATCGCGCTGCTGGACCGCCGCCGCGGCGTGGTGCTGTCCTCAGGCACGACGGTACCGGGCCGCTACGAGAGCTTTGACCTCGGCTTCGCCGATCCGCCGCTGGTGCTGGAGACATCAGGCACCAACTTCTCGTTGCAGGCGCTGAACCCGCGCGGCGAGGTGTTGATCGCCTTCCTCGGCGACGTGCTGCGCGATGCCTGCGTCGTGATATCGGAGCGGACTCCAACGCGGCTCGCCGGCCAAATTATCCGCGGCGCCGCGCCGGTCGAAGAAGACCAGCGCACCCGCCGCGCCAGCGTGATGTCGCTGGTGCGCGACATGGTGGCGGCGTTCACCTCCAATGCCGATCCGCTGCTCGGCCTGTTCGGCGCCTTCGCCTACGACCTCGTGTTCCAGATCGAGGACCTCGTGCAGAAGCGCGCCCGCGAGGCCGACCAGCGCGACATCGTGCTCTACGTGCCGGACCGGCTGCTGGCCTATGACCGCGCCACCGGCCGCGGCGTGGCGCTCACTTACGAGTTCGCGTGGAAGGGCAAATTCACCGCGGGCCTGCCGCAGGAGACCGCACCGAGCCTCTACGCCAGGAACGGCCGGCAGGGCTTTGCCGATCACGCGCCCGGCGAATATCAGGCGACTGTCGAGGTCGCGCGCGCGGCGTTTGCCCGCGGCGACCTGTTCGAGGCGGTGCCCGGGCAGCTGTTTGCCGAGCCCTGCGAGCGCTCGCCGGCGGAAGTGTTCCAGCGGCTCTGCCGCATCAACCCGTCGCCCTATGGCGCGCTGATGAATCTCGGCGACGGCGAATTCCTGGTCTCCGCGTCGCCGGAGATGTTCGTGCGCTCCGACGGCCGCCGGGTCGAGACCTGCCCGATCTCGGGCACCATCGCGCGCGGCTCGGACTCGATCGGCGATGCCGAGCAGATCCGCAAGCTGTTGAACTCGGAGAAGGACGAGTTCGAGCTCAATATGTGCACCGACGTCGACCGCAACGACAAGGCGCGCGTCTGCGTGCCCGGCACCATCAAGGTGCTGGCGCGGCGTCAGATCGAGACCTACTCAAAGCTGTTCCACACCGTCGATCACGTCGAGGGCATGCTGCGGCCGGGCTTCGATTCGCTCGACGCCTTCCTGACCCATGCCTGGGCGGTCACCGTGACCGGCGCGCCGAAACTGTGGGCGATGCAGTTCGTCGAGGATCACGAGCGGTCGCCGCGGCGCTGGTATGCCGGCGCGATCGGCTGCGTCAATTTCGACGGCAGCATCAACACCGGGCTCACCATCCGCACCATCCGCATGAAAGACGGTCTCGCCGAGGTGCGCGTCGGCGCGACCTGCCTGTTTGACTCCGATCCCGCCGCCGAGGACCGCGAGTGCCAGGTCAAGGCCGCGGCGCTGTTCCAGGCGTTGCGCGGCGATCCGCCGAAGCCGCTGTCGGATTTCGCGCCCGACGCCACCGGTTCCGGCAAGAACGTGCTCTTGATCGATCACGACGACAGCTTCGTGCACATGCTGGCCGATTACTTCCGCCAGGTCGGTGCCAACGTCACCGTGGTCAGGCATATCCATGCCCAGGACATGCTCAAGAAGAAGGGCTGGGACCTGCTGGTGCTGTCGCCCGGACCGGGTCGGCCGGAGGATTTCGGCATCGCGAAAACCATCGATACCGCGCTGGAAAAGAAGCTGCCGATCTTCGGCGTCTGCCTCGGCGTGCAGGCGATCGGCGAGTATTTCGGCGGCCAGCTCGGCCAGCTCGGTCAGCCCGCGCATGGCCGTCCGTCGCGCGTCCAGGTGCGCGGCGGCCGGCTGATGCGGAACCTGCCCAATGAGATCGTGATCGGCCGCTACCACTCGCTGTTTGTCGAGCGCGACAGCGTGCCCGAGGTGCTGGCGGTGACCGCGACCACCGAAGACGGCGTCGCGATGGTGATCGAGCACAAGACCCTGCCGGTCGGCGGCGTGCAATTCCATCCGGAATCGCTGATGTCGCTCGGCAACGAGGTCGGCCTGCGCATTGTCGAGAATGCATTCCGGCTTAATCCGCCGGCCAATTGAGGATTGCGAGACCAATGACCTTCGACCACGACATCAAGGCGACCGTTCGTACCATCCCGGACTACCCGAAGAAGGGCATCCTGTTTCGCGACATCACGACGCTGCTCGCGGATGCCAGGGCCTTCCGCCGGGCCGTCGACGAGCTGGTGCATCCCTGGGCGGGGGCGAAGGTGGACAAGGTCGCGGGCATCGAGGCCCGCGGCTTCATCCTCGGCGGCGCGGTGGCGCATCAACTCTCCGCCGGCTTCGTGCCGATCCGCAAGAAGGGCAAGCTTCCGCACACCACGGTGCGGATCGCCTACTCGCTGGAATACGGCATCGACGAGATGGAGATGCATGCCGACGCCGTGCAGCCGGGCGAGCGCGTGATCCTGGTCGACGATCTGATCGCGACCGGCGGCACTGCGGAGGGCGCGGTGAAGCTGCTGCGCCAGATCGGCGCCAATGTGGTCGCGGCCTGCTTCATCGTCGACCTCCCCGATCTCGGCGGCGCCGCCAAGCTGCGCGCGATGGACGTTCCGGTGCGCACGCTGATGGCGTTCGAGGGGCATTAGCGCCACTCTCTCCACATAGTCGTCCCGGCGAAGGCCGGGACCCATAACCACCAATAGTGGTTATGAAGACCGCTGCAGCCCCAGCCTTCACCAAACGCACTGCGGTGGTTATGGGTCCCGCCTCGCGCTTCGCTTGGCCGGGACGACAGTTACGACCTCTGCAACAGCACGCTCAATTCAAGATCGCGGAACGTGGTGTAATTCCGCCGGATCCATTGATGCAGCTCGGTCGATGAATCCTTTTCCTGGCGCAGATAGCCGGTGAAGGAGAAGTTCAACCGGTCGATATAGGTCTTCAGGAACACCGGCAGCGCGCGGAAGCGCAGCACCCGGCTGGCGGTCATGGCAGGCGGCAACTCGCCGCGCACCACGAACTCGTTGTCGATGACGATCAGCGCATTCGGCGGGATCATGCCGTGCAGCGTCTGGTAGGCGCGCACCGAGGCGCGGTCGGTATCGGCGACGTACAGGATGATCGGCGCGACGCGGCGACGCAGCGCCTCCTTCATCAGCCCGATCTCGTCGCACATTCTGAAGAATTCGTCGAAGGCGTGGTAGCCGAGGTCGATCACCTTGCCGATGCCGTCATTGGCGATGACGCGGTCCATCAGCTGCATCTTGCCGTAGGTGTCGATCACGTCAGCGGTTTCGGTGATCCGCGGCAGGTAGTCGAGCAGCGACGGCTCCTTCAGATTGATGTCGTAGCAGACCACGTCGCCGTTCTTGAGCAACAGGAATTCGCCGAGCAGCCGCGCAATCAGCGTCTTGCCGACCTGCGGGCGGGGCGAGCAGATGATGTAAACAGGCGTGGACGACATCGCCCGCTATATCAGGCCAAATTTTCGCCTAATCCAGCCCCATCAAGGTCGAAGGTCCGACTATTTTTCGCCTTTGGCCGACTTGGCGCCGACCAAGTCGGTCAGCTTGATCCGGTCGAACTCGCTCCAGACATTGGCGAGCCAGTGCCGGACATAGCCGCGCAGCACGAAGGAGTAGTTCGCGGCCTCGTCTTCCTTGCCCTTGTTGGCGACAAATTTCAGGAACGGAACCGAGGAGACCTCGACCTGCTCATAGGCCATTTCGTTGAGCTTGGGGATCGTGAGGTCGGTCGCGTCCTTGATGCGATGGAAGTAGGAATTGTAGGTCGCCTGGTCCCACTGGAAGAACTGGGTGTCGTTGATGAAGTTCTTCACCAGGAAATACTTCGCGCCGCTCATGAAGTTGGCGGTTTCGGCGATCTCGTCCAGCGAGGCGATCGACGGGCCGAGGATATGGAACACGGCGAAGGTGATCTGGCCGGAGCGCGCCGCGTCGAGGAAGCCGATATCGCGCAGCGAGGCCAGCGCGGGCGACAACAGGCCGGCGCGGACGTCGATCACGGTGACCGAGGGCCCCGAGTTCAGCGTATCGAAGATCTTCATCTGGTCCGCGGTCGTCGTCATGTCGACGATCTCGGTGATGTCAGGATGGAAGCGCTTCAGCGTGCCGCGCGGCGATTCGGTGTCGAACGCCCGGGTCTGCACGTTGTTGGCACTGAAATAGTCCAGGAGCGTCCGCGAAACGGTGGTCTTGCCGACCCCGCCCTTGTCGGCGCCCACCACGATCACAACCGGCTTTGCCATGGAAGTCCCTTAAAGCGCGCTCCCGACCGCGATGGCGATCGGCAAGTCCCCACACTGCTTTGGGCGCGAACATGGCAGAAACGAGGGAGAATTCAATTCCTTAAGGCGCCCACGATCGGTTTGGTGGGAATTTCCTTAATGGACTGAGTAGGCTAGGGCGCGATTAGCGGTGTCGTCCCCAAGGGCCCTGGAGAGGACCCAATGGTCCCTGCGTGGGGTTGTTGCCCGGCAGCGCTGGCGGATTGTTCGCCGGTGCACGCGGCTTGTCGCCCCACGGGCCATGGGTCGCTGGCGGAGGCCGGTCGCCCGCCGCGGACGGCTCATCCTGCGGCTCCGTCTCGTCCGGCAGCGCCAGCGGTCCGGGATCGTGGCCGCCGGCGTATTTCACCAGGGCATCGACCCGGGACTTCACCGAGGGATGGGTGGCGAACAGGTCGGCAAACCCCTCGCGCGGGTTGTCGACGCAGAGTTCCATCACGGCCGAGGTGGCGTCCGGCAGCTCGCCGCGGTTCTCGATCTTGCGCAGCGCCGAGATCATCGCATCGGGGTTCTTGGTCAGCTCGACCGATCCGGCATCGGCGAGGAATTCGCGCGAGCGCGACAGTGCGAGCTTGACCACCTGCGACAGCAGCCAGGCCAGCACGATCAACGCGACCGCGATGATGATCACGATGATCGCGCCGCCACCCGAGCCCTTGCTGTCGCGGTCCGACGAGGATGACGACGATCGTGAGGATGACGACCAGCCGCCACCGCCGCCGCTCGAATTCCACGACAGGTTTGTGAACAGGCGGAAGAACAGCTCGCCGAAGAAGCCGACCACGCCGGCGATGATCACGGCGATCACCATCAGCTGTACGTCGCCGTTCTTGATATGGGTGAGCTCGTGGCCGAGCACGGCCTCGATCTCCTTATCGTTCAGCGCGTTCAACAGGCCGGTGGTGACCGTGATGGCGTATTGGCTCCGGTTCAATCCGGTCGCGAACGCATTCAGCGCCGGGCTGTCCATCACCTTCAGCTTCGGCATCGGGATGCCGCGCGAGATGCAGAGATTTTCCAGCAGGTTGTAGAGCCGCGGCTCTTGCTGCCGCGTCACGCTCTCGCCGCCGGTGACGGCGTCGATCATCTTCTGGTGGAAGAAATAGGCGATCGCGATCCAGGCCACCGCCGCGATCGTCGCCCACGGCAAGGCCGAGACCAGGTCGCGCAAGGCCCGCGTCAGGTAATAGTCGACGGTGCGGCCGCTATCGATCATCACCTCCGCGACCAGTGCGCCGGCATAGACCAGCACGTAGATCAGCAGGAACAGGCCGGCAAGCAGCAGCATCGAACGAAACTTGTTCGATGCGATATGCGTGTAGAGACCATAGGCGGCCATGACGGAGCAGCCTCTCGCCGGCGCGCGTTGCGCCTCAGAACTTCACGCTGGGCGCCGCCTCGACCTCCGTGCGGCTAGTGCCGAGGTCGAAGAAATCCTTGCGGGTGAAGCCGAACATGCCGGCGAACAGCGCGGCCGGCATCTGCTGGATGCCGGTGTTGTATTCCTGGACCGCGTTGTTGAAGAAGCGGCGGCTGGCGGCGATCTTGTTCTCGAGATCGGAAAGCTCGGAGGCAAGCTGCTGGAAATTGGCGTTGGCCTTGAGGTCCGGATAGGCCTCCGACAGCGCGATCAGCCGGCCGAGCGCGCCGGAGAGCTGGTTCTCCGCCGCCGAGACCTGGGCTGGGCCCTGCGCCGACATTGCCGAATTGCGCGCCTTGATGACGTCGTCGAGCGTGCCGCGCTCATGCGCCGCGTAGCCCTTCACGGTCTCGACCAGATTCGGGATTAGGTCGTGGCGCTGCTTGAGTTGCACGTCGATGTCGGCAAAGGCCTGTCCGACCCGCTGGCTGAGCGCCACGAGGCGGTTGTAGGCGCCGAACGCAAACAGCACGAGAAGCACGATGACGCCGATAACGATCCAGCTGGTCGACATGACGGGGCAGCTCCTGATGGACGAGACGGCGGCACCGTAGCCCAAGATCGGGGCGCAGGGCAGCCCGCCGCGGAAAGGTGGGCAAGCGTTAGTCGAAGGTTGGCCGACATCGGTTCAATATATTCCGTCGTCCCGGCGAAAGCCGGGACCCATACGCCGCGGCCCGCGGAAGGGGCACAAGCGGCGACGGCTTCACTCACAACAAACCTCGGTGGTTATAGGTCCCGGCTTTCGCCGGGACGACGAGATACCGCATCGCCCCAGCGCCAGCGCCGGGCGCTTGCGTATTCGGCCCTGGAGCGACGCGGGATCCTCGCAACCGATACGCCCTCGGGCGTGCACAGCTTGGCCGCAACCTCGACCTTGCCGACGTCCGGCTGCGCCAGCACGCGCGATGGCCTGTTCTCAACGCGCGCGCGGCTCAGCGCGACATAGGCGAAGCGCTCGTCCTCGAAGGGTAGCTCGGCGCCCTTGACCTGCTTGTGCGCGCGGGAGCGCTGCAGGCGCTGCGAGAAGTGGCACCAGTCCGGCGCGACCAGCGGACAGCCGCCGTCATGCGGGCAGGGTGCCACGACATGCGCCCCGGCGGCGATCAGGCGTGCGCGCAATGCGATGATCCGCGCATAGCCGGCGGGCGTGCCGGGCTCGACGACCAGCAGCGTGTCGCCGGTCTTCGCCCACAGCGCATCGGCCAGTGCCGCGCGCTCGGCTTCGCTCAATTCGCCGATCATGTAGCTGGCGACGACGAGGTCGGCAGCTTCGGCCTTGTCGAGCAGCGCACGCGCCTGGCCGAGTTCGTAGCTGGTGTCGTGCAGGCGAATGCTGCCGTGAAACAGCTCCTCGGCCAATGACCGCAGCGCGCTGTTGGCGTCGAGCAGGCTGAATTCCCGCAGCGACGTGAACGCCTCCGCAGCGGCCCAGGTCGCGGTGCCCGGACCGGCACCGACATCGAGCAGGCGTGCCGGCGCGAAGTCCGGCCTGATCTCCGTCAGCGCATTGAGGCTCGCCACCACGGCGGCATAGGTCGCCGGCATCCGCGCCAACGCATAGGCCAGCGCATCGGTCGCGGTCCTGATCGTCGAGGAGCCGCCGCCTTCGCGATAGGTCTGCGAGATCACCGCCGCGCGGCCGGCGGCGTCGCTGCGCGACAGGCCTTCGAGGCGGGCGTTGAGGGCTGCTCTGAGTTCGGCGGGGAGATCGGGCGAAGTCATGTGACGGACTATCCCACGTCATTGCGAGCGGAGCGAAGCAATCCATAGCGCCGCGTGCTGAGGTATGGATTGCTTCGTCGCTATCGCTCCTCGCAATGACGATGCGTAGGCGCAGGTATCACGAAATGACGTCGACGCGCAGGTGCTACGCCTACGCCACGTTCTGGTCGAGGATGTCCACCGCGCCCTGCAGGTCGACCGACACCAGCTGCGACACGCCGCGCTCGGCCATGGTGACGCCGAACAGCCGGTTCATCCGCGCCATCGTGATCGGATTGTGCGTGATGATGATGAAGCGTGTCTCGGTCGAGCCGGTCATCTCGTTCAGCAGGGTGCAGAACCGTTCGACGTTGTGGTCGTCGAGCGGCGCGTCGACCTCGTCCAGCACGCAGATCGGCGACGGGTTGGTCAGGAACACCGCGAAGATCAGCGCGAGCGCCGTCAGCGCCTGCTCACCGCCCGAGAGCAGCGAGAGCGTCTGCGGCTTCTTGCCGGGCGGCTTGGCGATGATCTCGAGGCCGGCCTCGAGCGGATCGTCGCTCTCGATCAGATGCAGTGCGGCCTCGCCGCCGCCGAACAGCTCGGTGAACAGCCGCTTGAAGTGGTTGTTGACGGTCTCGAACGAGGTCAGCAGGCGCTCGCGTGCTTCGCGGTTGAGGCTCTGGATGCCCTGCCGCAGCCGCTTGATCGCTTCGACGAGATCGTCGCGTTCGGTTGTCAGCGCGGTGTGCTGGGTCTCGACTTCCTTGAGCTCTTCCTCGGCGCGCAAATTGACGGCGCCAAGCCGCTCGCGGTCGCGGCGCAGTTTTTCGAGCTCTTCCTCGACCTGCGCGACCGGCGGCAGCTCCTGCCCGGGCTCGATCTCGGCCATGCCGACGACCGCGCTGGGCTCGACCTCGAGCATGTCGTGGATCTCGCGCTCGATGTCGGAGAGGCGGCGGCGGGTGCCTTCCATGCGCTCCTCGGCGCGCGCGGTGGCTTCGCGGGACGAGGAGAGCGCTTCGAGCGAGGCCTTGGCGAGGCGATCGGTTTCCGCCATCGCGGCTTCCGCGGTCGCCAGCGCGTCGGCGGCGATGCGGCGATCGCCCTCGGCGTGCTCGATCTCCGTGATCAGCGCGCTGCGCTTCTCGGCGAACACTTCCGGCGCATTGGCGAGTTCCTCGCGCTCGGCCGACACTTCGGCGATGCGCGCCTCGACGGTCTCGACCTGCGAAGCGGCGCTGGTCTTGCGGTTCTGCCACTCATTGCGCTCGGCAACGATCGCCTGCACGCGGCGGTCGGCGAGCTCGGCCTCGCGGGCGAGCGCCTGCGCCTCGGCGCGGACTTGCGCCGCGGCACGGCGCTGATTGTCGATCTCGGCGCGAACCGCCGCGAGCTGGGCCTCGGTCTCGACGCCCGGCGGCAGTTCGGCGAGCGCGGCAGCCGCGCTCTCATGCGCGGCTTCGGCCTCGGCGCGGTCGGCGGCGACGCGGCTGTGCGCCTCGGTCAGCGCCGATTTGCGCGCCGCGTGGCGGTTGATCTCGCGCTCGGTGGCGGCATGGCGTTCGCGCGCGGCGTCGGCCTCGCGGCGGGTGGCGCGCACGGCTTCGCGCGAGGCGCCCTCGGCGGCGGACGCCGAGCGCAATTCTTCTTCGGCCGTCTCCAGCGCCTGGCGCTTGGCGGCGGCGTCGATGCGGGCCTGTTCCAGCTCGTGCTCGATGTCGACCAGGCGGGCGCGCTCGGCGAGGCGGCGGGCGGCGCCGGTCGGCGCATGCGCGTCGGCGACAAAGCCGTCCCAGCGCCAGACGTCGCCTTCGAGCGACACCAGCCGCTGGCCGGTCTTCAGCTGCGACACCAGCGCGGCGCCGCGTTCCTTGGCGATGACGCCGATCTGGGCCAGGCGGCGTGCCAGTTCCGGCGGCGCCTGGACATGGTCGGCCAGCCGCTCGACGCCATCGGGTAGCGCCGGATCTTCGCCGGCCACGCCGATATTGGTCCAGCGCATCGGCGCGGAGGAATCCACCGGCGCATCGAGGTCGTCGCCGAGCACCGCGCCGATCGCCTTCTCATAGCCCTTGGCGACGGTGATGCCGTCGATGATCGGCGGCCACAGGTTCTTGGTCTCGCTGGTGACGAGCTTGGAGATGGTGCGGGCTTCGGTCTCCAGCCGCTGCACGCGCTTCTCGGCTTCGGTGAGCGGATTGCGCGAGGCTTCCAGCGTCTGCCGCGCGGCGGCGTGATGCGCCTCGCTGGTCTGCACGGCGGCCTCGGACTCGGCAAGCGTCTGCTGCGCCATCTCCATGGCGGCGGCGAGCGCGTCGATGTCGCCGAGATTGCCGGTCTCCTGCGCGAGCTTGGTTTCCTCGGCCTGGACGTTGGCGATCTCCTGATCGAGCCGGGCCAGCCGCTCGCGATGCGTACGCACGCCGGCTTCGAGCTGGTTGCGCTTGGCGGTGAGATCGGCGAGCTGCGTGGTCAGCTCCGAGAATTGGCGTTCGGTCGCGGCCAGGATCTCTTCGGCCTCGGCGACGCGCTCGTCGACGCCGGAGCGCTTCTCGACGCGCGACTTGATCTCTTCCTTGAGCTCGGCGTCTTCGGTGTCGAGCCGATGCAGCGCGATGTCGGCATCCGAGGTCTGCTGCTGCTCGCGCGCGATGTCCTGGGCGAACTGGGTGAGGCGGCGATCGAGCTCGCCGACGCGCTCCTTGGCGCGCTGCTCCTCGCGGTCGAGCATCTCGCGCGTGTTGGTCAGTCGCTGCAGGCCGGCGGCGGCGCGCGCCTCGGCATCGCGCAGCGCCGGCAATTCGGCGGCGCGGATCGCCTGGATGCGGGCGGATTCGGCCTGCTCGCGGGTGCGCTCGGCCATCTCGCGCACGGAGATATCATGGGTCTGCGCGGCGTCGTTGACGTCGGCATTGGCCTCGATCCAGCGCAGATGGAACAGCATCGCCTCGGACTTACGCACCTTGGCCGCGACTTCGCGGTAGCGGATCGCCTGGCGCGCCTGCTTCTTCAGGCCTTCCATCTGGCCGGTGAGCTGGCCGATCACGTCCTCGACGCGGGTGAGATTGGTTTCGGCCGCCTTGAGCCGCAGTTCCGCCTCGTGACGGCGGGCATGCAGGCCCGCCACGCCGGCGGCGTCTTCCAGCACGCGGCGGCGCTGCTCGGGCTTGGCCTGGATGATCTCGCCGATCTTGCCCTGGTGGACCAGCGCCGGCGAACGCGCGCCGGTGGCGGCGTCGGCGAACAGGATCTGCACGTCGCGGGCGCGGACGTCGCGGCCGTTGATGCGGTAGACCGAGCCGGCCTCGCGCTCGATGCGGCGAGAGATTTCCAAGTGCTGGCTGTCGTTCACCGCGGCCGGCGCCGAGCGATCGGAATTGTCGATCGTCATCACGACTTCGGCGTGGTTGCGCGCCGGACGGTTGCCCGAACCGGCGAAGATCACCGCATCCATGTCGGCGGCACGCAGCGACTTGTGCGAGGTCTCACCCATCGCCCAGCGCAGCGCTTCGACGAGATTGGATTTGCCGCAGCCGTTCGGTCCGACGACGCCGGTCAGGCCCGGCTCGATCATGAAATCGGTGGGTTCAACGAACGACTTGAAACCGTGCAGGCGGAGGCGCGTGAGCTTCATGTACACAAATCTCGTTTGGCCGGGCGCGAATCTCCCTGCCGTGACAATACCATGGAAGGCAATGTCGGTGTGTGGGTGAGTTGCTGCGTGCAGCTCTCATGAGCGGCGACAATGGCGATGCCCGTGCGTCAGGGCAACCGCTTGACCAAGCTTTTCCCAAGGGATTTGCAGGGGTTTTGTGGCCTCTGCATGTCCTCGGAGATTCGCATCACGCGAATCAGGTTTTCAACAACGAAATAATGCGACGGCCGCATGCCGTGATCGCAAATCATCCACAATTATCGTGCCCCGACTCAAAAGCGGGGCACGACGACGTCAGGCTCAACGACGCGCAATCAGCTCTTCAGCAGCGGATCGATGTGCTTGCTGAACTCCTCGAACGAGGTCTCGCCCTTCAGCATTTCGCCGTTGACGAAGAAGGTCGGCGTCGAGTTCACCTTCAGCACCTCGTTGGCGTATTTCTGGTCGGCCGCGATCTTGTCGAGCAGCTTCTGATCCTTCAGGCAGTCCTCGACCTGCTGCTGGGTGAGGCCGGCCTGCTTGCCGATCCGCGTCAGCGTCTCGGTGGTGTTCTTCACCACCCAGTCGTTCTGCTGGCGGAACAACAGGTCGATCACGGCAAAATACTTCGGCGCGTCGTCCTTGGCGATGCAGCGCGCCAGCATCGAGCCGGCGGCGGCCTTGATGTCGAGCGGGAATTCGCGGAACACGTAACGGACCTTGCCGGGGTCGATGTAGGTCGACTTGATCTTCGGGAACACGGTCTCGTTGAAATTGGCGCAATGCGGGCAGGTCATCGAGGCGTATTCGACGATCGTCACCTTGGCGTCCTGCGGGCCGAGCCCCATGTCCGGCAGCGACTGCGGCTTGGCGACCTCGGCGGCGGTCTGCGCGAACGCGTCGGTGATCAGGCGCAGCGGCGACAGGCCGGCGAGGGCGGCGAGCCCGGTCAGCGAGAGAGCGGTGGTGAAAGCGCGGCGCGTGATGATCAAGGTCAGCTCCCGGATTGGCGCATTCACGCCACAATGAAGGGGTCCCGAAAAAGGAAGCCTTCGCTAGCTTGAAACGGCCATTGTGGCAATGCCGCGGTCTCGCGGCCGGCCTGCCGAAAAGCGTCAATTTCGCTTGATCGAGGCACCCAAACGGGCCAGCGCCGCGCGCAGATCGTCGTCCTCGACGGCCGCGAGGTTGGCCGCCTCCCGGGCCACGGTTTTGGCGTCCGGCGGGCGCGGCCGTACCGGGCGGCTGCGGCGCGACAGCGGCGCCTGCCGGATGGTCAGGCGGCCGACCGCATGCCAGCCGAAGAAGCGGTTCACCCGTTCCAGGATGACGTCGGAGGAGTGCTGGATCTCCAGCGCCATCGGGCCTTCGACCCGCAGCACCAGCGTCGCCGGCTCCTGCGGCTTTCCCTCCACCGGTCGCGGCCACTGCATCTTCAGCGGCTCGCAATAGGCGGCGATCCGCTCGCCCGCGATCTCGGTCCAGCGCGTCACCAATTCGCGCGCGGCAAAGCCCTGCTTGGCATAGGCGTCGGTGAAGACGTCGCTGAGCAGGATCGACAGGGGCTTGGCGCTGATCGGGCCAGGTTTGGACATGGGAGGGTTATAGCAGTGGTGGTGATGTGGCTGAAACCGTGTTCATCATTGTGGCGGCGTTTTCCGTGCCGGGCGAAGAAAGACGTGGATGCCCGGGTCAAGCCCGGGCATGACATGGCGAGATGTGGCTTAAGATACGTTCATGAGTTCTCGCGCGGCCGCCAAAATCAAATCGACCGATCAGCAGGCCGACCGCCCGGCGCGGCTGCTCGCCTGGTATGACCGGCATCGTCGGACGCTGCCGTGGCGCGCGGTGGCGGGGGAGCGGGCCGATCCGTACCGCGTCTGGTTGTCGGAGATCATGCTGCAGCAAACCACGGTGCGGGCGGTCGGGCCGTATTTCGAGAAATTCGTGTCGCGCTGGCCCGACGTGACCGCGCTTGGGCGTGCCTCGCTCGACGACGTCTTAAGGATGTGGGCCGGGCTCGGCTATTATTCGCGGGCGCGCAATTTGCACGCCTGCGCGGTCGCGGTGATGGGCAACCATGGCGGGGTGTTTCCGGACACCGAGGGCGGCCTGCGCGCGCTGCCCGGCATCGGGCCGTACACCGCGGCCGCGATCGCCGCCATCGCCTTCGACCGCCGCACCATGCCGGTGGACGGCAACATCGAGCGCGTGGTCAGTCGGCTCTATGCTATCGAGGAGGCGCTGCCGCAGGCCAAGCCGCTGATCAAGGAGATGGCGGCGACATTGCTCGGTCCGTCCCGCGCCGGCGACAGTGCTCAGGCGCTGATGGATTTGGGCGCCACGATCTGCACGCCGAAGAAGCCGGCCTGCGCATTGTGTCCGCTGAACGACGACTGCGCGGCGCGCACGCGCGGCGACCAGGAAGCGTTCCCGCGCAAGGCGCCGAAGAAGAGCGGCATCTTGCGCCGCGGCGCGGCCTTCGTGGTGACGCGGGGCGGCGAGCTCCTGGTGCGCTCGCGCGCGGAAAAAGGCCTGCTCGGCGGCATGACCGAGGTGCCGGGGTCGCAATGGCTTGCCGGGCAGGACGATGCGGCGGCACTGGCACAGGCGCCGGAACTGAAAGGCGTCATGCGCTGGCACCGCAAGGCGGGCGTCGTCAGTCACGTGTTCACGCACTTCCCCCTCGAACTCGTCGTCTATACCGCCAGCGTTCCGCCGCGGAGCCGCGCGCCGGAGGGCATGCGCTGGGTGCCGGTGGCGACGCTGGACGGCGAGGCGTTTCCGAACGTGATGCGCAAGGTCATCGCGCATGGGCTCGATCTCTGACGCGTGTTCTTCTGCTGACACCATGCTGGCAGCAGCGTTCGGCTATCACCTCCGCCACAACGGAGGCCCGCCATGATCGCAACCGCGCTCGACCACATCCCGATGCCATCAGTCGCCAAATTGCTCGGCTGGCGTCTCGTTGACGCACGTCCGCGGGAGGGCTGGATCAAAATGGCCTTCGACGGCAAGCAGGAGTTTTGCAATCCGGCCGGCTTCATCCAGGGCGGCATGCTCTCGGCAATGCTCGACGACACGATGGGGCCGGCGGTGTTCGTGATGACCGAGGGCCGGCTCTTCACCACGACCATCACGATGACCGTGAATTTCCTGGCGCCGGCAAAGCCCGGACCGATCACCGGCGAGGCCACGGTGACCCAGCTCGGCAAGACCATCGCCTTTGTCGAGGGGAGGCTGACCGCCGCCGACGGCACGCTGCTCGCGACCGCGAGCAGCAGCATCCGCTTGGTGGAAGCTGCGCGGGCGTTGCGATAGCGCGGCTTGCGCACCAGCCCGATCCGTCACCCTGAGAGGCTGTGAATCTATGTGATTTGAGGCGTTTCCGTTTGCGGAACGGTGAGTCGAATGATTCTCTGCTTTCA
>NZ_JASAUT010000039.1:0-77854 GCF_029952935.1 Bradyrhizobium sp. Mp19 | reverse complement strand
TGGCGCCTCTTCCTGGCCACCCTCATCGCAGCCATCAGCGACCGTTCACCGCTGCAATCGGCTTCTTAACGGACGACAGTGTAGGAGCCAATTCGCGATCGATACGGTAGCCGTGCCATAGTATCAGCTTCCGCACCTGCTCGCGTGGCCGTCATGAGGAGCTGCGAACCTGTCCAGTGTCGGCTGGTATCGTATCGACACCCACCAGAGCCAACAGAGATTGCACAATGACCAGACGACGGCGACCGACCGTCGTCGTGGTAACTCGACCATCCCCGATTAGTTCATAGATCTTGGTCCGCCCAAGACCTGTCGCTTCACAGGCCTCCGCGACGGTGCAGGTCAACCGCTGCGCAAACGGGAGGCGACGCAGATGGCTAGGCGCCGGCATATCTGCGACCGCACTACGTTCAACTTGGACACTGCTTTCGAAGTCCTGACCACGCCGTATCAAGATTACGTCTCCTCCATAATAGAACGAGCTAACCTGAGGCGCGCCGCATTCCACGTCAACGGAAGCAAAGGAGCAGAAGGGAGGGCATTAGCGAACGTCAGGAAGTGTCAGAAAAGACTCGGCTACGAAAGGCAACGTAGACTTTTTTCGTAACTAACATTGCAGGAATCAGTGGCGGCGACGGGTCGCATCGCCCAGTTCTTGCTTGCTCGACACGGCGTCCTTTTGCGCGACGGCGCGCAGGTGAGCGCGGGCAAAGGTACCATCGTCACTCCGCGGCTTGCGTAGGGCCGCATCGGCGAACGTGCGCAGACTTTTTGGCGTGATCGCGGGGCCGATACGCTCGATATGCGCGAGAGCGCGACCGGCGTCGCCGCTCGCCCTATCCCGTACCGCCTTTAGCTCGGCGATTCAATCCTTGAGCGACAGATCACTCACGCCATTCTCGATCCCGTCATAGAGGCGCTTCAACTTCGCTTCGGCCTCGGTCGCCCGCCGCTCCATTTCAGCGACGTGCTGACGGAGCCGCTCAAACCTACTTTCCCGATAGCTGGCGGCCCCTAGGCCTCGTCTCGGTGAACGTGTCCGACCGCCGATATCGGATCGGCGGTCGATTTCAGGAGCGAGGAATCAACGCCGAGGGCGCGAAGTGCTCGCGCGGCCACGCCATGCGACATTCCAGCGACGATTCCGGCGACATGAGCACCAGCAACGGACCATGGTTTTTCCGGATTGCGGCCAGCTCTTGCATGATCTCCCGACCAGAGGGGGCGGCATCATAGATACCGGGACTTGCCGGCATCGGCATATCGCGCGGGGCATCCGCTTTCAGACCGATTGAACGAAGGGCTTCGCCGTACTGCCGTTCGATCGCGCCCTTCAGGGCATCGGGCTCCCCCCGCCCAGGTGCCGTCCGGAAGATCGAGTGAGGCCAGCAAGAAGTGTTCGGCCCCAGGCTCCCGCTGCTGATCCTGCAAGGCGTAAGTTTCCGCCCTCTCGCAAAGAAACTTAATGGTGCCCATGTCGTTGAGCTTCGATCCGATGCCTTTGAACATGACAATCCTCTTATATAGAGCTGTTGCGTGTCGCCACGTCTGAAAGTCGTTTGTCGGCGGCCTGTTTGGTGATCCCTAAAGCTTGGGCGATCGTCGACCACGACAAACCTTGGCGTAGGGCCGAGCGGACGGCTTGGCGTTCGATCCTGTCCGCCAGTCGGCGCAAAGCTACGACACCGGCGAGCGCTTCCTCAGGGTCGGTCGGGAGAGAGGGAGGGAGATGTCGCGGCGATGTAGCCACGCGATTTCAAAAGATTCTCTGCCGCCGCACGGACTGGGGCGTGGTTGTCAACAACGGAAATCACAGGCATGGGTAAGACGAGCCTCCTGAAGGAGGAATAGCGGCTGCAAGCATTAGCCGCCTTCGGCGAAAATGGGCTCGACTGATGAAATTGTAAAATCATACTTCGGTTTGTTCAGGACGATTGGCGCGAATTCCCAACGTCCCAGTCATTCTGATCAAGTCGGCCAGCGACCGTGCACGCATCTTCCTCATTACGTGTCCCCGGTAGATCTTGACCGTAATCTCGGCGAGCCCAAGCTCGGCGGCTGCCTTGTTCATCATGCCGGTAGCGACCAGTTTCATCACCCCCTGCTCGCGCGGGGCTTGAGCTCTCAAATCGAGACTGGAGGTTCGCGACGATCTGCTGAGCCTCTCGTCTTTTGCGATCGCGTTCGGTCGCTGCAACCACGGCATCAAGCAGTTCCTGATCGCGAAACGGTTTGCTGAGAAAATCGACCGCTCCTTCCTTCATGGCCCTGACGGTCATGGGAATGTCGCCATGGCCGGTAATGAAATGATCGTAATATGTATGTTCAACCTCGCTAGCTCGGTCTGGTAGTCAAGGCCGCTCAAGCTCGGAAGCCGGACATCGAGAACTAGACAGCTAATAACGTCCGGAATTGTGCTCTGCAGCATTTCGCGCACCGATCCGAATGCAAGACGCCTAACCCTACCGATTGAAAAAGGTTCGTAAGCGAGCGACGCATGGAGATGTCATCCTCGATGATGAAGACAACCGCCTTTGTCGAGGACTCGGCATTGCTGACTTCACCCGGCGAGTCAAATCGTCCTGTCACGAGACGGCCTCCTTATGCAGCGGTAGGGCAAACTGGAAGGTCGCGCCCGGTCCATTTTTGTGGACCATTGACAGCCGTCCGCCATGAGCTTCCACGATCGACCGGCAGATCGAAAGACCCATTCCAAGGCCACTCGATTTAGTGGTGAAGAAAGGATCCAAGACGCGGTCCGCGTCGATCTCGGCGATGCCGACGCCGCAATCGGTCACTGCAAGCTGGATGTGCCCCAGATCGTCCTTTGATGATTGAATCAGCAGTTCGCGCGTCCGGTCGGTAACTGCGTCCATGGCTTCGATTCCGTTCATCACTAGGTTGATGATCACCTGTTGTAGCTGAATCCGGTCGCCGAGGATCGTAGGCAACCCTGCCGTCAACTCGGTGCGTAACGTCACTCGGTGGCTCACCAGCTCTCGTGTTACCAGCGCAATGACCTCCTTAACGAGCTCATTGATGTTGAGCGGCACCATCTCAATGTCGCCTTTCTTCGCGAGCGCGCGAATACGACGGATCACCTCGCTTGCCCGGATTGCGTCTTCGATGATCCATTCCACCGAAGAGCGCGCAGCGGAAAGATTAGGAGCTTCCCGCCCCATCCAACCGAGGCACGCATCGGCGTTGCTGATAATAGCGGCGAGTGGCTGGTTTACTTCATGGGCGATGGAAGTTGTTAGCTCTCCTAAGGTCGTTACACGCGTTACATGCGCAAGCTCCGCTTGTGCCTTTCGTAGTTCTTGTTCGGCTTGATCGGCGCGAATGGTCGCGGTGATGTCAGTGCTGACGCCCCGATAGCCGAGAAAGTTCCCCTTTCCATCGAAAAAAGGCTTGCCACTCGTGCGGACGTAGATCGGAGAACCTGTCCGATTCACGGTGCGGTAGACGAGATCCCGAAACGGAAGATGGGCCTCCAATGTCGCCCGATGCTGCCGCCGCTTCTCGGGCTCCTCTTCGACGTCGCACGCAAGGTCACAGCGAAGCAGGCCGATCAATCCTGTCGCCAAAAGTCCCGCAGCGCTGGTGTGCTCGGATAAGCGAGTGACCTGAAGATCCGGCCCAGTTTCCCAGAGCCAATCGGAAGCTGTTTCGGCGTAGTCGCGAAAGCGCTGTTCGCTTTCGCGCAGCGCGGCAAGTGTGTTTTCCAGGCGTTCCCTAGCTGCGTGTTGCCCGGTGACATCCATATGTGTTCCGATCAGCTCGCTGACTTTACCATCGCTGCCGACCACCACGTGCGCAACGGAGTGTATGCGTCGTATCCCGCCATCTGGTAGAAGGATACGAAAATCATATTCGAACCGCCCCTCCTTGTGCTCAATCGCCTGGCGCTGCACCTCCTCCAGCCGTGGCAAGTCGTCCGGATGGATGCGCGATCGGATGGTCTCGATCGATACCGGCTCTTGTGGGCGAAAGCCAAACAGACGATCGACCTCGGCGGAGCGATACACGAAATCTAGACCGTAGACGTCCCAGGACCAGCTGCCCGTGTGACTGAGATGCTGAGCTTCGGCTAGATAAGCCTCGTTGCGGCGCAGCTGTTGTTCTGCTCGCCTAGCCGCCGTAATATCCGTAGCTGCCCCAACAAACTCGATCTCACCAGAGGCTGTTCTCGTCGCTCGCGCCTGCGCATGGATGTGCTTTACCGAGCCGTCCGGTAGCAGAAGCCGGTATTCGTGCTCGAAATCGCTCGGGTCTCGCATCGCGCGATCAATAATTTCTTGAACCGAAGCCCTATCATCTGGATGAGTGCGCTCAACGACGAGCTGCGGCCCCAGCGGCACTGTCTGGCGATCTAATTGGAAAATCCGAAATGTCTCCTGTGACCAGAAGGCTTCGCCCGTAGTGGGGTTCCAGCTGAAGCTGCCTGTGTGACTCAACTCCTGCGCCTGGGCCAAATGTGCTTCGCTCCGCTGCAGGGCAAGTTCGGTCCGCCTTCGCTCCGTGATATCTTCGCAGGCGATAAGGACAATGGGCTGCTTATCCGCCCAGAGCATAGCTTTGGCGCTTTCACGTACCCACAAGACCGAGCCGTCCTTCCTGACCTTCTGGACGTCCCAAGTGCGCGTTTGTCCGACGTCCTTCAGGCACGTCCGAACGCACGCGCGATCCTCCTCGAGAAATACCTCCAGCACGGACTGACCGATCAGTTCAGCACGAGCATAGCCGAGTTGTGTCGCGCCGAATGTATTGACGTCGAGGACAGTGCCGGCTTCATCGACCATGAAGTACATGGCTGGATTGTGCTCGAAGATGGCGCGCCACCGCTTTTCGCGATCCTCCAAATCGGCCGCACTCCGCTGAAGCTTGGCCGCAATCACACGCGCAGCCTCTCTTTCCTGACGGAGCGTACCGATCAAGTGCGCTCCCACAATCGAGGCAATAAAGAATGCAACAACCACGGGCAGATCTCGGGGGGCATCGATTCGCAGGCTGAACGCCGGCGGCGCAAAGTAATAAGCGAGAGCAGCAATGGCTACGATGCAAAGCGCGGACGACGCGACGAAGCTGCCCATCAGCGAAAACAGCAAGACCACTAACAAATAGGCGAACGCCGTCGCGGCGAAATGCGCCTGAAGGTACAAGCAGGCTAGTGTTACCACGGCGAGCGTTATGCTGCCGGAGGTAAACTGAAGGGCTGAACGTTCTAAACTGCTGATTTGGCTACGCATTGTGATACGTCCGGCCTATTCTCCGGCGGGAGAGCTATAAGATTTTAGGGCGCGTACTCATAAAGCCGGGACAATACCGGGCGTCAGGTCGGTTGTCCGCGCAGTTCCGGTTCAGGTGATTAAGCGGGTTTGCGGCGCAACCATCCCTTCATTTTGAGACCGTCCCGCCCGTTGAGAGCAAGAAGTGTAATGTTTGTTGCGCCCGCGATGAGCTCGATCGCCTGCACAGCATAGAACATGGCATCGAATTCTGCCGCCTGAGCCTTCGACGCAAGGAAGAGCGCAGACGGAATAAGAATCAGGATGCCGTTTCCTGCAATGAATGGCATGCGCTTGAATTTGGCCCCGATCGGTCCGGCCCGGCGCCCCATTGCCAAGATGACACCTGTACCGCCGGTGGCAGCGAGCGCCGGAATCAGCAACAAGAAGCCCCACGGTATGGTGCTCTTAACCGCGGCAACTGTGGCATGGGACGCGAACAGCTCGCTGAGTACCGTCGATAGCCAAAATGTGCCGATCGTTGCGATAGCCAAGGCACCAGCGATAGGATGGATCAACTTGATCATGAGTATCTTCCCTTCCTAAAAACAGCAGGGCTAGGCAACGCAGATGCCGCGCACGGCAACTTTCTGGAACAGATGAGGGGAAGCTATCGCGGAGGCCGGATAGCTGGCTATTTTTGCTAGAAAGTCAGGATGGGTGAAGGCCGCGCGGAAGTGTGCGGTGGATTCCCAGACGGCGTAGTTCAGATAGGTCGAGCTGTCGCCGAGAGCTCTGTGCAGCTGAGTGGAAATGAAGCCCGGCTGTCGCTTCATGAACGCTGCGTCGTCCTGCCAGGTTTTGAGAAAAGCCGCCTCATCGGCTTTGTCGAGAGTGAATGGGTTCACCAGGACGACCGAATTTGCCTCAATAGCGATCTGGCGGTCGATCGGGAAGGAAGGGTCGAGTGCGCGTAGCAGCGACATGAGTGGCTCCATTGCTATTTAGCATGCGATACCTAATTGGTATTATGCCTACATGACAGATTGACATTATAATGTCAATATAAAACAATGGTGACAAATGAAAAGAGCCAAGCGAACCCCCGAGGGTGACGCCCTGACCGACCTTGTTCTCGATCTCTTCAGGCTCGACAGCCTACTTCTGACGGCCGGCGACCGTCTGGTCGCGCCGCTTGGCCTAACAAGCGCACGCTGGCAGGTGCTTGGCGCCATTGTGTCCGCCGAACGTCCCCAACCGGTCGCTTGGCTCGCACGCGACCTCGGCGGCAATCGTCAAAACGTGCAGCGGATTATCAATGATCTACACAGGGAGGGCCTCGTATCTTTTGAGGTCAACCCGCATCACCGACGGGCGCAGCTCGTCGTGCTCACTGCGAATGGACAGCGCGCCTTCGAAGCCGCAATGGAATTGCAGGCTCCCTGGATCAACGATCTTTCAGAAGGGCTGTCGGTCAAGGATATAAGGATTGTCCATCGCGTGATCACGGCCTTGCGAGATAAGCTTGAGGGCGGCCGTGAGGACAAGTTGGCCTGACATGGCAAAAGCATTGTGCTCGGCCCGGCGCCCGTGATTCAACTTCCCAAACTGGGGCTTCGAATCATTGCGCCATGACCTAAGGGACTACGAATGGGCACTTATCAAGTCTATGCTACCAAACAAGACGCGTGGAGTTCCTCGGGTAAACGACTGACGCGTCCTCATCTTCTGCGTCGTGCGATCTGGGGCACCTTGGCGCGATTTGCCGGATCATTTTGGTCCTTACACTACCTGCTATAACCGCTTTGTTCGCTGGCGTGGGCCGGTCTCTGGAGCCGAATCATAGATACACTCGCCGCTGCTCACGATGCGGCGGTCCAGATGATCGACACTTCTATTGTCCCCGTTCATCAGCACGGAGCGTGCATCGCCAAGAACCAGAGGCAATCGATAGGACGGTTACGGCAGACCAGCAAGATTCGTGCGCTTGTAGATGGCAATGGCCTCCCCGTACGGCTGCCACTGACGCCTGCCGTCGTATTCGGTGGCCGGCATGACGCCGTATCCGCCCCTGCCGGTGCGGAAGATAACGACGCAGACCATGAGGGTGGGCGAGGTTCTATGCATTGGCGAAGGCAAGGCTTTGAGACATCTATCCGGCTCCTGTTCTTAGGCGGGGACCATCCCCGCCCGACAGGCACCAGTCGCGTGGTTGTCAGGGCTGCATGGCTCTCGGCTGGAACGTCGTTGCCGTCACAGTGCGGTGGCTGATCGGCTAGAATGGATTGTAAGTCGATGTGCGGTTGGGAGGTCGACACGGCGGAGTTCAAAGGGCCGCCGACCGTTCACCGATCGCACCACCATGCTGGACATTGGCCTGTAGGAGCGGTGGATAGGAAGTTACTGCAAAATCTATTTCGATCGGACCGAGGTCTATGGCGCAAAGTCCGTCGTTCCCGATCATTTCTGCGCTCTTCTAGGAAAGCGACCGAGCCATCAGGCCGTCGGTCGATGAAGAGGCGGAAAGTTCCAACGTCGTCTACAAGGCGCCCAGAGCGGTCTTGTCGCGTTTGGATCTCTTGGGCTGCCACGGCCAGTACGGCGCGTGAACGGCTGGAGGCTTAGCTCGCAGCGACGCGCGAGACTGGGACGAATACTGCGCCGATGGCGATTGGGCAGAGGAGACGGCCGCGGCACTGCGCTCATTCTTTGTCGAGGATTGGTATCGGCGCGGGCACCCGAAGTGCTGGCGACCCTCTACACGCGCGAGGAGGCGACGGACGAGATCGATCGCCGGATGCGTGATCGCGACGGCGAAGGCCGGCTTTGGTTCGACGGCTATGGATCCTTGATGAGCCTTCGGGCTTTGTTGGATGCCTGCGCTGACGTGCGGCACGTCATCACGGCGCTGATCGGCGGCGGTTGGATCTAGTCGGGCGCCAGCATTTGCGCTGACAAGAGAGCTTCCGCTCCCCTTGATCCCCGTCGGCTGGCAACAACGGTCATTCTTGCCGAGGGCAGCACGGACATTCGGATATTACAACGCTCGCTCACGGCGCTATTTCCAAGCGAAAAGATTACTTCTCGTTCTTTATCCATGCCAAACTGAGCGTGGATGGCGGCGCTGCCTATCTTGTGAAATTCCTAAAGGCATTTGCGGCAGCGCGGGCACCGTTGGCCTCGTAGCCGTATTCGAGAACGACACCACTGCACGTTAGACGTATCGGCAGGCCACCGCCTTGGGACTGCCAGACAACATGATCGTGGTGCTCCCGGACACGGAGCGGAAGAGATACGCTCTTCCTGCACGAGGCCTTCGCCTAGAGAATCGCCCCAATGCCGATTTTTTAAGATCACGTCGCGCGCCTTCTATTGCGCGGCGCATACTCAATTGGCAGCTTGGGCCAATGGCGATTTCCTGGTAGCAGCAGAATTCGTCGGCTCTGGTCTCGACAGCCTTTAGTCGGGAGTCTTTCAATCACTCGGGATCGATCCCGACCACAGCGGCTGCTGACGTTGGTTCTGTAGGAGACGCTGCGGCGATCGAGCACGTTGCTGTAGTCGGAGTAGGCGCGCGCCAATGAGCGAACGGAATGTCGCCGTCTGATCGTCCGGTGCGCTTTGGAGGACGGCGTAGAGCTCCTACGAGGCTTTGATTACATACCGATGTACTTGCGGTGCATCTTTGTCGTGCCCCACCAAATATGGATATCTGGCATCTTCGACGAGGTCGGAACGGTTTAACTTGCCTGCTTTGGCGTGAGACTTTTTCGTAGCCATCGGCTGCGCCCTCGGGACCTCTAACCTTCGGCCGAAAATCCTTTCGGACCCAGATCTTTCATATATGGCGACAGGCATCGCTATCTCCTCGACAGGCCAATTCTCGCTCGTCCCAGGCTATCAAGGAGCCGTTAAAAAGATTTTTCCGGAGCTCGATTCATAAGGATAATTAATTGATCTGATTATATTTTTCTAGTCTAGGCACAAACCTGCGCGTGTTACCGAACGATGACATTTTCAAAAGTCGACGTTCGCTGACATTTTCAGTTGTCGCCGAACGGTGACATATGGTAATGTAAGCGAACGTCAACATTCTGAATTGCCATGCTCATACGCACGTCGGCCGATCTCGGGGCCATCATTCGAGGCACACGCAAACGCCTCAAGCTCGACCAGTCGAGCCTCGCCAAGCGCATTGGCGTCAGCCGTCAGTGGGTTATTGAGGTTGAGCGCGGCCACGCGCGCGCTGAACTCGGCCTAGTGCTCCGCGCTCTTGACGCACTCGGCATCCGTCTAGACGCAGGCAGCGAACAACCCCATGGCCGCGGTTTAGAAAAGCCAGTCGTTGATATCAACGCAATCGTGTCAAAAGCCAAAAAGAGCAGGCCATGACCAACGAACTCATCGCGCTTCTGGACGGCAGGGAAGTCGGCCGCGTGCACAACGACGCTCGTGGCCGTCTCACCTTTGTCTATGACAGCGATTGGCGGCAAACGAGGGACGCATACCCCATTTCGCTCTCCATGCCACTCGCGGCCGAGGAACACGGCCCCGCCGCTGTTCAGGCCTTTCTATGGGGACTGCTCCCGGACAATGAGCGCGTTCTCGATCGTTGGGCGAAGAAGTTTCAGGTCTCGGCCCGCAATGTGTTTGCCCTGATTTCTCATGTCGGCGAAGACTGCGCCGGCGCCATTCAATTCGTCACGCCCGATCGTTTGGAGAAATTGCAAAGCGGTACGGACGACAAGGTTGAGTGGCTTGACGAAGCAGCCGTCGCAAAACGTCTGCAAGCATTGAGAGAAGATCATGCCGCGTGGCGGCTGCCGCGTGATACGGGGCAATTCAGCCTCGCCGGTGCACAGCCGAAAACCGCACTGCTTCTGCAAAGAGGACAATGGGGTATACCGTCCGGACGCATTCCGACAACGCATATCCTGAAGCCGCCGACCGGCTATTTCGACGGCCATGCCGAGAACGAACATATCTGCCTCAATCTCGCGCGTAATCTCGGCTTGCCTGTCGCCGAAACAAAGGTCATGCGGTTTGAGAATGAGGTCGCCATTGTCGTCGAACGCTACGATCGGCAGTTCAGTGGCAATCACGTCATTCGCGTCCATCAAGAGGACGTGTGCCAGGCACGCGGCATCATGCCAACCAGGAAATATCAAAGCGAAGGCGGCCCGTCCGCCACGGATATTATCGAACTCTTACGTACCCATTCCACCGAGAGCGTTGATGATATCGATACGTTCATCGATGCTCTCGGCTTCAATTGGCTCATCGGGGGGACCGATGCGCACGCCAAGAACTACTCATTACTGCTAGCCAACGGCCCAACGGTGCGGCTTGCGCCACTCTACGATATCGCCAGCATCCTTCCCTACGACGATGTTGATCTGCAAAAGATGAAGCTCGCGATGAAGATTGGTGGGGAATACAAGCTTGGTCAAATAGGTGCGCGTGAATGGCGGAAATTCGCCCGCGAAATCCGTTTCGATGCGGAAAAAGTCATTGCGGGACTGAACTCCTTGGCCGATCTGCTTCCGGACAGCGTAAGCGGCGTGTGCGCTACCGCGCAAGCGGAAGGGCTAGATAACGCCGTTATCCAGCGCCTTGCCGCAAAGCTGATCGAGCGAACCAAAGACTGCCAACGCCTTCTGAAAGGCCTCTAAGCTTGCACAACTCACGGTTCGCGGTCGACTAGCGACGGTAGGGAACGGTATTTCCGAGCCTGTGGAGTGCAGGCCGCGAGGCTTTACTCTCCGCCCTCGTAGAACAGTTCCAACGGCAAGCCGACCAGCGCCTTGCCGATCCAGTCGCGTGCGATCACATTGGATGGGCCCATCGCGATCGCGGCGCGCGCGTCTCGATAGGAGCGCTCGATCGGACCGCGATGGTAGCCATAGCCCCCGGTCACGGTCAGCGCGGTGGCCGCGACCTTGTTGGCGACCTCGGCGGCGTGCACCTTGAATTCGGTCAGCGGAATCAGGATCTCGCTCTGCGGCCTGCCGGCGCGCCACAGCACGTCGAGTCGCGCTGCGAGCTCGTTGCGCCACGGCCGCAAGGTCTCGACCAGCACCTTGGCGGCGCCGAGCTCCTGCCGGATCGCCTGGTAATCCGATAGGCTCTTATTCCGATCCTTGTGCACGAAGCTCGTGGTGTGCGCCACCGCCGCGTTCAGCGCTCCGCGCGCCACGCCTTCCCAGACCGCGCCGAGCCCGATCAGATAAACCGGCGACACGCCGTCATAGATGATCTCCTTGCCCTGCCCCTCGGTGCCGAGCCGGTCGCGCTGTGGCACCCGCACATTGCTGTAGCGGATCGGACCTGAATGATTGGCCCGCACGCCGAGCGCATCCCAAGGCCGTGATTCGATCCCTTGGGCCTTGCCGTCGACGATGAAGAACACGATATCGGCCTGGTCCTTTGCGCCGGGCGTGCGCGTCTGTACCACATAGTAGTCGGCCTGACCCGAGCTGGTCGTGAACGACTTCTCGGCATTGACGAGATAATCCTCGCCGTCGCGCGAGGCTTCCGAGAGATTGTACCACCAGTGCCCGCCGGTGGCGCGCTCGCTGGTCGAATAGGTGCCGAGCAGACCACCATTGTTGGATTTGAGCCAGCGCTCCTTCTGGTCGGCGCTGCCGAACAGATTGATAGTTTGGGCCGCGCCGACATGCATCACATAGACGAGGCCGGTCGAGGCATCGGCTTGCCCGATGCGATACGCGGCTTCGGCGAAGTCGACGTGAGCGAGACCGAGCCCGCCATGCTGCACCTCGTTCAGCACGCCGGTCCATCCGGCCTCCGACAGCGCGCGCAGATTCTCGCGCGGAAACCGGCTCTCCTTGTCGTTGCGATCGGCGTTCACCTTCACGGTGGCGTCGATCGCGGCGTCGAGTCTTGCATAGACGTCGTCGTCGATCTTTCGGGCGAGATTTTCTTGGGCCATGGTCGTTCTCCTGTCCGGGTTGATGTCAAGCGACAGCCTGGGTCGGCTGCCGGCTCGGATCGACTTGTGACGATCCGCCGAGATAGAGCGTCTTGATGTCGCCGCGCCGCCGCAGCTCGGCGGCGGCACCCGCGAGCACGCTGCGGCCGTTCTCGAGCACGACAGCGTGGTCGGCGAAGCGTAGCGCCACCGTCGAGTTCTGCTCCGCGACCAGGATCGACAGACCCTGCTCGGCATTGAGCTGTTTGAGCGCGCGAAGAATCCCCTCCACGACGAGCGGCGCCAGCCCCATCGACGGCTCATCGAGCACCAGCAGCCGCGGCCGCGACATCAGGGCGCGGCCGATCGCTGTCATCTGCTGCTCGCCGCCGGAGGTCAGCCCGGCCAGCGAACGGCGCCGCTCCTTCAGCCGCGGAAACAGCGTGTAGACGCGGTCGAGATCATCTGCGGTCTCGGCGCGGGTCGCATCGCGCCCGATCGCGCCGGTGAAGAGGTTCTCCTCGACCGTCAGCGACGCAAAACAGTGCCGCCCTTCGAGCACCGGCACGATGCCGGCCCGCACTAGCGCGGCGGCCGATATGCCGGCAAGATCGTGGCCCTCGAACAGGATGCAGCCCGCAGTGATCTGGCCGCGACGGGCGGGCAGCAGCGCCGACACTGCCTGCAAGGTGGTCGATTTGCCGGCGCCGTTGGCGCCGAGCACGGCGACAATTTCGCCCGGCCGCACCACGAGCGACACGTCGCTGACGGCGCCGATGGCGTGATTGTAGGTCGCGGCCAGGCCGTCGACTGAGAGCAGGACTTCACTCATGGTTCGATCCGTCGAGTTACCGGCTGCGGGAGGCACAAGGCTCCCGCAGCGGCGCGATCGATTACTGGCTGACCGGATCGTCGCCGGAGGTGCGGGGCGTGATGCCATGCTCCTGGGCATAGGCGGCCGCGGACTTCTCGATGATCGGCCGCAGGGACGCCCAGTCCGGCGCGATCCAGTCCGACACCACCTTCCACTTCGCGCCATCCCACTGCTGGAAGGTGACGCGGCCGTCGCCCTCGTGATTGTCCCAAGTGACGTTGATCGAATGGAACAGCCCCTTGGCGCCGAGCGCCTCGACCCGCGCCGGATTCAGTTGCAGATGCTCAAAGCCCCAGCGCACCTCGTCGCCGGTCAGCGTGCGCTCGCCGAACTTGGCCTGCGCGATCCTGATCGCCTCGACGTTGAGGATGCCGTTCACGATGCCGAGGTTGTGGTAGACGCTGCCGATCCGCTTCTTGTCGTCGAGATTGCCCTTCCCTGCGCCATAGACGGTCTTGATCACCTCTTGCAGCACCGGATATTCGGCACCGGAGGCTTGCGTGGTGATCGCGATATAGCCTTTGGCTGCGTCGCCCGCTGGGATCACGTCTTCCTCGGAATTGGACCAGACATTACCGATGATGTGGTCGGCCGGGAAGCCGACCTTCTGCGCGGTCTTCAGCGCCACCGGATTCATCACGCCCCAGCCGCGCAGCACCACATAGTCGGGCTTGGCGCGCCGGATCGAGAGCCACTGCGACTGCTGCTCGTTGCCGGGATGCGGCACCTCGATCTGCTCGACGCTGAAATGATACTTGTCCGCGAGGAGCTTGTAGATCGGGATCGTCTCCTTGCCGTAGGGCGAGCCGTGATAGAGCACGACGATTTTCTTGTCCTTGAGCCTGTCGACGCCGCCTTCGCGGCTCGCGATGTAGTTCACGATACCCGAGGTCTCGCTGTAAGGATTGAGCAGCAGCGGGAAGACGTAGGGAAAGACGCGACCGTCGGTCGAATCGGTCCGGCCATGGTTGACGGTGATCAGCGGCACCTTGTCCTTGGTGATGCGGTCGATCATGGCGTAGGCGATGCCGACCGACAGCGGATTCCAGGCAGCGACGCCGAGCCGGTTCTTCAACCGCTCATAGACTTCGACGCCGCGCTCGACCTCGTACTGGGTCTCGCCCTCGTCCCAGGTCAGTTTTACGCCGTTGACGCCGCCGTCGCGGATATTGATTAGGTTCAGATAGTCGATGAAGCCGCCGAAGAAGCCGGTGCCGCCGGCGGCATAGGGGCCAACCCGATAGCTTTGCAGCGGAAAGAACTGCTCGTCGGCGTGGACCGCCGGTGCTCCAGCAAATGCAAGGACGCCCACTACCCCCAGCGCGAATTTCAAGTGTCGAAACCTCATCGTCAGCTCCTTGATGTGTCAGTTGCAGGAAACGTCTTGCGGAGGCCGGTCCACGCGGCCGACGCCGCGCGAAACCGGTCCCACAGCGCGATCAATCCGCGCGGCTCCGCGATCAAAAAGGCGATGATCAGCGCACCGATCACGATGCGCTGGCTCATCTCCAGCACGCCGGAGTCGAACACGCCACCGAGCAGAGCCGCGCCGAGCCGCGACAGGATCAGCGGAAACACCACGATGAAGGCCGCGCCGAGGAACGCGCCGCGCAGCGATGCCAATCCACCGATGATGATGATGAAGAGGATCTGGAACGAGCGATCGAGATTGAAGCCGGCCGGCTCGACTGTGCGCAGGTAGGCAAAGGCCCACAGCACCCCAGCGACCCCGATCAGGAACGAGGATACGCCGAACGCCAGCAGCTTGGTCCGTAGCAGCGGCACACCGATCACCTTTGCCGCGATCTCGTGATCGCGGACCGCGATGAAGTTGCGGCCGGTCTGCGATTGCAGCAGCAGCAAGGTCAGGATCGTCGCCACCGTCACGACGGCCAGCGAGAACAGGTAGCGGCCCGCCGCGCTGGTGAAGGAATAGCCGGCGATGGTCAGCGCTGGCGCATCGATCACGCCGGACGGATTGTCGTTGGAGAACCAGCCGAACTTGGTCAGCGCCCATTGTACGAAGAACTGCGCCGCGAGCGTCGAGACCGCGAGATAGAACCCGCGCAGCCGCAGGCTCGGCAGCCCGAACACGATGCCGATCGCGGCCGCGACGAGGCCGGCCAGCACCAGGTCGAGCAGCAGCGGCAACTCGGGCAAACGGAGATGCAGATTGTAGGCGGCATAGGCGCCGACCGCGAGGAACGCGGCCGAGCCGAGCGACACCTGCCCGGCATAGCCGGTGAGGACGTTGAGCCCGACCGCGGCGAGCGCCAGCGCGAGGAACGGCGTCAGAACCGCGTCCATCAAATAATCCGAACCGGCGAGCGGGATCACGCCGAACGTAATCACTGCGCCGATGCCGATCAGGATGCGGTCGATGACGGGGAGGGTCTGGCGCGGGTTCGAGGTTGCGTCCATGTGCTAGACCCTCTCGACCAGCTTCTGCCCGAACAGTCCCGAGGGCCGCACCAATAGGAATACCAGCGCGACGACATAGCCCGCCCAAGCCTCGATGCCGCCGCCGACCAACGGGCCGACATAGACCTCGGCGAGCTTCTCGATCGCGCCGATTAGGAGGCCCCCGACGATGGCGCCGGCGATCGAATCGAAGCCGCCGAGCACGAGCACCGGCAGCGCCTTGAGCACCACCAGCGACAGCGAGAACTGCACGCCGAGCCGCGCGCCCCACAGCAATCCGGCGACCAGCGCAACGATGCCGGCGACCGTCCACACGATGGCCCACACCCGCGGCAGGCGAAGGCCGACCGCAAGTGCTGCAAACGGATCGTCGGCGACGGCGCGGAACGACAGCCCTGTCCGCGTGGTGCGGAAGAACAGCGCGAACAGCGCAACCAGGCTGCCCGCCACCGCCGCCGCGAACAGATCGAACCGGCTGATGAAGACGCCGACGATATCGAGCGGCACGTCGCTGATGCCGATGTCGAGGCCGTGGACTTGGGTGCCCCACAACAGCTGCGCCGCGCCTTCGATCACATAGGACAGCCCCAGCGTCGCCATGAACAAGGTGATCGGCGGCTGGTTGACCAGCGGCCGCAACACCGTGCGCTCGACCGCGACACCGAGCGCGACCATGCGAGTGTCGCCAGCAGCGCAAGCGGAAGCGCGACGCCGCGCTCGACCAGACTGACGAAGGTCAGCGCCGCGAACAGCAGCATCGCGCCCTGCGCGAAGTTGAGCACCCCCGAAGTCTTGTAAATCACCACGAAGCCGATCGCGACCAGCGAATACATCACGCCCGACAGCAGGCCGCCCACCAGCACTTCGATGAGGAATTGATAGTCAAACATCAAAGTGCGAGCTCCGTTTCGTCCGCATGCGCGACGCCGAGATAGGCATCGACCACCGCCTGGTCGGACCGCACCTGGTCCGGCGTGCCGTCGGCGATTTTGCGGCCATAGTCGAGCACCGCGACGCGATCGGACAGCCCCATCACCACACCGATGTCATGCTCGATTAGGACGATGGTGGCGCCATAGCTGTCGCGGGCGTTGCGGACATGCGCGGCCAATTCGTGCTTCTCGCCGAGCGTGACGCCCGCAAAGGGCTCGTCGAGCAGCAAAAGCGACGGCCGCGCCACCGGCGCACGCGCCAACTCGACGCACTTCTGCAAACCATAGGGCAAGGTTCCGGCGGCGCGGTCGCACACCTCGCGAAGGTGCAGGAAGCCGATGACGTCTTCTGCGGCGGCGCGGTTCTCCGCTTCGATCCGCCGTGCCAGAGGCGAGCCGGCGATCTGGCGCAGAAAGCCGGCGCGGACCCGGTGCGCCACTCCCATCAGGACGTTGTCGCGCACCGAGAGGCCCTTGAACACAGCGAGATTCTGGAACGTCCGCGCCACACCATGCTGCGCCAGCCGCGCCGTAGGTACATGGCCGAAGGAATGCTCGCCGAGCCAGACCCGGCCCCGGTCCGGCCGGTAGAGCCCGCTGATGACATTGAGCAGCGAGCTCTTGCCGGCACCGTTGGGGCCGATCACCGCGCGGATCTCGCCTTGTGCGACCTCGAGATCGATGTCGCGCAGTGCGGCGACGCCGCCGAACGAGAGCGAGATGTCAGCAAGCGCGAGCACCGGCTGGATCTCGCCACTGCCTCGTTTCACGAGCGCACGGTCCGCGACGTCCGCGCGCGCGGACAAGGGCGCAGAGAGAGCCGGCTCGACAAGGGCGCCATCCAATGGAAGCACACCCGCGCTTGCTGCGATCATGGTCACGCCAATGTTTCCCGAATCACTCGGCGGCCTGGACGTGCCGCGCCGCGTCCGCTTCCAGTGCACGCACCAGCGGAATGACGCGGCGGCCGAAATACTCGACCTCTTCCTGGAAATGGAGGAAGCCGAGCAGCACCAGGTCGACCCCGATCTTCTTGAGCGCGATGATGCGCTCGGCGATCTGCTCGGGCGTGCCTATCAGGTTGGTCTTGAAGCCGTCATTATACTGGACGAGATCCTCGAAGCTCGATTTGGCCCAATTGCCCTGACCTTCCGGTGAGGCTTTGCCGGCGTTCTTAACCTCGTGACCGAAGGCGTTGACGGCCTCCGGATCGGCCTTGGCGATGATCTCGTTGAGGACGCTGCGCGCCTCAACCTCGCTGTCGCGCGCGATCGCGAACGCATTGACGCCGATCCTGACCGAATGGTTGTTGGCCCTTGCCTTGGCCCTGATGTCATCGACCTGCTTCTTGATCTCATCGACCGAATTGCCGTTAGTGAAGTACCAGTCCGACACCCGCGCGGCCATGTCGCGCGCCGCGCGTGAGCTGCCGCCCTGGAAGATCTCGGGCAGCGGCTGGGCCGGCTTCGGCTTCAGCGTGTAGTCGCTGAAGCGATAGAAATCGCCGCGGAAGGTGAAGCTGTCCTGGGTCCAGATCCCGCGCAGCGACCGGATGAACTCTTCCGAGCGCCGGTAGCGTTCGTCGTGATCGAGCCAAGGTTCGCCGATCGCGGTGAACTCGCCACGGAACCATCCAGAGACGATATTAACCGCAACGCGGCCCTCGGTGAGCTGGCTGATGGTGGCAATCTGCTTGGCGGCAACCGCCGGATTCCAAGGCCCGGGCAGCAGCGCCGCGATCACCTTCAGCTTCGTGGTCGCCGCGAGCAGCGCGTGGCTGAAGGCGACCGGCTCGTGCTGGAACTCGGCGCCATAGCCGGCCGTGAAGCGGATCTGGCTCAGGGCATAGTCGAACCCCGCCTGTTCCGCGATCTGCGCCAGTCGGCGATTGTAATCGATATCCCAGCCGGTTCGCTGCTCGAGCTTGCTGATCACGAGGCCGCCGGAAACGTTCGGCACCCAATAGGCGAATTTGATCTGATCATGGTTCGCGGTCATAGGAATGTCCTTCTGAAGTTTGGATTTGCAGTGTGACGCAAGCAGCACGATGCATTCACGCTGCGGCTGGTCAGCGGGTTACGACACAGCTCGTTCAAGCCGTCACTGAGATCGGGATGATGGGAAACTTTGCGCGATCAGCCCTGATCCGCGCCGGCGCGCAATCGGTGCGTCAACAACACGGTGCGCGATACGACATCAGCTGCGCAACGCAGGTTCGAGATCGGTCAAAGAGGCCCCTGAAAGTCATCCGCGTTCCCCTCGCAAGCATCATCGGCGAGCAACCAATACTGTCAGAGAAAGTTGGGACCAGCGAGTCCAAGCCAAACTCTTTTTCAGCGCGTCCGGGAAAGCGGTATTCTTTTGTTGACGCGAAACGCGACGATTGTTGCCATGCGGGCGAAAACTCGGCTGCGAATACTCACCTGCTGAAGTTAATGGCAAGCGGTTTTGATAGCAAAATCGAGAGCCGTCCAACAAGTGTATCGCTGGACCTCCATTGCATCAGCAGTTGAATTTCCTGCCGTCGGAATAACACAAGCGCGAAGACTGTGGTTATCCATTTGCCAAATCCAAGCAGTTCCTTGCGATGCGGTGTCGCTGGCATAGTTTATCCAATAGGAGGTTGCGGCCGCCGTCGATCGATAGGTTGGATTGGACAGATTACGTTGCCCCCCTCTATTCAGAAACGAAATGATCGGCGCCGTCGGGCAGCGAGGGTCTACTTCGCCGCTGAGTCTCCCTCATAAAGCGAGGCACGTTTGTTTTTCATTTGGTATGCTATCTCGCGGTGAGATCCTTCTCCGTCGAGGCTGGTTCGAAGAACGCCTTTGCCTTTAGATGATTTCGCAGAGCGACTGGCCTGTACGGGCCAAAGCTCGTAAAGTTGCGGACCGAGCTCATCGCAAGCCTTTGATAGGCCGTCTCGTGAAGTAGCGCGTTTTCTAGCACGTCGCGGATCACTTTCGACCAACGGAATGCGGTTCGGTGTTGAATTCCACCATCCAGTCGAGTGTGATGTCAGACAGCCGAGAGGAAAGCTTCGGCTGTCACAGGTTGTTGAGATTGCAGAACCTGCGATAAGGCGGCGCCACCTCAAGCTCGAATAAGATCCTCCCGCCTATTGAGCTGCTCCCCACTGTCCCCGGAGCAAAGGGCCGCCGCCACTCCACTGCGCTTCAGGGCTGCAAGCAAAATTGTCCGATTCGCAGTCGTAAGCCGCCGATTACCCCATCCACGCGCCGGTAGGACTGCTCGACGAGTGGTTTTCGTCTACACTTAGGACCTAACGCTCTGATCCAAAGGCAGCGCCCCCCCACGAGCAACGCGTTCAAGGAATGCCGAAGCGCAAGATCGACAAGCTCGCTCGCGCAAAAGCGCGGCCCGATCCTGCCCAATGGGGTGAGGATGAAGTAATGACCCTTGTCGAGGCCGCGGCAGTGTTCTTCCCACTCGGTCCGTTGACAATATCATCGTTGCGCAGAGCCGCGGCCACCGGGACTCTTGAAATCGCCAAAGTTGCGGGCAAGGATCTGACAACCCCTCGAGCGATCTGCAAATTGGTCAAGCCGTCATGCCGGGCCGCAGAGCCAAGCCGCCACGACTCTGGTTTAGAGAGGACGATGAAACCTGGATCATCCTCGATCGTGGCCGGCAAATCCGCACAGGCTGCAGCCGCGACGACATTGACGGAGCTGCGAAGGCGCTCGAGACCTATATCGGCGAGCGACATACCAGCACCATCGGGGCAACTGACCCGAACGTCCTCGCGATAGCCGACGTCCTCACAGCCTACGAAATTTCAAAGCGGCCCAAGGACACGAGCGATGAACGCGCGTGGGCACAACATGACCTGCTGCTCATTCGCTTGCTCGATCTTAACAACTTTTTTGGCGATAAAACCGTCAGTCAGCTCAAAGCTCAGCTTTGTCGCGACTTTGTCGATTGGTCCACCGGTACTGCGAACGACAATCATAGGAAAGCCGGCATCAAGCCACGCAACGGGACAGTCTCTGATCAAACCGCACGACGCCGACTCGAAGATCTACGCGCTGCCGTGAACGCCTACCACGCCGAGCATACGCTCACCGTCGTTCCAAAGGTCACTCTTCCTCCTAAAGCCGAAGGACGACACCGATGGCTAACGCGCAACGAGGCAGCGCGCCTACTCGGAGCAACAATCGGCTACGTGTGGGACACGGAGCAGGAAACGTGGAAGCGCAGCGAGGATGGCGAGCTCGCGCGCCGGGAGCGGTGGATCATTCGTCGTCGCTATCCCGCGGCGCGCTTCTGCCTGATCGGTATCTACAGTGCTCGTCGCGAAGAGACCATCCGGCGCACCCAGTGGCTGCCAACAACGACCCATCCATGGATGAACCTTGACGCGATGGTCTACCAGGGCAAAGGGACGCTGGAGCAGTCGACCAAGAAACGGCGGCCGCCGGCAAAGATCGCTAGCCGCCTGCGTCCGCATCTGATTCGATGGCGCAGGATCGACCAAGCTCGATCTGCAGAACTCCGCGCCTCAGGGGTTATGAGAGACGGTGAACAAATCCGGTTCGTCGTGAACCGCCTGCACGACGGCCAGCCGCTTGCCGGCAAGATCAGGTCAGCCTGGAATGGTATTCTGGAGGACGCCGGGCTGGGCGACGACGTCGTCCGGCATTCACTGCGCCATACAGCGGCGACATGGTTGATGCAGGCGGGCGTCGACATGTGGGAAGCCGCTGGCTGGCTCGGCATGACCGTTGAGCAATTAGAGGCCAACTATGGCCATCACCACCCGGACTTTCAGGAAGAGGCGGCGGAAGCTTTTGGGGCAAGGCGCTGAGCTGACCACTACTCTGCGCGAGCTATTCGTGCTTTGATATCCGCCAAATCAGCTCGTAGGTCCGAAGGGAGGACTTGTGGTGCTCGATGGTGTTCGATGTAACATCCCGACAGGGGCTAGTTCCCTCGCACTTCCCGATCGTCTTTTTTCCGATTTAGAACAGTACAAGCCCGCCGCGGACCGCTGTTCGACGTCCTTGACGGGTGCTTCGAGGGCGACAGACATGGCTGCCGAGCTTCAAATCGTTGCGCATTTCGTTGCGCACAAAAAACACAGAACCTATAAGTGCTTGAAAGAATGGTCGGAGTGGCAGGATTCGAACCTGCGACCCCTGCGTCCCGAACGCAGTGCTCTACCGGGCTGAGCCACACTCCGACTGAGAGCCGGGCTTATAGCGTCGGGTTTCGGGGACCGCAAGGGACCACAGGGCACCCAATTGAGGAATCTAGTCACAGTGGATACAGGTCTGAAAACGCACGTTTTGTCCGCCGGCGCCGCCGCCACGGCAACCGCCGCCGGGGTCCTGGCCGAGGGCGGCCTGGTGGCGTTTCCGACCGAGACGGTTTACGGCCTCGGCGCCGATGCCGGGAACGCCGCCGCGATCGCCCGGCTTTACGAGGCCAAGGGCCGGCCGGCCTTCAATCCCCTGATTGCCCATGTCGCCGATCTCGGCGCCGCCCGCCGGATTGCCCTGTTCAACGGGCAGGCCCTGCGATTGGCGGACGCGTTCTGGCCCGGTCCCCTGACCCTGGTGCTGCCGAAGGCGCTCTCCTGCCCGGTTGCGGAACTCGCGACCGCCGGGCTCGATACGGTCGCCATCCGCATCCCGGCCCACAAAGTGGCGCGCGACATCATCAAGGCTTTCGGCGGTGCCGTGGTAGCGCCGTCGGCCAATCTCTCCGGCCATGTCTCGCCGACCACTGCCGAGCATGTGAACGGCGATCTCGCCGGTCGCATCGACCTGATCGTCGACGGCGGGCCGGTCGAGGTCGGCGTCGAATCCACCATCGTCGGCTGCTTCTCCGATCCGGTGCTGCTGCGGCCGGGCGGGCTGACGCGCGCCGAGATCGAGCGCGTGCTCGGCCACCCCTTGCAGTCGCCGCCGCAAGACGCGGAAAGCGACGCCCAGCCGGTTGCCCCCGGCATGCTCGCCTCGCACTACGCGCCACGGACACCGGTCCGGCTCAACGCCGGCGACGTCCATGTCGGCGAAGCCTTGCTGTCGTTCGGGCCAGCCAAGGTCGCGCGGCGCGAATGCGCCTCGGTGGAGATGAACCTGTCCGAGCGCGGCGACCTGGCCGAGGCCGCCGCCAATCTGTTCGGGTTCCTTCGCACCCTCGACAAGAGAAACGCGGATGCGATCGCGGTGACGCCCATTCCCGAGGACGGGTTGGGCGAAGCCATCAATGACCGGCTGCGCCGCGCAGCCGTTGGGCGGTAACAAGCATGACCCGGACCGGAACGGCCGCGTTAGCGCCAAATGGGAACCGGTTTTCCCTCGCGACAAACGCGAAGCGTTTGCCCGAACGGCATGCTTAGGCAAAGATCCCCGACTGAGTGAAAGACCAAGAAAAAATGAACATCGTCCAATCAGCGGTGCCGCCGCTTCCGCCCGAATTGCTTGAAAAATTCCGCGCCATCGTCGGCGCGAAATATGCGGTGACCGACGCAGCCGACATCAAGCCTTACGTCACCGAGGAGCGCGACCTGTTCCACGGCCGCTCGCCGCTGGTGCTGCGCCCCGGTTCGACCGCCGAGGTCGCCGCGATCTGCAAGCTTGCGACCGAGCACAGGATCGCGCTGGTGCCGCAGGGCGGCAACACCGGCCTGGTCGGCGGCCAGACGCCGCACAATGGCGAGGTCGTGGTCTCGCTGCGGCGGCTGGACAAGATTCGCGACATCGACGTCGAATCCAACACCATGACCTGCGAGGCCGGCGTGGTGCTCCAGATCGCGCAGCAGAAGGCGGCCGAGGTCGACCGGCTGTTTCCGCTCTCGCTCGGCGCAGAAGGCAGCTGCACCATCGGCGGCAACCTCTCGACCAATGCCGGCGGCACCGGAGCGCTCGCCTATGGCGTGGCGCGCGAAATGGCACTCGGGCTCGAGGTCGTGCTGGCTGACGGCCGCGTGCTGAATGCGCTGTCGAAGCTGAAAAAGGACAACACCGGCTACGATTTGCGCAACCTCTTCATCGGCGCAGAAGGCACGCTCGGCATCATCACCGCGGCAACGCTAAAGCTGTTTCCGCGGCCGCGCGCGGTTGAGACCGCCTATGTCGGTCTGAAGTCGCCCGCGGCCGCACTCAAGCTGCTGTCGATCTCGCGCGATCAAGCGGCCGGTGCGTTGACGAGCTTCGAGTTGCTCGCCGACGTCGCGGTCGACTTCTCGATCCGCCACGGCATCGATATCCGCGATCCCCTGACCAGCAAGCATCGCTGGTACGTGCTGATGGAATTGTCGTCGTCGCGCGACGATGCACGCGACACGCTTGAGGCGATCCTGGCCCAGGGCATGGAGGACGGCATCGTCGACGACGCCGTGATCGCCGCCAATCTGAGCCAGCGCCAGGCGTTCTGGAAGCTGCGCGACGAGATGTCGGCGGCGCAGAAGCCGGAAGGCGGCTCGATCAAGCACGATATCTCGGTGCCGGTCGCCGCCGTGCCCGCCTTCATCGAAGAGGCCAATGCGGCGGTGGTGAAGCTGGTCCCGGGTTCGCGGCCGGTGCCGTTCGGCCATCTCGGCGACGGCAACATCCACTACAATGTCAGCCAGCCGGTCGGCGCCAATGCGGCCGACTTCCTGGCGCGCTGGCACGACGTGAATGCCGTCGTGTTCGAGATCGTGCTGCGGATGGGCGGCTCGATCTCTGCCGAGCACGGCATCGGCGTGCTCAAGCGCGACGAACTGCCTGACGTCAAGGACAAGGTCGCGATCGAGCTGATGCGGCAGGTCAAGGCGATGCTCGATCCGCTCGGCATCATGAACCCGGGCAAGGTGCTGTGACCGCGCAGGCGACGATGCCCTCCTCCTCTGCCTCCCTCGCCATTGCAGAGATCACCGATAACGACATCGCCGATGTCGTCGCGCTGTGGCAGGCCTGCGGCCTGACGCGGCCGTGGAACGATCCTGCCGCCGACATCGCGCTGGCGCGGCGCGGACCGAACTCGGCCGTGCTGGTCGGCCGCGACGCCAATGCGATCGTCGCGACCGCGATGGTCGGCCACGACGGTCATCGCGGCTGGGTCTATTACGTCGCGGTCGATCCCAACCGCCAGGGCAAGGGACTTGGCCGCACCATCATGGCGGCGGCCGAGGACTGGCTGCGCGCCGCCGGCGTGCCGAAGCTGCAACTGCTGGTGCGGCGGGAGAATGCCAAGGCCGGCGCGTTCTACCAATCGCTCGGCTATGACGAATCGACCTCGGTGATGCTGGCCAAATGGCTCGACGGTCGCGAAGCGACGCCGTGAGAGGGTTGAGGATCAACGCATGAGCATCGCCGACCGCGTCCGCGTCAAGGACGTCGAGCTGCTCTCGAAGCGCCGCTACGAGCTGAAGAGCGCGACGTTCGATTACCGGCGCGCCAACGGCGAATGGCAGACCCAGGTGCGCGAGGTCTACGACCGCGGCAACGGCGCGGCGCTGTTGCCCTACAATCTGACGACCCGCAGCGTCGTGCTGGTGCGCCAGTTCCGCTACCCCGCCTTCGCCAACGGCTATGACGGTCTGCTCATCGAGGCTGCCGCCGGCATGCTCGACGATGCCGAGCCGGAAGCACGCATCCGCGCCGAAGCGGAGGAAGAGATCGGCTACCGGCTCGCGCATGTGCGCAAGGTGTTCAAGGCTTTCACGTCTCCGGGCGCGGTGACCGAGAAGCTGCATTGCTTCGTCGCCGAATACGACGCCGCGATGCGCATCGGTGACGGCGGCGGGCTCGCCGACGAGGGCGAGGACATCGAGGTGCTCGAGCTCCCGATCGACGACGCGCTCGCCATGATCAGCGACGGGCGCATCGTCGACGCCAAGACCATCATGCTGCTGCAATACGCCGCGCTGCATCTGTTCAGGTGAACGCGGCTTTGTCCCGGCCGGTGCCGGGACGGCCTTGCGGCTTCGCGCACTCAACGCTTTAGACTAGCTGTCCCCGTCATCCCTGCGCAATGGCTATGCCATTGTCGCTGGAGGTGCGAGCCTCTTCGGCGAGCCTCGAAGGATGAATCGGCCACCAGCCGGGCCATGCATCCTTCGAGACGCGCGAAGACGCGCTCCTCCAGCGACAAAGGCCAAGCCTTTGCGCGGGGATGACGGGGATAAACTGAACGAAATGCTCTACCGCATCGTGATCGCAAGGCCGCTCAGATCGGCGTTGGCCATCAGACCGACCTGGTGTCCGGTCAATTCCAGCACCGCCCCCTTCTGATTGGTCAGCACGATCGCGCGCGCGCCGCGTCCGACGGCAAGCCCCGCGCCGGCCGCACCGTAGACGCCGGCCACGTCGGACGGACGGTTGATGTTGCTGACGCGGCCGCGCAGCACGGTCTTGGAGCCGCCGAACACCAGGCCGTAGTCGAGACCGCCGGTGGAGAGCCGGTAGGAGCGGCCGCGGAAGGTCAAGACACCGCTGCCGCCGGAGCCGCCGATGATCCATCCGGCCTTGTAGATCGTGAGCGTCACGAAGCCGCTGTCGGCACGGGCGGCGGAAGAGAACGCAAGGCCGGTGAACGCCAGCAGCGCCACCAGCGCGGCGCGAAGGGTGGATGAAAATTTCATGTGCGGTCTCCCCAGGATTTGCTCTCGTCGATTTGCTCGCGTCGCGACACGGCTGCGAATCGCGATGCTCCGACTGTAACAAGCGCGTAGATAGGCGCAATTTGGCACAGCGATGGCCGATTTGTTGACGGGTGCTTTCGCACGACCAGTGTTGAACCTGTTCCCGGGGTTGCAACACTCACTGCATGTCCGGGGCGATCGGCCCCTGAGCTCCAGGATTGCCCCGTGGAGCATTCATTTTCAAACCGGAGATTTCCCATGCGTCGTCTTGCGATTGCCTGTGCCGCCATTGCCGCCACCGTGTCCGTGCTTGCCGCGGCAAGCCCGGCCAGCGCCACGCCATATCATCTGATCCGCTGGCAGGACACCGGCTTCTGCCAGATCTGGGACCAGAGCATCCCGACCACGCCGTGGCCGACGAACTTCTCCATCGTCAGCGAGGAGCTGCCGACCTTCGACGCCGCGTTCAGCTACAAGACCGGCCTCCTGAACAACGGCACCTGCTCGTTCTGAGCGAACGCCATTCGATCACGCAAAAGGGCGGACCCGCGGCGACAGCGCGGCGTCCGCCCTTGTGCTGTCAGGTAGTGACGCGATCCAGCGTCAGTGATGCTTGATCAGGGCGTCGCGCGCGGCGGCGAGTTCGAGGAATGCCGCACCGTTGCCGCCACCGTTGGGATGCACCGTCTTGGCGGCGCGCTTGAAAGCCTGCTGGACTTCGGTCGCAGCGAGGCGGCGGCCGAGCGGCAGGCCGAGCAATTGCCGGTACTGCTCCTCCTGCGTCAGCGCCTTCGGCGCCAGGCCGCGCTGGCCAAACCGCGGTGCCGACAGCATGTGCAGTGCATCGCCGATGATGCCTAGACGGCGCAGTGCCATCGATTTGGTGCGGCGGTCAGCCGATTTCAGCGCCGCCTGACGCAAGATCGGCAGCACCTGTGCGGCCGCATGCCGCAGCGTCTCGTCGATGTCGGTCGCGGCGATCTCCGCGACCATTTTGGCCATCTCGCGGTAGTCGGGATCCGGCGCCGCGCAAAAGCGCTCGATCGCAACTTTCCAGTGTCTGATATTCGGGTCCATGTCCGCGGTCCATAACTGTCATCCGAATCCGGATAACAGCAACGCGCAAACGCGGCTTGGCGTTTCGGTTGGCGCAGTTTTGAATAGTGTTGTCGACAACGCTCACAAATCAGAACAAGGAAACGCCATGGCCCTTCTCGACAATCACATCGCCGTCATTACCGGTGCGGGCTCGGGCATCGGGCGCGCCATCGCATTGGGCTACGGCCGCGAGGGCGCGCGCGTGGTGCTGCTCGACATGAACGGCGATGCGGCGGCGGAAGCGGCCAGGGAGATCCGCAGTGCCGGCGGCAAGGCGGAGAGCTTTGCACTCGACGTGACCAATCGCGACGCCTGCGTCGCGATGGCAAAGCAAGTGGCCGACAAGGTCGGGCCGGTCTCGATCCTGGTCAACAATGCCGGCATCGCGCGCCGTAACGGCATGCTCGGCACCGACGAGGCCGTGATCAAGGATTGGGAAGACATCATCTCGATCAATCTCACCGGCGTTTTCAACGTGACGCATTCGTTCCTCGCGCCATTGCGCAAGAACAAGGGGCGCATCGTCAACATCGGCTCGATCCAGTCCTTCGTGCATCTGCGCACGCCGAGTTCGCCGGCCTATACCGCCTCCAAGCACGGCGTGCTCGGCTTCACCAAGGCGTTGGCCGCCGAGCTCGGCAAGGATGGTGTGCGCGTCAATGCGATCGGGCCGGGCTTCATCGAGACGCCGTTGAACGAGAAGGTGCGCGCCACCAACCCCGACCTCGTCAAGGTCTTCATGGACCACACCCCGCTCGGCCGCGCCGGCAAGCCGGAGGACATCGTCGGCCCCGCCATCTTCCTCGCCTCGGACCTGTCGGCCTATGTCTCGGGATCGATCGTGATGGTCGATGGCGGGTACCGCACATTGTGACGGATGGAACCGCAATCGTGGCGATTTCTGGGTATTTTGCTTACAGAGCAGGGAGTTAGGGCCACGTTAAGGACTTGTTAACCAAACCGGCACACCGTGGATCTACGGGGTAGTTGGTTCTCGATGTCTTCGCTTCACCGACGAAGCGGGCGTTGATCGGGAGGAGTTCATGTCTTACGCGTCCACCGTACCGTCGCCGGAAGCGCTGCTGCCGTCGCTGGCTCCAAATGAAATCGTCCCACTGCTGATCGGCGCGACCGTCGATGAAGTCGAGCGCGAGCTCGTGCTGCAAACGCTTGCGCGCTGCGACGGCAATCGCACCCGCGCCGCGCGCGTGCTCGGGCTGTCGGTCCGGACGTTGCGGAACAAAATCCGCGAATATTCGGCCGACGGCATCGACGTGCCGCTGAGCGAGCACGCCGCAGCCTAGAGCAAGATCCGGAACCGTGCGAAGCGGCTTTCCGGGACGATCATGTTTGGACAACGAGCTAAGCGTGATGACGATCCAACCCGATCTCATCACGCTTTAGCGGCACGTCGACGCTAGATCGGCAGGTCGATCGCAAGCCGCCGCCAGCGCGACAATAGCTCGCTGCCGTCGGCATCGAGGCAGCGAGCGAGACGCACCTCGGTCGTCGCGGCCCGCTGCATCGTCCGCGCGACCAGCGCCGTCGCATAGTCCCAATAGTCGCGCCGCCCCTTCGGATCGTCGTCGACCAGCGATTTTGCGAGGATCTCGACATAGATCGCAGCGACGGCTCTTTGCCAGAGCTCACCCGCGCGCTCGCCCTCCGCCGAGGCCGCGCCGGTCTGCGACTGCCAGGCCAACCAATAGTTTTCCTCCGCGCCGACCCAAGCGGATGGCAATAGCGATGGATCGAGGCATGGCGAGCGACACTCAAGCGGCTGCATGCCGCGCGCGTCGCAGAAGAAGCAATAGCCGAGCTTGTCGTACCAGCTGACGCGCAGCAATCTGCGAATCTCGGTCTGTTGATCCGCCGCGAGCTGCCTCACGCCGGTCCGTTCGAGATCACCGATGATCGCCGCCAGGCGATCGCGATCATACGGCTCGACCTCGAGCACCACGCCGATATTGCGCGGAAACAGGGCGTCGAGCATCTCGATCATCTCGCGATAGAACCGGCCCGCCAGGCCGCCGCCGCGCCACGTCTTCGCGACGCCGACATAGTTGCAGTAGATCAGCTCGCTTGCGTGATCGTAGGTGAAGAAGCCGAGGCCGATCGCGCGCCCTTCCGCGCGCAGGATGAAGCAGCGCGAGTCGAGGCAATATGACAGCTTCCGACCGCCGACGCTGAACTCTCGTCGCTCGCCGACATCGTCTGACAGCACCCAGCGCACAATGTCGTCGGGGGCGTCGCGCTCGTTCGGAGGAAACAGCTCGGCATACAGATCGAGGACGCCGGTGTTGCGAAACGCCGCTTCGTCGCGCAGATCGTGCCGCGTCACCACGATGTCGAACGTCGGCGCCCCTGTTGCGTCACCTGCAACTGCCCCGCGCCTGTCGTTCAGAATCCGCAACGCGTCCTCCCGTCACAATCTTCGCATCGAATTATGACTGTTGATCGCTTGCATCAGCCGCGCCGGGCAGAATTGAAGCCGTCATCCAACCTCTGTTACAAGCGGCTTGAAATCGCGACGGAGCATATCAGTGGCTGACGAGACAATCTCCCGCCAGGGGTCACGAGGGGCGCAGGGACCGCAGGGCCGTCAGGGCGAGCCGGGTCGGCCCGGTCCGCAAGGACATCCGGGGCGGCCGGGGCCGGAAGGTGCGCGCGGCAAGCCGGGTCCGCAGGGCAAGCCCGGACTGGTTGGGAAGGCGGGGCCCCAGGGCAAGCCGGGAGCGCAAGGCAAGGCGGGCGTGCAGGGTCCGCGCGGCGAGGCTGGCCCACAGGGACCGCAGGGACCGGCCGGCCCGCGCGGTGAAGCCGGCCCGCCCGGACAATTGCCGTCGATCGAACAGGTGATGCCGTGGCTGCACATGATCTTCGACGCCTGGGAAGACTACAAGCGCACCAGGGAGCGTGAAGCCGCCGAGTTCGCCGAGCGCGATGCCGCCGAGCGCGCGGCAGCGGAGGCGATCGCGCTTGACGTCGACGCCATCGACTTTGCGGAAGATGACGACGAGGACGACGATCACAAGAAAAAGAAGAAGCACCGCAAGAAGGACAAGAAGTAATCCTTCCTGTCCTCGCGCGGCGACACAGCCAGCTCTGTCCGTGTCGCGCCCGATGCCTACTGCTCCGCGCCCGGATTGGCCGGAGGATCGGAGGGCCGAGCGAGGTGCATGAGCTGGAAGACCCAGCGCATCGCGTAATACCAGGCAACGCCCGCGAACGCCCCGCAGGCCGACAGGATGATGACATTGGCAAGGTCGATCGTCCCGCTCGACCACAGCATGCCGCAGGTCCAGAGCACGGCGAACGCAATCGAACAGGACGTGAGCAGGGCAGGCTTCATGGCGTCGCTCCGGGATCGGGTGAACGGCACCGATGCCCGGACGCGCAGAGCGGTACCGTGATCTGCATCACGGTACGCCCCGCCCTCAGCCAAACCGCAGGCGCGAACGCTCCCTCGCCTTCTCCGCCTCCACCTCGCGATCGCGCGCGGGTGCCGTGGTCTGCAACGAGATCAGGAGCTTGCGCGCGGCGGTCGAGACCTCGGCCACGGCCAGGTTGAAGGCGGCCTCATTGGACTGCGACGGCTTGTTGAAGCCGGACAGTTTGCGCACGAACTGCAGCGCCGAGGCGTGGATCTCGTCTTCGGTGGCGGGCGGCTCGAAGTTGAACAGCGTCTTGATATTGCGGCACATGTCGGTCTCCCTCGCCCGCGGCAACGGGGCGGCTCCCTCAAAGACGATCGGCTGCTGCAAATTACGACATCGTGGTCTATTCTGGCAGTCTCATCGTCCACGGTGGAGCGAGGTTCCGGATGAGCCACGTGATCTACAAGGTCGTCCAGCACGACGGCGGCTGGGCCTATACCGTCAACGGGGTGTTCTCGGAACCATTTCCTACCCACGCCGCGGCCCTTGCCGCTGCCCGACGCGCCGCCAACGAGCAGCGCGTCCCCGGCCGCACCGAGGCGATCCAGTACGAGACATCGGACGGCAAATGGCTGACCGAAACCGCCTCCGGTAACGACCGCCCGGAGACCGAAGTCGAGGACGGCCGCTAGTCCACCTCGTCGCCTTCAGAACGGAACCTGGACGCCAAGCCGGTCGAAGAACGCCCGCCCCCGATCGGTGATCCGCAATGCGCGCGGAATCCGATGCGGCGCAACGCCGCGCATCTCGACCAGCCGTGCCAGCACGGCATTGGCAAACGGACCGGCGAGATGCGGCACGCGCTCGGTCCAGTCATTGCAGAGCCGCAGATGCGGCTGCCGCGCCGGATCGAAATCGATCGCCTCGGCCCGGCACCAGGCCAACCCCTGCTCGGTCACGCGACCATCGCGGCCGTCGATCAAGACGAGGCGGCGGCGGATCAGCGCATTCGACAGCAGCACGCCGAGCTGACCCGCAAGGTGGTGGTAGCAGGTGCGCGATTGCCTGAGCTGCTCGGCCGGCATCGCACGGCGCCGCCCCACGGTGGCCTTGGCCGCAAGATCGACGAGGTTCTCGATCAGCGCCGCGACGTCGTCGTCCCTGATCCGGTAATATCTGAACCTGCCCTGTGCCCACACCGACAGCACGCGGGCGTCGACCAGCTTCTGCAAATGCGCGCTGGCGCCTTGCGGCGAAATGCCGGCGACCGCAGCAAGCTCGCCCGCCGGCAACGCCTTGCCGTCGGCCAGCGCACTGACCATCGCCTCGCGGACCGGATCGCCCAAGGCCTCGGCGATCCGCGAAAATCCTGTCTGCAGGGCTTGGGATGATCCCACCGCATCGTCCTCCGGATCGCGCCGAAACGTCCTACCCGCATTCGCCGTGCCGCGCAGCTCATTTCAGATTTTCCTGAAACGTCGCGGCGGCCTCTTCCGCTCAAATGGGCAACAGTCGACCAAACACAAGGGAACAATCATGACAGCTGGCAGCAACGACGCGGAACGCATCTACAGGCTCTGGGATGAAGCGCTCGGCAACAAGGACCTCGAGGCGGCGCTCGCGCTCTACGCAGCCGACGCCTCGATCGAGAGCCCGCTGGTGCAGCATTTGATGCAGACCAAAGACGGGTTCGTCCGCGGCCGCGACGCGCTACGCGAGTTCATCACGCGCGTGTTCCGCACCAACCCGCCGCAACGGCGGCGCTTCAAGCAGGGCTTCTTCAGCGACGACCGCGTCCTTACCTGGGAATATCCGCGGCAGTCTCCGGACGGCGACCAGATGGATCTCGTCGAGGTCATGGAGATCGAGCACGGCCTGATCCAGCGTCACCGCGTCTATTGGGGCTGGTACGCACTCAACGTGCTGAAGGCGAGTTAACCGGACACTTCTGCGTCAGGCGCGTGGACGACGCTTTCCGTCATGCTAGGCTTGCACCGACGCGGCTGGACAAATGCGCCGTGCGTGGGGAGAAGCACCATGATCCGTTTATGCGCGGCGCTTGCGGCCGCTCTCGTCTCGATGTCGGTACCGGCCATGGCTGCAGATTACCCCACACCGCAGGATGGCGAGTGGACCGCGAAGGACTTCAAGTTTCACAGCGGCGAGGTGATGCCGGAACTGCGGCTGCACTACACCACGGTCGGCGCGCCGACCGGACAGCCGGTGCTGGTGCTGCACGGCTCCGGCGGCTCGGCCGCCAGCATGCTGACGCCGAGCTTTGCCGGCCAGTTGTTCGGCCCCGGCCAGCCGCTCGACGCGGCGAAATACTACATCATCATCCCCGACGGCATCGGGCACGGCAAATCGTCGAAGCCGTCGGACGCGATGCGGACGAGCTTTCCGAAATACGACTACAACGACATGGTCGACGCGCAGTATAGGCTCGTCACCGAGGGGCTCGGCATCAAGCATCTGCGGCTCGTGATCGGCAACTCGATGGGCGGCATGCACACCTGGATCTGGGGCGTGCGCTATCCGCGGATGATGGACGTGCTGGTGCCGATGGCCTCGCAGCCGACCGCGATGGCGGCACGCAACTGGATGCTGCGGCGGACGATGCTGGAAACGATCCGCAACGATCCCGACTACAACGGCGGCAACTACGCCAGCCAGCCGCGGATGATGAAATACGCCATCGCCGCCTATCGCTTCGCCAGCGCCGGTGGCACGCTCAATTACCAGGCGCTGGCGCCGACCGCAGCGCAGGCCGACAAGATGGTCGACGACCAGCTGGCGTTGCCGGTCACCGCGGATGCCAATGACTACATCTATCAATGGGAGGCCTCGCACGACTACGATCCCTCCGCCGGACTGGAGAAGATCGAGGCAACCCTGCTTGCCATCAATGCCGCCGACGATGAACGCAATCCGCCGGAGACCGGCGTCACCGAAGCTGCCGTGAAGCGGGTCAGGAACGGCAAGATTGATCTGATCCCGGCAAGCAGCGAGACACGCGGCCATCTCACCACCGGCGATGCGAAGTTCTATGCCAGGCAATTGCAGGAAGTGTTGCAGACGGCGCCGACGATGTAGCCATCGAGGTCAGGGCGATGTCCGCTGATCGCTTCCGCCGCATTGCGCTGAGCCTGCCCGAGGTCGTTGAAGGCGCGCATCACGGCACCGCCGACTTCCGCGTCGGCAAGCGCATCTTCGCGACGCTCGGCTATCCCGACCAGGATTGGGGCATGGTGAAGCTGACACCAGAGCAGCAGGCGATGGTGGTCGAGGTCGAGCCGGAGATTTTCCGGCCGGTGCCGGGCGGCTGGGGCAAGAGCGGCAGCACGAATGTCCGCCTCGCGAAGGCGGATCAGGTCACGCTGCGCAGCGCGCTCAAAATGGCGCGGGACAATATCGCGGTAAAAGCCGCGAACAACGCGCGCACGAAGAAGCCATCCTGAGCGCAACCATCCCGCACTGCATCAAGCGAGACGCGCGGTTTCGCTGATTCTTTGAGCATGCATCCCGCGCGCGGTTCGTGCCTAATCGCGCAAACACCGGATTCGCGCGACGCTACGCGCGGGTCACGTAGAAATTTTCGCCGGAGGAAGGCAATGCGAAGGCTCGCGCATGTCGCGGTGCTTGCGTGGCTCGCCATGATGGCGGGTGCTGCACTGGCGTTCGACAACGGCCAATATGACAACGTGCCGCCCGATATCCGCGCCTGGTTCAAGAGCGTGATCGCGCCGAATGGCGTGCCGTGCTGCGACATCTCCGACGGCCATCGCACCAGCTACGACGTTCGTGGCGGCGCCTATTGGGTGCCGATCGAGGGCGAGTGGATGATGGTGCCGGAGCGCGCCGTAATCCGCGATCGCGGCAACCCGGTCGGCGAGGCCGTGGTGTGGTACGTGCACCACCGCGGCAGCATCATCATCAGCTGCTTCGTTCCGGCGGATGCTGTCTGAACGGCGCCCGCCGTCTGCGCGGGGAAGCTCCGCGCGCGAGATCGCGTCAATTTGAAATAGTTACTCTCTGTTAACCTTACTTTTTAACCAATAATTAAGGATGAGTTTGCGGGCGCCATGAGGCGCGGCCTAGCGTCTGCAGAAATGCTCCGTAACCGCGAGTTGGTGCGTGCCATGGCTCTTCGAAGAATGGCGTATCGAACATATGGGGTGCTGATGGCGTCCCTGATGGCTTCCCTTGGCGTTGCAGCGCTGCTGCTTGCTTCTCCGACCGAAACCTATGCGAGATCCGGATCCGCGGCGCGCGGCACGTTCTCCTCGCACCATCCGGCCTTCCGCCATCATGTGCGGGTGCCCGGCATCGTGTTGCCGGATGCGGGCGGATATTATGATGGTGCGGCGAGCGTTCCCTTCGCCGCCGAGGTCCCGCCGCCGGTCTCCAACGACGTCCGCTACACCTACACCCAGGACGTGCCGTGGGATTGGGCGCATCGCTATCCGCCGGCCGTGGTGCCGTCGGATCGCCCCTATGTGTCGAGCTGCCCCACCGAGAGCGTCACCGTGCCCGGACGCGGCGGCGACCGCACCGTCAACATCACGCGGTGCTACTGACGAATAGCTCTATCCCGTTCGCGAAAACAAAAGAGGCCGCCCGCAAGGACGGCCTCTCGTATTTTGGCCGACGCTCGGCGCGCCGGCGGACAGCCGGTTAGGAATCCTCGCCCTTCAGATGACCGACGTGCTTCTGGGTGTAGAGCTCAAGGCCGATGCGCTTGATCAGGTCGAGCTGGGTCTCGAGGAAGTCGATGTGGTCTTCCTCATCCTTCATCAGCTGCTCGAACAGGTCACGGCTGACATAGTCCTTGACGCCATGGCAGTAGGTCGCCGCCTCCTGGTAGAGCGTGCGGGCGCCGATCTCGGCGGCGAGGTCACACTCGATGATCTCCTTGACGTCCTGGCCGATCTTAAGGGGATCGAGCACCTGCAGGTTCGGGAAGCCGTCGAGGAAGAGGATGCGATCGACGAATTTGTCGGCGTGCTCCATCTCCTCGATGGACTCCTTGCGCCAGACCTTGGCCATCTCCAGGAGGCCCCAATTGTTGAGCATCCGGTAGTGCAGCCAGTACTGATTGATGGCGGTCAGTTCGCTGCGCAGCCCCTTGTTCAGATAATCGATGACCTTCGGGTCGCCTTGCATGATCCACTCCACCTGTCGCGGCCAACCTTGGCCGACACTGAATTTAGAATGTTTCTAAATCAGATTACCGGCAAGAGCAACCCTTCGCAGAAGCGGCGCCTGGATAACCGGATTCGAGGGGATTTGGTGAAATCAGCAGGCCGCGAGCGCGAATTCGGCCGGCTCGGCGTCCTCGTTGGCGGCGTGCGGATGGCCGCTGTGGGGGCAGCCGGAACAGCAGGCCTTGGCGCAGGGACCGAGCGCCTCGTCGATGATCGCCTTGATGGTACGCGCGCAGCGGCCGCATTCGGCACTGCAGCCGAGGCAGCCGTACACCTGCTTGGCGTTTCGTGTCACGGACCCACCGCCGTTGACGGCATTGCGGACGTCGTGGTCGCTGAGGACGTTACAGGAACAGACAATCATCGGAGCAAGGCGGGGTCCAACGGTGATGCTTCCCAGTATGGATATTGTCGGCTCCCGCACGATGCAAAAGGAAAAAGCGGTTTTTGTAGCAATTCCAAACTGATGCGGGATTCATATTGGAATGAGTCTAAATCGGTCGGAGTTCGAACCCGCGGGGTGGCTACGGGCCAATAAGCGATTCCTTCGCCGCCGACCGCCATGAGCACGCGCCTCGCTGGGCGCTATCGGGCTTGTGCGTTGCAAGATATTCCAAAAGCTGCAAGCATTTGGTCGCGAATACGGCAGCGTCGTTCATTGAACATTCAAGCTGAGTATGGAACCCTCCGGCGAGACGGATCGCCAATGCACGCTGTCCCTGCTGCCGTGAGAAAGGTCAGGCCATGAAGAAGACATTGCTGGCGCTTTGCGCCGTTGCCGCTGTGGCGGCTTCGACTGTGGCGGTGCCCGCCCCCGCCCAGGCACAACGCGGTGTCGCCGCCGGCGTCGCTGCGGGATTGATCGGTGGCGCCATCGTCGGTGGCGCGATCGCTTCGCAGAACCGCTATTACGGTCCCGGATACGGCTACTATGCGCCCGGCCCGGCCTATGTCGCCGAACCCGGCTACGGCCCCGACTGCTTCTGGCAGCGCCAGCGGTTCTGGGATGGCTACACCTGGCGCGTTCGCAGCGTCCGCGTTTGCGATTGATCGCCGTTCATCTCGATTAAATCGAACCAGTTGTCCCGGAAAACCGACTGTTTCTCCGGGACATCTGCTGTAGATGGCCAGAAAAAACCGCTTTTCTGCGCGATCAGCCTGCGGACGTTTACTTTCGGTTGACTGTTCTGCGCTGTTTAGCAAGACAGCAGTTCGAGATCAGCGTGCGAGTCACCTCAACCCGGCGCCGGACCACGACGCCACCACCTTCCAGGAGAGCCAAAGACATGAAGAAGACTTTAGCTGCCCTTGTCGCCGTTACCACGATTGCCGGTTCGCTGGCCGTTGCTCCGGCTGCCAAGGCTGGTGACGGCGGCGCCGTCGCGGCCGGCGTTGCCGGCGGCCTGATCGGCGGCGCCCTGCTGGGCGGCGCGATCGCAGGCGCTCGCCCCGCCCCGGTCTATGTCGCACCGGCGCCGGTTTACGTCGAAGAGGCCCCGTGCCGCATGGTTCGCGAGCGCTTCTGGGACGGCTACGGCTGGCGCTTCCGTCGCATCCAGGTTTGCGACTGATCGACCGACACGCTTTCAGCATCACACTCGAAAACCCGGCCTCGCGGCCGGGTTTTTGCTTTGCGCCACCAGGCGGTCCTGCGAGCCAGCCCGGTCAGCGCTGCCCGTTCATCGCGCGCAGCACCGCCTCGCTCGGCCAGCAATCGACCTTCAGCCCGGCCTGCTTCTGATAGGCGCCGAGCGCCGCGCGGGTCTGCATCCCGGCCTTGCCGTCGAGCTTGTCCTTGTAGAGACCGATCTTCGTCAGCTGCTGCTGCATCGCCTCGACATCGGCGGAGCGCAGCTGCTTCGATGCCGACCATGGCGTCGCGAAAGGCTGCGGGCTCGTCATGCGGTCGGCGAGATGGCCGACGAACAGCACGTAGAGGTCGGAGAAATTGTATTCCTTGATCACGAAGTAGTTCGGCGTGGTCAGGAAGGCAGGACCGTAGCTGCCTTCCGGCTGCAGCAGCGACGCCGATTGCGCCTGCTCGGCGGTGCTGAGCTTCTGCCCGCGCACCGGCACGAAGCCAGCGCGCAGCCACTGGCTGATCGGCTTCGTCACTTCAGGCACGCCCATCGTGCAGTCGGCATTGGCCGGCGCCTGCACCTCATAGGCCCAGCGCACGCCGGGCTGCCAGCCCTTGTTGACCAGCTGCTGCGCTGCGGAGGCGAGCGCGTCCGGCACCGAGTGCCAGATATCGACGCGGCCGTCGCCGTCGAAATCGACGCCGTGCTTGTAATATTCAGACGGCAGGAACTGGGTGTAGCCGGTCGCACCGGCCCAGGAGGAGCGCATCTCCTTGCGCGTCACCGCGCCCTCGCCGAGGATCTTCAGCGCGAGGATGAACTCGGTGCGGTACTGATCCTTGCGGCGGCCGACATAGGCCTGCGTCGCCACCACGCGCAGCGTGTCGTAGGGCAACGAATAGCGCCCGTAATCGGTCTCGCGGCCCCAGATCGCCAGCACGACGGTGGCCGGGACGCCGAACCGCTTCTCGATCGCATCGAGCGACGGCCGATACTTCTGCAACAGCCGCTGCCCCTCCGCCGCGAGCCGCGCGATCGAGGCTTCCTTGATGTAATCGGCCGGCACCTGCACGAACTCGGCCTGCGCCGGCGCGCCGGTCTTGGGACGTCCGGGCAGGATCAGGTCGGGCAGCTTGTAGTCGGGCTCGAGCGAGCGCGTCTCGCGATCGAAGGTCTCGCGCGACACGCCGGCGGCCTTGGCCTCCGGCCACAGCGAGGCGATGAACTGGGTGAACGCAGCATCGGCGGCGTATGCGGGCCGCTGCACCGGCGCACAAAGCAGCAGCGCGAATGCGACAATGGTGGTTGGCCATTTCATGATCGATCTCACCCTGCGGAAACGGTCATTGCAACGCGGATTCGGCAATTGTCAGAATTCAATTCTGGGTGGTAAGTTTTGCCATGCGCATATTTCTGTCATTTCCCTCCGAACTGGAATCGCAGGCTGACAGCATCGCCCAGTCCCTGCGCAATTGCGACCATGACGTTTTCTTTTCGCACGACGATCTTCCGCCGGGCGACAGCTTCGATGCGCGCGTCGAAAAAGCCATCGAAAGCAGCGATTTTATGGTGTTCCTGATCAGTCCGGAATCGGTGACCAGGGGACGCTACACGCTGAGCGAGCTCGCCTTTGCCCGGAACAAATGGCCGAACCCCAGCAATCGCGTGCTGCCGGTGATGATGGCGCCGACCCCGCTCGACCAGGTTCCGACCTATCTCAAGGCGGTCACGATCCTCGAACCTCAGGGCAGCGCGGCCGCCGAGACACGGGCCGCCGTCGATCGCATGCTGGAAGCCAAAAGCGAGCAGTCGCGCGACCGATCGATTTTGCCCTTCGCCGTGCTGTCGCTTGCGTCGGCCATCCTGTGCAGCCTGGTCGCGACCTATGCGCTCAACGTCCTGCAATATTCGTTCGTCGTCTCCGACGCCGGCGGGATCACGATCCTGCCCGGCGTGATATTCGGCGCGGCGATCGCGACCTGCAATGTGATGTTTGGCGCCAGGGACCGGTTTCAGCTGGCGCTGGTGGTCGCGATCACGACGGCGGCGTGGATCGCGGCCTACGATGCCAGCGCCGTGACGCTTCAGGCGCTCGGCCAGTATGCGAGAACCGTGCCGATCGAGGGCAATGCCGCGAACCCGGCCCAGATCACCGAGACGCTCGGCAACAATCCCTACATGGGATTTTTGATCGGCGGCATCGGCGGCGCTGTCGGCGGAGCCATCACCATTCTCGGCGTGCTCCTGACCAACCCCGCGTTCAGGCGGATCGACAGCGTCGTCGTGACCTGGATCGCGGCCATCGCAGCCGGAACGGTTTACGGCGCGATCGTCAGGCTGCCGACCTTGCTGGGCTGGCTGGTGCTGTTCGGCGTCTGGCAGACCGCGTTCGTCCTCGCGATGGCGTGTGGATTTCCGCGCGGCGCGGCGCAGATCCCCGAATGGCTCGGCAGATCCGCGCCGGCACTGTTCGGCTCACGCGCGGCGCGGTGACGCCGCGCCGCCGTTCATCCCTAATGCCCAACCTGCTGCTTGGCGCCCTCGATCGAATCGTTCGACAGCTTGTCGACGATCGCGATGCCGATCGCCGACAGGATGAAGACGCAGTGGATGATGGTCTGCCACATCACGCCGGTCTCGGTGTAATTGCCCTTGCCTGACGACAGCGCGCCGGCCTCGATGAAGGTGCGCAGCAAATGGATCGAGGAAATGCCGATGATCGCCATCGCCAGCTTGATCTTCAGCACGCTGGCATTGACGTGGCTGAGCCATTCCGGCTCGTCCGGGTGGCCCTTCAGATTGAGGCGCGAGACGAAGGTCTCGTAGCCGCCGACGATCACCATCACGAGCAGGTTCGAGATCATGACGACGTCGATCAGGCCGAGGACGGCCAGCATGATCTGCTGTTCGCTGAAATCGAAGGCATGGGCGAACAGGTGCCACAATTCCTTCAGGAACAGCACGACATAGACGCCCTGGGCGATGATCAGGCCGACATAGAGCGGCAATTGCAGCCAGCGCGATCCGAAGATCAGCATGGGAACGGGACGCAGCGACCGGCCCTTTGCGGGGGCGCGCGCCTCGGAAAGTGCGGACATGGTGGAGTGCTCGCAGAATTTGATTTGCGGGAGCGCTCTATCTACGCAATCCCGCGCGCTTGAAAAGCGACAACTGGCCGCAGATTGCGCCGCGATGCCGTCACGATCCTGCCAACGAGCAACGGTCGAACGCGGCGCGATGGCCGCGCTCGACCGTTTGAGCCGATCAGCGCGTCAGCTTCTTGTACTTCACGCGATGCGGAATGATGCTGTCCTGGCCGAGCCGGCGCATCTTGTCCTTTTCGTAATCCTGGAAGTTGCCCTCGAACCATTCGACATGGCTGTCGCCCTCGAAGGCCAGGATATGGGTCGCGATGCGGTCGAGGAACCAGCGGTCATGGCTGATGATGACGGCGCAACCGGCGAAATCCTCCAGCGCCTCTTCCAGCGCGCGCAGCGTGTCGACGTCGAGGTCGTTCGTCGGTTCGTCGAGCAGCAGCACGTTGGCGCCCGACTTCAGCATCTTGGCGAGATGCACGCGGTTGCGCTCACCGCCCGACAGCGCGCCGACCTTCTTCTGCTGGTCGGCGCCCTTGAAGTTGAACGCCGAGCAGTAGCCGCGCGAATTGACTTCCTTCTTGCCGAGCAGGATCAGCTCGTTGCCGCCGGAGATCTCCTCCCACACGGTCTTGTTGCCCTCAAGCGCGTCGCGCGACTGGTCGACATAGCCGAGATGCACGGTCTCGCCGACCGTGATGGTGCCCTTGTCCGGCGTCTCCTGCTCGGTGATCATCTTGAACAGCGTGGTCTTGCCGGCGCCGTTGGCACCGATCACGCCGACGATGCCACCGGGCGGCAGCTTGAAAGTGAGATCGTCGATCAGCAGGCGATCGCCAAATCCCTTGCTGAGGCCTTCGAAGTCGACGACGTTGGCGCCGAGGCGCTCGGCGACCGGAATGATGATCTGCGCGGTCTGGGTCTGCTTCTCGCTCGCCTTCTTGAGCAGATCCTCATAGCGCTGGTAGCGGGCCTTCGACTTGGCTTGGCGCGCCTTCGGCGAGGACGCCACCCATTCCTGCTCGCGGGCCAGCGTCTTCTGATGCGCGGCGTCCTCGCGGCCTTCCTGCTCGAGCCGCTTCTGCTTCTGCACCAGCCAGGACGAGTAATTGCCCTCGTAGGGGATGCCGCGGCCGCGGTCGAGCTCGAGGATCCAGCCCGTGACGTTGTCGAGGAAGTAGCGGTCGTGGGTGACGATCAGGATCGCGCCGGGATAGTTGCGCAGATGGCCTTCCAGCCACGACACCGACTCGGCGTCGAGATGGTTGGTCGGCTCGTCCAGCAGCAGCAATTCCGGCTGGTCGAGCAGCAGGCGGCACAGCGCGACGCGGCGGCGTTCACCGCCGGACAGCTTGGTGACATCGGCATCGTCGGGCGGGCAGCGCAGCGCGTCCATCGCCTGGTCGACCTTGCTGTCGAGATCCCACAGGCCCTGGGCCTCGATCTCGTCCTGCAGCTTGGTCATCTCGTCGGCGGTCTCGTCCGAATAGTTGACCGCAAGCTCGTTGTAGCGGTCGAGGATCGCCTTCTGCTTGGCGACGCCGAGCATGACGTTCTCACGAACGTTGAGTGCCGGATCGAGGTGCGGCTCCTGCTCGAGATAGCCGACGCGGGCGCCCTCGGCGACCCAGGCCTCGCCGTTATACTCCTTGTCGAGGCCGGCCATGATCTTGAGCAGGGTCGACTTGCCCGAGCCGTTGACGCCGAGCACGCCGATCTTGGCGTCCGGGTAGAAGCTCAGATGGATGTTATCGAGCACCTTGCGGGTCGGGTACGCCTTGGTCAGACCCTGCATGAAATAGATGAACTGGCGAGCCATCCGCTGTCCCTGGAATTGATCCGATTTGTGGAAATTTTGCTGCCGCCGATGTAACGGCCGGCCCCCGAAAGCGCAACCGCGGGGCCTCTGTTTTCCGTCCGTTCACCACGTTTCGCGGCTTCACCACGGATGATTACGGGGTCGACGCCATGTGTGCGCCGAATCACGACAATTGAAACCATCTTTTAATAAATCAGGCCAAAACTCGTTCTCAACGTCGAAAAACGGCGATTTTCGCGGCAGAACCGCGGCCAAAACAGTTGAGGCCACGTCATGGCTACCATCATTTCAGCACCCCTTCCGCGCCCGACGACCAAAGGCGAGGCGACGCTGTTCGCCGAATTCCGCGCCTTTTGGCGGGCCTTCGTCGCCAAGGCTTTCAATCCCTACCGACCGGAACTGCACTATATGCGCGGCCCGGGTCCGGCTTGCCGCGCCAAGCAGATGGCGCTGTCGCCGGCGGTCCGCGCGATGCTCGCCGATATCCGCTCCACGAAGACGCAGAAGCCGTCTCCGCGCGTGTGACAATCGCCGCTTTTTGAAACCGCGGCCGCTTGCGCGCCTGCCGATTGCGCGCGACCATAACGGGTATCCCGACGGTTGATCTCCCGCCGTCGCCCTCACCCTGAATGGACCTTCCCCGATGACGCGGCTCCGCTGTGCAATCCTCGACGACTATTTTGACATCGCGCTTTCGGTGGCCGACTGGCCAAAGGTCAAGGACCGGGTCGACGTCACCGTGTTCGACAAGCCGTTCGCGAGCGAGGCGGAAGCGGCGACGAAGCTGAAGGATTTCGAGATCATCTGCGCGATGCGCGAGCGCACCCCGTTCCCGAAGAGCCTGCTCGACGCGCTGCCCAGGCTGCAGCTCCTGATCACGTCGGGCATGCGCAACGCGGCGATCGACATGGAGGCCGCGAAGGAGCGCAAGGTGGTGTTGTACGGCACCCAATATAGCCGCGATCCCACCGCGCCCCTGACCATGGGCCTGATCCTGGAACTGACGCGCGGCATCGGCCGCGAGAACGCGCGCATGCACGCCGGCGAGGCGTGGCAGACCTTTGCCGGTACCGAGATCGAGGGCAAGACGCTCGGCATCATCGGCCTCGGCAAGCTCGGCAGCAAAGTCGCCGGCATGGCCAAGGTGTTCGGCATGAACGTCATCGCCTGGAGCCCCAATCTGACGCCGGAGAAGTGCAATGAGGCCGGCGTCGGCTATGCCAGCAAGGACGAGCTGTTCGCGACATCAGACATCATCACCATCCATGTCGTGCTGAGCCCGCGCTCGCGCGGACTGGTCGGCGCCGCCGATCTCGCCCGCATGAAGCCGTCGGCCTATCTCGTCAACACCGCACGCGGGCCGATCGTCGATGAGGACGCCCTGTTCGCGGCGCTGCGCGACAAGACGATCGCCGGCGCCGGCATCGACGTGTTCTCCGTCGAGCCGCTGCCGTCGGATCATCCGCTGCGCAAGCTCGACAATGTCGTGATCACACCGCATCTCGGCTATGCGACGCGCGAGAGCCTGCAGGCGCACTATCAGCAGATGGTCGAGTGCATCGACGCCTTCAGCAAGGGCAGCGAGCCGCCGCGGCCCCTGGCCTGATCGTCACTCGCCGAGCCAGCGGAACGCGCGTTCGAGCTCGGCGCGACCGTTCCGGTCGTACCAGCGCCCGTGGGCGAGGATGATCCGCTCCGGATTCCATTCGATCATGCGGGCGACGATGGCCTTCAGCGCAGCGCGGTCCCGCGAGAAGGTCAATCGCATGTCGCGCGGCGTGCTGCCGTCAGGATCGCGCACGCCGCCGAGCCAGGTCAGGAACCGCATCAACGGCGAGCGGACTCGCCCGGCCTCAAAATTCTCGATCAGGTCGGTCAGCAGCAATGTCCGCGACGGCAGATGGAAGAACACGACCTCCGTCATGTAGCTGCCTGCCACCGGCAGCGTCGCGATCCCACTCATCCCAGGGATAGCCGGATGATCGTTCCAGTGGCTCGCCTTCGAAGGTCAGCCGACTGCCCGCCTGTTGCTTGATCCCGGGCGCAAGGAAGATGCGCGCGTCCGGATAGGCAGCATGCCATTCCGGAATCCACCAATAGTGCAGACGATTCGGACCGATGATCCAGCGCGGTACGCCCAGCTCAACGATTGCGGCCTTGAGCTCGGCCAGCAATGGTGTCGGCGAGTGAATGAACAGCCGCCCACCCGGCAGACGAACGATCGTCGCGCGCGTTGGAAACGGCATTTTGAACCAGCGCGGGCCGAACCGGATGATCGGACCATCGATCATCCATACGTCATCGGCGACAGGCTTCGGCGTATTCAGCGGCGGATAGGTCTCGCAGACGTCCCGCATCGCATTGCCTCCCGGCCGGCAACGTCGAGATGCGCGGCTTGTTGCAACAAAAAAGGCGCGCTGTTCGCGCGCCTTTTTCAATGATGAACTTGCCGGTTGGCCTAGCGCACCGTCACCGGTGCGGGCAGCGGCTGCACCGTGGTCGGCTGCGTGCCGGGCAGCGGCGCGGCCGCCTGAGCCGCAGAGGGAGCCATCGGGTTCGCGGGCGCGGCAGAAGCCGTCGCCGTTCCCGGCGGCGGACCACCGGGCAGCACAACCACGCGGGTGCCGACCTTGGCGCGTTCGAACAGGTCGGAGACGTCTTCGTTCAGCATGCCGATGCAGCCCGACGAGACGAACTTGCCGATGGTCGACGGCTGGTTGGTGCCGTGAATACGGTACACGGTCGAGCCGAGATACATCGCGCGGGCGCCGAGTGGGTTGCCGGGTCCGCCGGCCATGAAGCGCGGCAGATAGGGCTGACGCTCGATCATCTCGGTCGGCGGATGCCAATCCGGCCACTCGGCCTTGCGGGTGATCTTCTGCACGCCGGTCCAGGTGAAGCCGTCGCGGCCGACACGGACGCCGTAACGAACCGCCCGGCCATTGCCCAGGATGTAATAGAGGTAGGTGTTCGACGTATCGACAACGATCGTGCCTGCCGGCTCCTTGGTCGCGAACGACACTTCCTGGCGACGCAGATTCGGCGGCAGTTGCGCCGGGGCGTCTTCGGGCTGCTCGTCCGGCGGCAGCGCCGCGATCTGTACCGGCTTGCCATTGGCATCGACCGGCGCCTGCTGCTGCGGCACGGCTCCGGTAACGCCCTCGGGCGGACGCATGCCACCGCGGTCGTCGCCATAGGAAACGCCGGCGGCCGGAACGCCATTGTCGCGATTGGCTTGTTGCGCACCCGGACGATCGCCGTAGATCACCGGCGGCGGCCCCATCGGCCGGCCATAGCGGGGATCATCGGGCGACATCACCGGGCCAGTCGGCGCACCACGGTCGGAATAGACCGGAGGAGCATTCATCGGGCGGCCATAGCGCGGGTCGTTCGGCGACAGCACCGGACCGGGCGGCGGCAGCGCAGCCGAATCCTGCCCGTCGTCGTCATTGAGCGCGTCGAAATCCGGCATGTTGCCCTGGGGGTAGGGCTGCGGCGCCGTCGAATAGGCGGTGCCCTGGGGCGCCGGATAACCCTGCTGCGCATGCGCAAGCGAGGTTCCTGCCACGCCGAGAGCCGCGGCAGCGCAAATCGTCAGAATGCGGTTGATCATCATTGCTCTGTTATAGTCCCCAAGCCACACCGGACTGTTAACGGCCCAATGCAGGAAGATAGCGGCGCATTCAAGACAATTCCGCGAAACCCGGGCTATTCCGGGCCTTTTGTGATTTCGCGTCAACGCTGCGGCAAAGATGTCTCATGAGCCCGGAATGTTTGTCCACGTGGCCAAAGTCATCAATCACCCGCATTTTGTAACAAACAGTCCCGGGACGTTGCGATATCTTCGAATCGGCCTGATTCGCGCTCGCGACGCCGGCTTTCTTGTGTGGTCACCGCGTTCCCTCGACATCGAAGACCCTCCCGCAGAAGGGGGAACCCGCGCCCATGCTCCCCGGCCTTCGTTTTCTGTTCGCCGCGATCGTGCTGGCGACCTCGCTTCTGGTGTTCGGGTTAGGGGCAGCCGCGCTGTTTCGCGCGGCGCATGAAGAGTTCGCCAGCATTCCGGCCCGCCGGGCGCCGCCCGAGCCGCAATTCGCGCAGCAGCCCGAGACCCCGCCAGTGCTTGCCATGGTGCGGGTCGAACCGCCCGCCGCCGACAAGGTGACGACCGATACTCCGGCAGCCCCGTCCGAGCCGGCCGCGTCCGAACCGGCTGCTCCCGCTGAGATCACCCCTGCAGCCGAGCCGGAGAAGGTCGCCGCCGTGACGGCGGATGATCCGGTCCCGCCCGCCCCGCCGAAGCCGGAAGCCCAGGCCGCGACGACCCCGGCGCCAGCCCAATCCGCCGACACCGCGGCTCAGACTCCGACCGCAGCTCCCTCGCCGGCATCGGAGCCGACGCCCGCTGCAGCCGAAGCCGCACCGGCAGCCACCGAGGCCAAGGTCGCCGCCATCGCCGATCCGCCCGCCCCCAGCGAGCCCGCGCCTCCTCCGCCGGCACCGGCGATGGCAGCGCCCGAGCCGGCGCCGCTTCCGTCACCCGAGGCGATCGCGGCCGCGACCAAGATCGCGACGCTGGGCGGACCTGAAGTTGTTGTCGAAGCGCCGGTGGCGCCGAAGGCCATCGAGGCGAAGAAGCCGGAGCGCAACGCGGTCAGCAAGCCGGCACATCGCAAGGAGCGGCGGCGGATTGTCCGCGCGCAACCGGTTCGGCAGGTCGTTCAGCAGCAGCTCGATCCGTTCGGCCAGCCGACCCTGGTGCCGCTCACCCGACGCTAGCAAGCAAGGATTACTCTGTCAGGCCGGCCCCGTCGCGATCGGCGGGCCGCTCGCCTGCCCCCATTCCGACCACGAGCCGTCATAGAGCGCGGTCTCGGTGACGCCGAGCCGGTAGAGCGCAAGCGTCAGCACGCCGGCCGAGACGCCCGAGCCGCAGCTCGTCACGATCGGCGCATCGAGCTTCACGCCGGCGCCCGTGAACGACTTGCGCAGGTCATCGAGCGGCTTCATCTCGCCGGTCGCCGCATCGAACAGCTGGTTGTAGGGCACGTTGCGGGCGCCTGGGATGTGGCCGGCGCGGATGCCCGGCCGCGGCTCCGGGGCGCGGCCCTCGAAGCGATCGGCGGCGCGCGCATCGATCACCTGCTCGGCACGGCTTTCGACATTGGCGATCATCTGCTCGATGCTGCGCACGCGCTGCGGATCGTAGCTCGCCTTGAAGGTCGCAGGCTTCGGCTTCACCTCGCCGCTCTCGACCGCCCTGCCCTCGGCGCGCCACTTCTTCAGGCCGCCGTTGAGGATGCGCACGTTGCGATGGCCATAGGACAGGAACATCCACCAGGCGCGCGGCGCCGCAACCCAGCCGCCGGAATCGTAGATCACGACGGTGTCGGCACTGCTGATGCCGAGCCCGCCGACGTCGCGGCCGAACTGCTCGGCGCTCGGAAACATGTGCGGCAGCGGATTGGAATGGTCGGACACCGCATCGACGTCGAAGAACACACCGCCCGGCAGATGCGCGGCGAGATAATCGTCCTTCGGCAGCGGCAGCACGCCGGGCAGCTTGAAGGTCGCGTCGAGCACCTTGACGTTGGCATCGCCGAGATGCGCAGCCACCCATTCGGTCGAAACGAGCGGATCGTCGGTGGCGGTCATGATCATTCCTTCTTGTCATTCCCCAGTGCGCAATTGCGCACCTGAGGGCACGCGAAGCGTGAACCCGGAATCCAGAGGTTGTCGCGCGAGATTCCGGGTTCGCGCTACGCGCGCCCCGGAATGACGGAGAACCTTCAGCCCTTCTTCTTCGGCTCCCACGCCTCGATCGGCCCGCCGGCCTCGCGCCAGGCGGCAAAGCCGCCGCCCATATGCGCGACCGGCTTCAGGCCCATGTCCTTCGCGGTCTTGGCGGCGAGTGCCGAGCGTAGGCCGCCGGCGCAGTGGAAGATGAACTTCTTGTCTTCCTGGAAGATCGGCTTGGCATAGGGGCTGTTCGGATCGATCCAGAACTCGAGCATGCCGCGGGTGCAGGAGAACGCGCCCGGGATCTTGCCGTCGCGCTCAATCTCGCGGGGATCGCGGATGTCGACGATGACGACGTCGTTCTTGCCGATCAGCGTGATCGCATCGGCCGCGCTGATGGTCTCGATCTCGGCATTGGCCTCGTCGATCATCACCTTGATGCCGCGGTGGATGTTCTGGGGCATGGGGCTCCTCCCTGGCTTTTCTTGATCGTCATTCCGGGGCGATGCGGCAGCATCGAACCCGGAACCTCGATCGAATTTCATCAGCTCGAGATTCCGGATCGGTCCTGCGGACCGTCCGGAATGACGGGATCGGCTACCGCACCAGCTCCCGCATCGCGTTCTCCAGACCTTCGATCGTGATCGGATACATGCGCTCTGAGAACAGGCGGCGGATGATGGTGGTCGATTCCGAATAGTCCCAGTGCTTCTGCGCCACCGGATTGAGCCACACCGCGTGCGGATAGGTGCGGATGATGCGATCGAGCCAGACCGAGCCGGCCTCTTCGTTGACATGCTCGACCGAGCCGCCGGGCACCATGATCTCGTAAGGCGACATCGAGGCGTCGCCTACGAACACCACCTTGTAGTCGTGCGGGTACTTGTGCAGCACGTCCCAGGTCGGCGTGCGATCGGTGAAGCGCCGCTTGTTCTGCTTCCAGACGCCTTCATAGAGGCAGTTGTGGAAGTAGAAATATTCCATGTGCTTGAATTCGCTCTTGGCGGCCGAGAACAGTTCCTCGACCTGCTCGATATGCGAATCCATCGAGCCGCCGATATCGAAGAACACCAGCACCTTGACCGCGTTGCGCCGCTCGGGGCGCATGTGCACGTCGAGATAGCCGTGGTTGGCGGTCTCCTTGATCGTGGTGTCGAGGTCGAGCTCGTCCGGCGCGCCGGTGCGCGCGAACTTGCGCAGCCGCCGCAGCGCGACCTTGATGTTGCGGATGCCGAGCTCGACATTGCCGTCGAGATCCTTGAACTCGCGCTTGTCCCACACCTTCACGGCGCGGTTGTTGCGGTTCTTCTCCTGCCCGATGCGCACACCCTCGGGATTGTAGCCATGGGCGCCGAACGGCGAGGTGCCGGCGGTGCCGATCCACTTGCTGCCGCCCTGGTGGCGGCCCTTCTGTTCCTCGAGCCGCTTCTTCAGCGTCTCCATGAGCTTGTCCCAGCCCATGGCCTCGATCTGCTTCTTCTCTTCCTCGGTGAGATATTTCTCGGCGAGCTTCTTCAGCCACTCCTCGGGGATCTCCGCCTTGCCCATGGCGTCGAGCAGGCTCTCGAGCCCCTTGAACACGGTGCCGAACACGCGATCGAACTTGTCGAGATTGCGCTCGTCCTTCACCAGCGCGGCGCGCGACAAATAGTAGAAATTCTCGACCGTCTGCTCGGCGAGATCGGCGTCAAGCGCTTCCATCAAGGTCAGATATTCCCGTAGCGTCACGGGGACCTGGGCGTCGCGCAGCGATGTGAAAAACTGCAGGAACATACCCACCTAGATCGCCCGCTGGGCCGGTGGCGTCAAGGGCCCCCGGCCGTGCTTCATCCCGAGATCAGCTATCCATTTTCACCGGGTTACCTCCACCGCCGTCGGCCCGTGGCGGCGCCCGCGCCATCGCGGCAAGGTCGCGCCACGCCGGCGATCATTCCGCAGAACGGAAAGATGATGCATGACATTCCATGCGGAAGCCCACATCGGTACCGCTGCGCTGCGGAATCCGCGCTAGACCGCCCGGCTTTTTCAACTAGAATTGTACCGGACAAGATATCGGAGAGAACATGCGACCGCTGCGAGAGCGGTCGTTTCGTGTGGGGCCCGGGCCGCCGACGAACGAAGCAAGGCAAACAGATAAATGAAATTCACGGGTACCAAGGACTACGTCGCCACCGATGACCTCAAGGTCGCCGTCAATGCCGCCATCGTGCTCGAGCGCCCGCTGCTGGTGAAGGGCGAGCCCGGCACCGGCAAGACCGTGCTGGCCGAGGAAGTCGCCAAGGCGATCGACGCGCCACTTTTGACCTGGCACATCAAGTCGACCACCAAGGCGCAGCAGGGCCTCTACGAATACGATGCGGTGTCCCGGCTGCGCGACAGCCAGCTCGGCGACGCCCGCGTGTCCGACATCAAGAACTACATCAAGCGCGGCAAGCTGTGGGAGGCCTTCACCAACGAGAAGCGCCCGGTGCTGCTGATCGACGAGATCGACAAGGCCGACATCGAATTCCCCAACGATCTGCTGCTCGAACTCGACCGCATGGAATTCCACGTCTACGAGACCGGCGAGACCATCAAGGCGAAGCTGCGCCCGATCGTGATGATCACGTCGAACAACGAGAAGGAACTGCCGGACGCCTTCCTGCGCCGCTGCTTCTTCCACTACATCAAGTTCCCCGACAGCGAGACGATGGGCAAGATCGTCGACGTGCACTTCCCCGGCATCAAGAAGCGGCTGGTGGAAGAGGCGCTACGGATCTTCTTCGAGGTCCGCGAGGTGCCGGGCCTGAAGAAGAAGCCCTCGACCTCGGAGCTGCTCGACTGGCTCAAGCTGCTGCTCAACGAGGACATCACGCCGGAGATGCTCAGGGAGCGCGATCCGCGCAAGCTGATCCCGCCGCTGCATGGCGCGCTGCTCAAGAACGAGCAGGACGTGCACCTGTTCGAGCGGCTGGCTTTCCTCAGCCGCCGCGAAGTCTAGTTCCGATATCGGTACACGCCGGGGCGATGGCTCCGGCGCTTTGCTTCTGCAGCTCAACAAACAAGCCAACAAGCAAGAAGACCAGGGAAGATGAACGTCCAGACCCAGATCCGCGCCGCCGAGCCCGTCACCACAGAGCATTTCGACGTCCTGATCGCAGGCGCCGGCATCTCCGGCGTCGGCGCCGCCTACCACCTCGCCACGCAATGCCCCGGCACCAGCTTCGTGGTGCTGGAGACGCAGAAGACTTTTGGCGGCACCTGGTCCACCCACCGCTATCCCGGTATCCGCTCCGACAGCGACCTGCACACCTTCGGCTATCGCTTCAAGCCGTGGACCAGCGCGCCGATCGCGACCGCGGCCGAGATCCTGAAGTACATGGGCGAGGTGATCGAGGAGAACGACCTCGCCCGTCACATCCGCTATCGCCACACCATCACCGCGGCGAAGTGGTCGAACGAGACCAATCTCTGGACCATCGATGCTGTCCGCATCGACACCGGCGAGCGGCTGCGCTTCACAACCAACTTCTTCTGGATGTGCCAGGGCTATTATCGCCACGACGCGGGCTATACGCCCGAATGGACCGACATGGCGAAGTTCAAGGGTACGGTCGTGCATCCGCAGACCTGGCCCGACGACCTCGACTACAAGGGCAAGCGCGTGGTCGTAATCGGCTCCGGCGCCACCGCGGCGACGCTGATCCCGGCGATGGCCAAGGACGCCAGCCATGTCACCATGCTGCAGCGCTCGCCGACCTATTTCCGCACCGGCCGCAACGCGATCGAGATCGCCGAGGAGCTGCGCAGGCTGCAGGTCGACGAGCACTGGATCCACGAGATCACCCGCCGCAAGATCCTGTTCGAGCAGGACGCCTTCACCAGGCGGACCTTCGCCGAGCCCGAGGGCGCCAAGAAGGACCTGCTGGCGGCGGTCGAAGCCGTCCTCGGCAAGGACTACGACATCGCCACCCACTTCACGCCGAGCTACCGGCCGTGGCGGCAGCGCATCGCCTTCGTGCCGGATGCCGACCTGTTCCACGCCATCAAGGGCGGCAAGGCGTCGGTCGTCACCGACGAGATCGCCCGCTTCACCGAGACGGGCATCCTGCTCAAGTCCGGCAAGCAGCTCGATGCCGACATCATCATCACCGCGACCGGCTTCCACCTCTCCGCCAATGGCGGCATCGACTTCGAGATCGACGGCAAGGCGCTCGACTTCGCCGATACCGTCACCTATCGCGGCATGATGTTCACCGGCGTGCCGAACCTCGTCTGGGTGTTCGGCTATTTCCGCGCCAGCTGGACCTTGCGTGTCGATCTGGTCGGCGACTTCGTCTGCCGCCTGCTGCAGCACATGAAGGCGACCGGCGCGAACAAGGTGACGGCCGAGCTGCGCCCCGAAGACCACAACATGCCGCTGCTGCCGTGGATCGATCCGGAGAACTTCAACCCCGGCTACATGATGCGCGGCATGCACCTCTTGCCGAAGCGCGGCGACAAGCCCGAATGGCAGCACAACCAGGACTACTGGGCCGAGAAGGACGAATTCCCGGCGATCGACCTCGAGGACAAGGCGTTCGTCTACGGCTGAGCTCCTTTTTTATTCCGTCACCCTGAGGCGCTAACGGCCACACACTCTGCTGTCGTCCCGGCGAAAGCCGGGACCCATACTCCGTGGCGGATGTTGTGGACGGGACTCGTCATTCCGCCAGCACGCAACGATGACCATCGGTGGTTATGGGTCCCGGCCTTCGCCGGGACGACGCTGAACGATTATCGTCGTACGCCTCTATCCCCTCACGCATATTCCGGCAGCTTCGCGGCGGCCTCCGGCGCCTTGCCGCGGATCATGTCGGAGGCCTTGTCGGCGATCATCAGGGTCGAGGCGTTGAGATTGGCTGAGATCATCCGCGGCATGATCGAGGCGTCAATCACGCGCAGGCCCTCCATGCCATGGACCCGAAGCTGGTCGTCGACGACAGCCCACGGCGCGTCCGCCGGTCCCATCCGGCAGGTACAGCCGGGATGGAAGGTCGTGGTGCCGCGCTGGGTCGCGGCCGCGAGCAGTTCGTCGTCGCTCGTGACCTTCGGGCCCGGAAAGTCCTCATAGGCGTAATACGGACTGAGCGGCTCGGAGGCGAGCAGCCGGCGCGCCAGCTTCATGCCGGCGACGACGACGCGGCGGTCGATCTCCTCGGCGAGGTAGTTGGTCTGGATGATCGGCGGCGCGAACGGGTCGGCCGAGCGGATCCGGACATAGCCGCGGCTCTCCGGCCGCTGCTGCCATGACGCCACCGTCATGCCGGGCTCGTCCTCGAGCTGGCCCTGCACGCCTTCCTTGTAGCTCGCCGGCGTGAAGGTGAGCTGCAGATCGGAGCTCTCGGTGGTCTCGCCGGAGTGCCAGAAGCAATAGACCATGGTCGGCGACAGCGACAGCAGGCCGCGCCGCGTCGTCGCCCATTTGATCGCCTCGCCCCACAGGCTGAAGCCGCGCCGCATTTCGTTGATGGTCCGGATATTCTTGACCCGCGCCACCGAGCGCGGCGCGTAGTGATCCTGCAGGCCTTCGCCGACGCCCGGCAGCGCGTGGCGCACCTCGATGCCGTGCGCCTGCAACAGCTCGGGCGCGCCGACGCCGGAGAGCTGCAACAGCTGCGGCGAGTTGTAGGCGCCGCCGGAAAGGATGACTTCCTTGGTCGCGCGGATCTCCAGGGGATCGCCGTGCTTGCCGCCGCGGTTATAGCGCACGCCGACCGCGCGCTTGCCCTCGAAGATGATCCCCGTGACGTGGGCATGCGTGCGCACATCGACATTGGGCCGCCGCCGCGCCGGATGCAGGAACGCGGTCGCGGCGCTGACCCGGCGGCCGTTCAGGATGGTGCGCTGGCAGTACGACACGCCCTCCTGGATCTGGCCGTTGTAATCGGGATTGCGCGGAATGCCGAGGCTGACCGCGCCCGCCATGAACGCTTCGCAGAGCGGGTCCTGCCAGTCCATGGTGGTGACGGTGAGATTGCCGTTGCGGCCGCGATAGGTGTCGTCGCCCTCGCCGATTCTTCTCTCCATGCGCCGGAAATAGGGCAGCACGTCGGGATAGCCCCAGCCGCGATTGCCGAGCTGCGCCCAGGTGTCGAAATCCTGGCGCTGGCCGCGGTTGTAGATGTGGCCGTTGATCGAGGACGAGCCGCCGAGCGTCTTGCCGCGCGGTGCGTAGATGCTGCGCCCGCCGGTGTAGGGACCCACCTCCTGCTGGTAGGCCCAGTTCACGCTCTTCATGTGGAAGGTCTTGATGAAGCCGGCCGGCAGATGGATGTAGGGATGCCAGTCGCTCGGCCCCGCCTCGAGCACACACACGCTGGTGCCCGCGTCTTCACTCAACCGGTTGGTCAGCACGCTCCCGGCGGAGCCTGCGCCGATGATCACATAATCGAACGTTTCCATCGTCTCGCTTCTGGCGCCGACCAAAGTGTCAGCGCGGCTTTTCGTTGAGTTGATAGGTCAGATGCGCCTTCACCGTCGGCCATTCGCCGGCGATGATGCTGTAAACCACGGTGTCGCGCAACGTGCCGTTGGGCGCGATCTGATGGCTGCGCAGGATGCCGTCCTGCTTCGCACCCAGACGCTCGATGCCGCGCCGGCTCTGGTGATTGAAGAAATGCGTGCGGAACTCGACCGCGATGCAATCGAGCTTCTCGAAGGCATGGGTGAGCAGCAGCAATTTGCACTGCGTGTTGACCGCGCTGCGCTGCACACGCTTGGCGTACCAGGTCGAGCCGATCTCGACGCGACGGTTCGGCGTGTCGACGTTCATGTAGGTCGTCATGCCCGAGATCCGCCCCTCGGCGTCGAACACCGTGAACGGCAGCATCGATCCGGCCTTTTGCAGGCCGAGCCGGCGGTCGATCTCCTTGGCCATGTTCTCCGGCTGCGGGATCGCGGTGTACCAGAGCTTTGACAGCTCGCCGTCCTTCACCGCATCGACCAGCCCGTCGCGATGATCGTGCGACAACGGCTCCAGCCGCGCATGCGCGCCGCGAAGGGTGACCGGTTCAAGCCAGGGCATTCGAGATCTCTCCATCTTTGTCATTCCGAGATGGTGCATCAGCACCAGACCCGGAATCTCGAGATCCCGGGTTCATCGCTTCGCGATGCCCCGGGATGACGATTGCGCTTCTGCGCAATCGTCACTTGTTCAGAAAATTCAGCGGCAATCCCGGCCGCGGCCAGTCCATCGCGATCAGCTCGCCCTTGCCCGACAGCGTGATGTAGGCGGTCTTCAACTCGGGGCCGCCGAAGGCGATGTTGGTGGTGACGCGGTCGCCGGTCGGCACCTGCTCGACCACGGTGCCGTCGGGCGCGATCACCGAGATGCAGCCCGAGACCAGCGTCGCGACGCAGACATTGCCGTTCGCTTCCACGGCGAGCGAGTCGAACATCTGGTAGCCGCCGAGGCCGGCGATCGGCTTGCCGCGCTCGCCGCGATAGATCACGTCGCGCGGCTTGACGGTGCCGGGCTCTGAAACTTCATACGCCCACAGCCGCGCGGTCGGCGTCTCCGCGATGTAGACGGTCTTCTCATCCGGCGACAGGCCGATGCCATTGGCTGGCAGGATGCCGTGCACGGCCTCGACGATCTCGTTCATGCCGGGCTTCAGATAATAGAACGCGCCGACATCCATGTCGCGGGCGCGGCGCTTGCCGAGATCGGAGAACCACAGGCCGCCCTGCCTGTCGAACACCAGATCATTCGGCCCGCGCAGCTCATGCTCGCCGCATTTCGTGACGACGGTCTCGACCTTGCCGGATTGCAGATCGACGCGCTGGATCGAGCCGCCGAGATAATCCTCGGGCTGCGGCCCCGGCATGATCATGTTGCGGGTCGGAATCCAGGAGAAGCCGCCATTGTTGCAGATGTACATCTTGCCGTCGGGACCGAGCGCCGCGCCGTTCGGGCCGCCCGGCACCTTGGCGACGATCTCCTTGCGCCCGTCGGGATAAACCCGCGTCAGCCGCTGGCCGCGGATTTCGACCAGCACGACCGAACCGTCGGGCATGACGACCGGACCTTCGGGAAACTCCAGATCGGTGGCGAGAACTCGGATATTGGCCATGGCATCCTCCCGGCTCTTTGGCTGCAGGCGGACTCCGAACGGCCCCGCACGCGCAACGTTGTTGTTTCATCCTGTTATGGCAAACGGGGTTTGGCTTGCCAAGCAATGGCCCCGCAAGGCTGCCCGGCGTTGAGGTGGGATGGGCGCGCCGCAAATGCCCCTGTCGTGCCTGCGAAAGCAGGGACCCATACTCCGCGGCCCGTGTTGTGAACGGGACTCGTCGTTCCAACGTCGCGTAACAATCAGCGTCGGTGGTTATGGGTCCCTGCTTTCGCAGGGACGACACCGAGTGTTTGGCGTCTCTTGTGAGTCAAACATCCGCATTCTCGCGACATGTTTTGCCCGAGCTTTGCGCTTCGTTCCGCCCTCTTGATCAGAGGGCGCAGGGAAAGCCGGGTGCCGATCGCACCCATGGGCCCCGTGCAAAAGGTAGAAAGCACGGGGGTAGGACCACAGGTGTAACCGGAAACACTCCGGCTTTCCCTGCGCGATGGGCTACGGCTTATACGTGCTCTCCCCGGTGAGACTGGGCTTTTTTGTCACCGTCTTCACAAAACGCGTTTGCGCTTTGCGAAAAGACACCTGCCGCTAGGGCGTCAGGCCTGCACGACTTCGCCGTCCGCTTCACGCGCACTCGTCAGTTGCGCAATCGGCGTCCACCGCATCTCGACCCACGTTCGTGACGACCGCGAAGCGCCCCTCGATCGGGTGAGACGGACGAACCATATACCGAGTGGCGCTTCGGATAAAGCGAAATATTTTCGCGAGCGAGGATTGACAGGTTTTTGCTGAGTTGCCCGTCGGGGCAGTTTGTCGCACCACGTCATACCCCGGTGCGCGATTGCGTACCGAGGAATCAAAGGGAGAGGCGCGAACTCAGCTCAGCGTGCCCGCATGCACCCACCAGGTGGGATGCCCGGCGCGGAGCTGTTCGCCGGCAGCCTCGGCGTCGGCGTCGGTTCCGAACACGGCAAAGCAGGTCGCGCCGGAGCCCGACATACGCACCAGACGAACGTCCCTGGTCTCACGCAGCGCGAATAACACATCACTGATGACGGGCTCGATGCGCGCCGCGGGGCCTTCGAGATCGTTGGTGCCGCGCTCCAGCGCCGCGATCCAATCGTCGATCGCGCGGCCGGCTTCCGGCCATGACGGCGCCTGCATCACGACATCGGTGGCGCCGATCAGAAGCTCGCCATTGCGCAGGCCGAGCGCATTGAAGACGTCCCTCGTCGCAACCGGCACGCGCGGATTGACCAGCACGCACGGCATTTTCGGCAGGTCGAGCGGCAGCAGGCCTTCGCCGACGCCGGTCATGTCGCAGGCGCGCGAGGCGACGCACACCGGCACGTCGGCGCCGGTCTGCAGCGCGACCTCCATGATCCTGCGATCGTCGAGCGAGAGCTCGTTGAGCCGCGCCAACAGCCGCAGCGCCGCCGCGGCATCCGCCGAGCCGCCGCCGATGCCGGCCGCGACGGGCAGCACCTTCTCCAGCGTGAAGTGGCCGACCTCGAGATCCGCGACGTGCTCGCCGAGCAGCCGCGCGGCCTTGAGCACCAGATTGTCCGAGGTGTCGCCGCAGGCCTCGGCCAGCGGCCCCGCCATCGTCAAAGACAGCTCGGGTCCCGGCTCGAGCGTGAGACGGTCGGCGCAATCGGCAAACGCGACGACGCTCTCGAGGTCGTGAAACCCGTCGACGCGCCGCCCGACAACCTTCAGCGTCAGGTTGACCTTGGCACGCCCTTCTTCAATCAGCGCCGGCACGGCGATAAACCCCTAAAAAACAAACATCATGATGCGATTAGCGTAAATCGCCGTACGATCCTATCCCTTTGTTTGGATGGAAATTCCAGGGGGTATCCCGGCCCGAGCGCCGCATCCACCGCCGTCGTCCCTGCCTGGTGCGCAATTGCGCACTGGTTATGGGTCCCTGCTTTCGCAGGGACGACGCCGAATTTGCCGCACCGCTATCTCTAGCCGCCCTTGCCGTCGTCGTCCTTCTTCTTCTCGGCAGCGGCGGCGTTGGAGGTATCGTCCGGCAGGCCGTTGTCGATCTTGGCCTGGATCTTCGGCAGCTCTTCCGGCTCGGGCTTGAGGTCGCGGGCATGCGCCCACTGGAACTTGGCTTCCAGGGTGCGGCCGACGCGCCAGTAGGCGTCGCCGAGATGGTCGTTGATGGTCGGATCTTCCGGCTTCAGATCGATCGCGCGCTCGAGGTTCTTCACCGCCTCCTCGTAATTGCCGATCCGGTAGTAGGCCCAGCCGAGCGAGTCGACGATGTAGCCGTCGTCAGGACGCTGATCGACGGCACGCTTGATCATCTTCATGCCTTCGTCGAGGTTGATGCCCTGGTCGATCCAGGAATAGCCAAGATAGTTCAGCACATGCGGCTGCTCGGGCTGCAGCTCGAGCGCCTTGCGCATGTCGGCCTCGGCCTTGTTCCACTGCTTGGAGCGCTCCTCGCAGATGCCGCGATAGTAATAGGTGACCCAGGCGTTCTTGTCGCCGCCGGCCGGCAGCGCGTCGATCGCCTGCGAATAGGTGGTGGCGCAGTCGGCGAACTTCTTGCGGCCGCGCTCGATATTGCCGAGCGCCAGGATCGCCTCGATGTCCTTCGGCTGATCCGAGGTGACTTCCTTGAGGATCTTGATCGCCTCGTCGCTGCGGTCGGCGGCATCGAGATTGGTCGCGAGCTGGATCTGCGCGTTGCGCTTCAGCGGCGAGGACGCCGGCATCCGCTCGTAGACCTTGATCGCCATCTGCGGCTTCTTCACCGACTCATAGAGATCGGCGAGCGACAGCAGCGCCAACGGATGGTTGGGCTGCAGATAGAGCGCGAGCTGCAGATAGACCAGCGCGAGGTCCTCGCCGCCGCGGCGGGTCAGCGTCGCGCCGATGCCGTACAGCGCCTCGGCCGCGCCGGCCTGCGGTGACTCGACCAGCGGCGGCAGCTTCTTGCCGGCCTTGGTCTCCTTGATGCCTTCCAGCACCAGCGGGTGACGCGGCAACTTCTTGTCGAAGGCCTCGTACATCGCGGTCGCGGCGGCCGCGTCCTTGTTGCGCGAGGTCCAGCGCGCATATTCGTCGACCGTGCGCAGCATCGAATCGTCGAGCTTGTAGACGCGCTCGAAGCGGGCGCCGGCATCCTTCTCCTTGCCGGACAGCTCGTAGATCATGCCGGCATGCAGGTCCTTGAAGATCGGGTACCACTCGGGGCCGGTCAGCTTGTCGATCGAGGCGACCGCGGCCTTGCCGTCGCCGGCGCCATAGGCGGCCCAGGCCGACAGCAGCGTCGCGACGAGATCGGTGATCGGGCCGCGCACCGACTGGTTGATGTTGGACTGCGCGGCGGCATATTTCTTCAGCTTGAGATCGCGCACGCCGACGACCAGGCGCGCGACGCGGTTGGCCTTGTCCTGGGTCAGGATGCGGTCGGCAAGCTTGACCGCCTCCTCGATGTCGCCGTCGGCGAGCGAGGAGATGAAGGCGCGGTCGAGCAGCTCGGAATTCTTCGGGTCGGTGCGCAGCGCCGAGCGGTAGAACGCCGCGGCCGAGGTCGCATCGCGCTCGACGCTGGCGTGGCGAGCGGCGAGATAGCTGCCGGCGGTGGTCAGCGACTTCAGGTCGTTCTTGGACGGGAATTGCGCGGTATTGTCGGTCGGATGGTCCGGCGTTTGCGCTGCAAGCTGCGCAGGGACGGCAAGCGCCGCGGCAGCGAGAACGGCAATCGTCAGGCGGTGGAATCGGGTGGACAGCATCACGGTCGCCTTGCTCCAGGGATTTACGCCAAGATGGATTTTATGGCCAAGATCTTGCGATCAGTCTCAAAATGCGAACCCAAGCGGCGGCATCACGGCGGGGGACAATGCCGCTTTTGGCGCTTATCCGCAAGGATCGCCCAAAGGCAATCCATGACGAATCAATTGGCAGATTAGGCCTTTAGGCCCGCCGATCCAGCCGGCCCCCGCAAGACGCTTCCACTATGGCGGTATCGTGACCGGGCCGGGCATATTCGCGCGCGAACGCAAAAAGCGCCCCAAGAGGCTCGCCACGCGGCCAGTTCCACCTCTCCCCTTGTGGGATAGGTCGGAATTCAAGCGAAAGCTTGAATTCCGGGTGAGGGATTCAGGTCTATCCGTCGATCGAAGTCCCTCGATGGACCGGTACCCTCACCCGGATTGCATCTGTCGATGCAATCCAGCCTCTCCCACAAGAGGAGAGGCGCAACGCAGGTTGCGGCGACTCGCGCGGCCGCCTCACGCAAAAGTGGTCGGCCGCCTTGAGAGCACCGTCGCCTTACATCGCCTCGTAGTTCGGACCGCCGCCGCCCTCCGGCGGAACCCAGGTGATGTTGCCGTTGGGGTCCTTCACGTCGCAGGTTTTGCAGTGGACGCAGTTCTGGGCGTTGATCTGGAAGCGCGGGCCTGACGACTCCTCGACCCATTCATAAACGCCGGCCGGGCAGTAGCGGTTGGAGGGGCCGGCGAACACGTCGTGTTCCGAGGTCTTCTGCAGATTGAGGTCGGCGACCTTGAGGTGGACCGGCTGGTCCTCCTCATGGTTGGTGTTGGACAGGAACACCGACGACAGCTTGTCGAACGAGATTTTGCCGTCCGGCTTCGGATAGGCAATCGGCTGGTGCTGCTTGGACGGATCGAGCGTCTTGCGGTCCGGCTTGGCGTGCGACTGGGTGCCGAACAGCGAGAAGCCGAGCGTATTGCACCACATGTCGAAGCCGGAGAGCGCCATTCCGAGCAGGTTGCCGAACTTCGACAGCAACGGCTTGGCATTGCGGACCTTGAACAGGTCCTTGCCGATCGCCGACGAGCGCCAGGCGTTCTCGTATTCGACCAGTTCGTCATTGGCGCGGCCGGCGCCGAGTGCGCCCGCGACATGCTCGGCGGCGAGCATGCCGGAGCCCATCGCATTGTGGACGCCCTTGATGCGCGGCACGTTGACGAAGCCCGCCGCGCAGCCGATCAGCGCGCCGCCCGGGAACGAGAGCCGCGGCACCGACTGGTAGCCGCCCTCGGTGATGGCGCGCGCGCCATAGGCAAGCCGCTTGCCGCCCTCGAACAGTTCGCGGACATCGGGATGGGTCTTGAAGCGCTGGAATTCGTCGAACGGCGACAGATACGGATCGTTGTAGTTCAGATGCACCACGAAGCCGACCGCGACGCGGTTGTCGTCGTAGTGATAGAGGAACGAGCCGCCGCCGGTCTTGTCGTTCAGCGGCCAGCCGAGCGTGTGCTGAACCCGACCCTTCTTGTGCTTCGCCGGGTCGATCTGCCAGACCTCCTTGAGGCCGATGCCGAACTTCGGCGGCTCGGAGTTGGCATCGAGTTTGAACTTCGCGATCAGCTGCTTGGACAGCGAGCCGCGTGCGCCTTCGGCGAACAGCGTGTACTTGCCGAGCAGCTCCATGCCGCGGGTGTAGGAATCCTTGTGGCTGCCGTCCCTGGCGATGCCCATGTCGCCGGTGGCGATGCCGCGCACCGCGCCCTTGTCGTCATAGAGCACTTCGGTGGCGGCGAAGCCCGGATAGATCTCGACGCCGAGCGCTTCCGCCTTCGGTGCCAGCCAGCGGCAGACATTGCCGAGCGAGCCGATGTAGCAGTGATGATTGTTCATCAGCGGCGGCATGATGAAGTTCGGCAGGCGGAACCAGCCTTGCGACGTCGTCCAGTAGAAGCGGTCGTCCTTGACCTGCGTCTTCAGGGGACAGTCGGCGTCCTCGCGCCAATCGGGCACGAGCTTGTCGAGGCCGGCCGGATCGATCACCGCACCCGACAGGATGTGCGCGCCGACCTCGGAGCCCTTCTCCACCACGACGATCGAGAGCTCCGGATTGAGCTGCTTCAGCCGGATCGCGGCCGACAGGCCCGACGGGCCGGCGCCGACGATGACGACGTCGAATTCCATAGACTCGCGCGGAGGAAGGTCTTCAGCACTCATGATCTTTGATCTCAGCCCATTGAGAACGCTTCTAAGCTTTTCAGAGGTCGTTGTTTCCGATTTTTAGCGCAAGGACAACCATGGAATTGCACTTGGCGAGGTTTCGCGCGGCCGCGACGCCACAGGAGCATAATCTTTTCCAAAAACCAGCCTGCACTTTTCCCGTTCATGCTAAAATTACACCCATGATGGCCCTGCCGCCCGAGCCCACCCCTACACTGCAGCAATTGCTTGCCTTTTACCTCGAGGCCGGGGTCGATTGCGCGCTCGGCGATGCGCCGATCAACCGGCTCGAGGAGCCCGAGCCAGTTCCCGCCCCTGCCGCGCCGCGTCCATCAGTTGCGCTCAATCCGCTGCGTCCGCCGCCGATGCCGTCAGTTCCGCGCAGCGAAATCACCGTGGCGCCGGATGCGGCGATCGCCTCCGCGCGCGAGGCGGCGCGGACCGCGCCGACGCTCGAGGCGTTGCGCACGCTGATGGAGAATTTCGACGGCTGCGCGCTCAAGCACACCGCGACCAGGCTGGTGTTCGCCGACGGTAACCCGCAAGCGCGCGTGATGTTCGTCGGCGAGGCGCCCGGCCGCGACGAGGACATCGAGGGCCTGCCGTTCGTCGGCCGCTCCGGCAAGCTGCTCGACCGCATGATCGCCGCGATTGGGCTCGACCGCAGCAAGGCCTATATCGCCAACGTGATCCCGTGGCGGCCGCCCGGCAACCGCACGCCGACGCCGCAGGAGACGCAGGTGTGCCTGCCCTTCATCCAGCGCCATATCGAACTCGTGAATCCCGACGTGCTGGTGACGCTCGGCAATCCCTCGACGCAGGCGCTGCTCGGCACGCGCGAGGGCATCATGCGCACGCGCGGCAAATGGATCGACTACGACACCGGCACCCGCACGATCCGCGCCGTCGCCACCTTCCATCCGGCCTATCTGCTGCGCTCGCCGTCGTACAAGCGGCTGTCATGGCAGGATCTGCGCGCGATCGCAAAGGTGCTTGCTTCGTAGGATGGGTAGAGCGCAGCGAAACCCATCGCCGCTCCAGCCGCGGAGAGAATGGTGGGTTTCGCTTCGCTCTACCCACCCTACGAATTTGACGTCTACGACCCCTTCGGCCGCACGATCGCCCAGCCGATCCGCAGCACCGGCTGCCGGCCGTTGACCAGCCGGTCGAACGAACGCGGCACTTCCGGCACGAGGCCGGGGAAGCGCTGCGCGATGTCGGGCGGCGGCGTACCGGCGGTGTCCTGTGCGCGCCACACCACGACGCCGCCGGTCTCGTTGAATTTTGCGACCGACAGCCACGGCGTCCGCTGCGGCGTGGCGTCGAGCAAGAGATGCGGGCGGCGGCGGTTCATCGCAATCAGGCTGGCAAGTTCGGGATCGCCGGCCACCGCGCGCAGGCGCTGGTTGGTGCGGCGCTCATAGCTGTCATCGAAGAAGCGGCCCATCGCGGCTGCCGGCAGCGAGGTGGACGCTTCCGTGGTGCTGGTCCAGGGCAGGAACAGCGCCGCCGCCAGCGCCAGCGCGGCGGGCGCCGCGACCGCCAGGGCCCAGACCGAACGCAGCAGCCGCTGCCGCCTCAGCGGGATCATATCGCCGGTCGCGACGACGACGGCGAGCCCGGACATCAGCAGCGCCACGCCGGCGCCGCCGAACGCGCGATCGAGATTGAACAGCCCGGAGACGAAGCTGCTCGCGATCGCCGGCGCGAACGCGAAGAAATACACGAATTGCCGCGCCAGCGGACTGACCGGCGGACGGTAGATGATCGGGGCATCCTCGGTCTTGCCAGCGAACCAGCGCGAATTGAAGATCGCCAGCAGCGCGATCGCGGTGGTCGCCACGATCAGCCCGCCGAGCACCACGCCCCAGCGCAGCGCGCGCGCCTTGAGATCGGCGAGTGCAGGCAAGGCCGGCAGCGCCAGCACGTCGGCGCGGACCAGCCAGATCAGGTAGGGCAGCGCCAGCACGATGATGACCAGCAGCGCGTAGATCGGATCGACCGATTTGAGCATGCGCCGCCCGCGCTCGGTTGCGAGCGCAAAGCCTGTCACGAGCAGGATCATGCCGATCGCCGCCGGCGTCGTCAGCAGCAGGAGGCCGCAATCGATCGACCAGGCGAACCAGGCGCTGCGCCGGTTCTGCCCGATCAATTGCCAGGAATGCAGCAGCAGCAGCGCCCAGAGCGGGCGCGCCAGGATCAGCGGGCCGAACTCGACGCTCGGCGAGGAGAACACCACCACCGTCATCGACAGCAGCACCGCCAGCACGCCCTGCGGGCCGCCGACGATGGCGCGCGCCAGGGCGTAGAAGGCGATGAAGGTGACGATTTCGCAGACCTGCGCCAGGAGATAGACGCCGAACACGTGATTGCCGACGGCGCGGAAGGCGATGTCGGCGAGCCAGAACGCGAGCGGCGGCCCCATGTCGGTGCCGACCTGGTATTCGCGGCCGAAGGCGAGGATGGCGGCGAGGTTGCCGGGCGGGCTGCCGTAGAAGATGGCCGGCAGGAACAGCCAGATCGCGGCCTGCGCCAGCACCACGATCCAGACCACGAGGCGCGGCCGGGCGCGGATCAGTTCGACAACCAGGGAGGTAAACCGCATGAAACGCCTGAAATGCCCAGCCACCCCTATCAAGCGGCGCCATCTGATCCCGAGGGTTTTTGATAAACGGCGGCGGCGGTGGAGGCAACGGTGTCGCGCCAGACTGCACTGTAAAGTCTCAGTCTCCGCTGTCATCCCCCGCTTCCGCTGTCATCACCCGCGAAAGCGGGTGATCCAGTACGCCGCGGCCTCTCGATCAAAAACGACTGCCTCTGGAATACTGGATCGCCCGCTTTCGCGGGCGATGACAGCGTCGCGTGGTTGGAGACGGTGCGCCTACGCCGCTTCGGAGGCCGCGGCTTCGCTTTCGGCGTCGATCGTGAACAGATCCGGCTCCGCCGGGACCGGGAAATGCTTCAGCCGCGCGGCGACGACGGGCGCGAAGAAGGTGCGGTGATGGCTGCTGGGGCCGAGCCGGTCGAGCGCCTCGAGGTGCTCGGGGACCGCATAGCCCTTGTGCTGCTCGAAGCCGTAACCGGGACAATCCAGCGCCAGCGCGCACATCAGGCGATCGCGCGTCACCTTGGCGATGATCGAGGCCGCCGCGATCGAGGCCACGATGCCGTCGCCGCCGATCACGGCGTCGCAGTCGCAGGGCGTGGCGAGCTTGTCGCGGCCGTCGACGAAGACGTGCTTCGGCATTTCCGGCAGCGCATGCACGGCGCGCGCGAGCGCCCACAGCGAGGCGCGCAGGATGTTGTCGCGATCGATCCGCGCCCGCGACGCCACCGCGACCGAGAACGCCGATGTGGCGCAGATCTCCTCGAACAGTTCCTCGCGGCGCTCGACGGTCAGCCGCTTCGAATCATCGAGGCCCTTGGGAATCCGATTTGGGTCCAGCACCACGGCGGCGGCGACCACGGGACCCGCCAGCGGCCCGCGCCCGGCCTCGTCGCAGCCGGCGACCGGCCAGACGCCGCGCTTGATCAGCGCGCGCTCGCGCCGAAAGCTCGGCCGCGTCACCACGATGACGCGCTTGTCCGGCTTGGGCGGCTCGGCCGGTTTCTTCTTCGACGCGGTCTTAACCGTGCTGTTGGACTTGTCCCGAATCATGCGGGGATCGTGATCAAGCCCGGCCCGCGGCGCAACCGGGAACCTGGCGCCCTTCCCCGCTATTCAATTCGCCGCTCTAATCGGGAATTGACACCCGGCGGTCGTCGCGAACCTCAAAGCCCGGCGCGCGCACCACTTCCCAGGCGTGGCCGTCGGGATCGCCGAAATAGCCGCAATAGCCGCCATAGCTGGTGGGCTGCGCGGGCTTCAGCAGCCTGGCGCCTTTCGACAGCGCGAACGCCATCACGCGATCGACCTCGGCGTCGTCGTTGCAGTTCCAGGCGATCGCGACGCCGCGGAACGCTGACGGCCGCGGCTGATCCGGCAGCCCCGCATCGGCGGCGAGCAGATGCCACGGGAACAGGCCGAGCACGGTGCCGCCGGTCTCGAAGAAGGCAACCTCCTCGCCGGTCGCGCGCATCTTCCTGGTGAAGCCGAGCGATTCATAAAAGGCGATGCTGGCGCGCATGTCGCTGACGCCGAGCGTGAGGACGGTTAAGCGTGCGGTCGGGGTGTTACTCATTCTTGCACTCACTCATTGTTATGTTCGTAGCTCGGATGGAGCGAAGCGAAATCCGGGAAATCTTTGGCCAGGGGTCGACGAGCCCCGGATTTCGCTGCCCTCCATCCGGGCTACACCCTCACCTAGAATAGACTGAGTTGCTGTCCGCTGCGCTTCGGCTTGGCGAAGTGATCGGTGGTCAGCTTGGTCCGCCGCTTGTTGAGGCCGAGCTTTTCGCAGGCGATCTCGAAGCGGCGGCCGATCATCCAGGCCATCGGGCCGGTGCCCTTCATCCTGGTGCCCCATTGCGAGTCGTAGTCGCGGCCGCCGCGCATGTCGCGGATCAGCGTGAAGACGTGACGGTAGCGGTCGGGATAATTCGCCATCAGCCATTCGCGGAACAGATCGCGCACCTCGAGCGGCAGGCGCAGCAGCACGTAGCTCGCCTCCCTGGCGCCGGCATGCGCGGCGGCATCGAGGATGCGCTCGATCTCGGAGTCGTTCAGCGCCGGGATCACGGGGGCGACCATCACCGTGGTCGGGATGCCGGCGTCGGCGAGCCGCTTGATCGCCTCGAGCCGCTTCGGCGGGGTCGACGCCCGCGGCTCCATGGTGCGGGCGAGCTTCGGGTCGAGCGTCGTCACCGAGAGCGCGACCTTGGCGAGATTGCGCTTGGCCATCCGCGCCAGGATGTCGATGTCGCGGGTCACCAGCGCCGACTTGGTGACGATGCCGACGGGATGGCCGGCGCGCTCGAGCACCTCGAGGATGCTGCGCATGATCTTCCGGTCGCGTTCGATCGGCTGATAGGGATCGGTGTTGGTGCCGATCGCGATCATCCGCGCCTCGTAGTCCGGCGCCGCCAGTTCCTTCTCGAGCAGCGCGGGTGCATCCGGCTTGGCGAACAGCTTCGATTCGAAGTCCAGCCCCGGCGACAGGCCGAGATAGGCGTGGGTCGGCCGCGCGAAGCAATAGACGCAGCCGTGCTCGCAGCCGCGATAGGGATTGATCGATCGGTCGAAGCCGATGTCGGGCGAGTCGTTGCGGGTGATCACCTTGCGCGAGGTGTCGAGCGCCACGCTGGTCGTGAACGGCGGCAAATCTTCGAGGCTCTGCCAGCCGTCGTCGAAGGCGACGCGGGCCCCGGCCTCGTAGCGGCCGCTGGCGTTGGACTGCGCGCCGCGGCCGCGCCGCCGCTCGCGCTCGATCGCGACCGCAAGCTCGGGAAAAGGGGAAGGTGCACCCGCCGGGTTATCGGAGGGCGCCGTTACCGGCGGGTGCTTGAGGGCATGAGAGGATGCTCGGCTCATGTTCTGAAGCTAACACAGCACGAGAACAAATCAAGAACATGAACGGAGAAATTCCACAGAACCTTGCTACAAAATTCTGCAGGCGAACAGGCTGCTTTGAATATGACAAGGTGATAACACGGCCGGAGTTTGTCCATCGTTTGAGCCATCGAAGCCTCAAAATCATGCTGAGCGTGATCATTCCAACCGACGGCGTCGAGCGCACCGCGGTCGCAACCCTGGCGGCGCTGGTGCCGGGCGCGGCCGCGGGTGTCATCCGCGAAGTGCTGCTGGTCGACCGCAGCAACAGCGATGTGATGGAGCGCGTCGCCGACGTCGCCGGCTGCCGCTTCCTGCGCTTCGAGGGCACGCGCGCCGCAGCGCTTGCGGCAGGCGCGCGGCAGGCGCGGTCGCCTTGGCTGATGTTCCTGCATCCGGGCGCGGTGCTCGATGCCGGCTGGATCGAGGAATCCACCCAGTTCATCCAGATGGTGGCGGCCAGCGGCAAGGACCGCGCCGGCATCTTCCGCTACGCCCGCGCGCCCTACACCGACCCCGGCCTGCGCGACGGCCTCAAATTCGTCGCCCGGATGATCACCGGGCCTTCGGCCGAACAAGGCCTTTTGATCGCGCGCGAACATTACGAGCGGATCGGCGGCTACCGGCCCGATGCCCGCCGCTCCGAGGCGCGCCTGCTGCGCCGGCTTGGCCGCTCCTCCCGCACCATGCTGCGCAGCCGGATCATGGTGGCCTGAATAAAGCGCTTGCGGATTATTTGATTCCGTCAAATAATATACTTGATGAAATCAAATTCCCATGACACCGCCCTCGAGAGCCAAGTCGCCGCGATCCGCGGCTTCAGCCGGTTCTATACCCGCAAGCTCGGCATCATCGAGCCGAAGCTGCTGCACTCGCCATTCACGTTGCAGGAAGCGCGGATCATCTACGAGCTCGCGCAACGCGAAAATTGCACCGCGACCGATCTGGTGCGCGATCTCGACCTAGATGCCGGCTTCGTCAGCCGCACGCTGGCGGCGCTGCAAAAGCGCCAGATCGTGACACGCAAGCCCTCGAAGGCCGACAAGCGCGTCAACGAGGTGGCCCTCACCGCCAAGGGCCGCACTGCTGCCGCCGATCTCGACCGCCGCTCGCGCAGCGAGGTCGGGGCGCTATTGAAGCAGATGGACAGCGACCGTCGCGCCGCGGTGGTGCGCGCCATGAGCACGATCGAGCTATCGCTGGAGCCGCCCGCCGGGAAACCGGTCGGCTTCCTGCTGCGCAGCCATCGCGTCGGCGACATGGGCTGGGTCGTCTCGCGGCAGGGACAAGCCTACGCGGAGGAATATGGCTGGGACATCAGCTACGAGGCGTTGGTGGCCGAGATCTGCGCGCAGTTTCTGCGATCGTTCGATCCCGCCCGCGAGCATTGCTGGATCGCGGAGGTCGACGGCGAGCCGGTCGGCTCGATCTTCCTGGTCGACGGCGGCGACGGGGTCGCCAAGCTGCGCCTGCTGCTGGTGGAGGAGAAGGCGCGCGGGCTCGGCGTCGGCCGCGCCCTGGTCGAGCAATGCATCCGCGCCGCGCGCGAGAAGGGCTACAAAAAGATGACGCTGTGGACCCAGAGCATCCTGGTCGCCGCGCGCGGCATCTACGCCCGCGCCGGTTTTCAGCGGGTGAAAGAAGAGAAGCATCACAGCTTTGGGGTCGACCTGGTCGGCGAGACCTGGGAGCTGGAGTTGTAAAGCCGCAGCGCCGAGAAGTCTGGACTGCGTAGCCCGGATGGAGCGCAGCGCAATCCGGGAACGATGCGGCCGCGGAAGAGACTGCCCCGGATTTCGCTCCGCTCCATCCGGGCTACGGCAGCTCACCCTTGAGATTCCGGGCTCATCGCTGCGCGATGCCCTCAGATGCGCAATTGCGCATCGGGGAATGACGGCTGCTACGCGCTCGCGCCCTTCGCCTTCGGGCGGCGCAGATGTTCATCCAGCCGCGGCATGATCTCGACGAAATTGCAGGGGCGCGTGCGGTAGTCGAGCTGCGCGGCCAAAATGCCGTCCCAGCCGTCGCGGCAGGCGCCGGGCGAACCGGGCAGGCAGAAGATGAAGGTCGCGCCCGCAACGCCGGCGGTGGCGCGGCTCTGGATCGTCGACGCCCCGATCTTGGCGTGGCTCAGCATGTGGAAGGCGATCGAAAAGCCGTCCATCCGCTTCTCGAACAGCGGCTCGACCGCCTCCGGCGTCACGTCGCGGCCGGTGAAGCCGGTGCCGCCGGTGGTGATGACGGCATCGACGGCAGGATCGGCGATCCAGCGCCGGATCACGGCCCTGATCGCCTCGACATCGTCGGTGACGATCTCCCGCGCCGCGAGCTTGTGGCCGGCCGCGGTGAGACGGTCGGCCAGCGTGGTGCCCGACTTGTCATCCGCCAGCGAGCGGGTGTCGGAAATCGTCAGCACCGCGATGTTGAGCGGGATGAATGATTTGGATTCGTCGAGTGAGGACATCTACACCTCTTTCCCATCCCGCTGACGTCATCCTGAGGTGCCCGCCTTGCGGTGGACTTGCACCGCTGGGCGAGCCTCGAAGGATGGGCCACGGGCGCTTCATCCTTCGAGGCTCGCCGAAGAGGCGAGCACCTCCCGAGTGAGCGCGAATGCGCTCATCCGGGGATGACGCGGTCTAGAGCTACAAGCTACCGCCGAACGTGTTGCAGGCCTGCACTGTGCCCTGCTGGTAGCCCCTCATGAACCACTCCTTGCGCTGCGCGGCGGAGCCGTGGGTGAAGGAATCAGGCACCACCCTGCCCGTTGCCTGCCGCTGCAGCGTGTCGTCGCCGATCGCGTTCGCGGTGGTCAGCGCGGCGTCGATATCGCCGGCCTCGAGGAAGCCCGGCCGCTTCTTCTCCTCGCGATTGACCCAGACGCCGGAGAGGCAATCGGCCTGCAGCTCGACCTTGACCTGCAGCGCGTTGGCCTCGGCCTTGCTGCCGGCCTGCTGCTGCAGCCGGTTCACGCGCGGAATGATGCCGAGCAGGTTCTGGATGTGATGGCCGGCTTCATGCGCGATGATATAGGCCGCGGTGAACTTGCAGGCGTTGCCCGAGCAGCCGCGGAAGCGCGTCTCGACCTCGCGGAAGAAGCCGGTGTCGAGGAAGATGGTCTTGTCCGGCGGGCAGTAGAACGGTCCCATCGCCGACTGCGCCATGCCGCAGCGGCCGCCATTGGTGGCGTTGCGGAACAACACGATCTTCGGACCGGTGTAGGTCTGGCCGCTGGCCTTGAAGATCTCGCTCCAGCGATCGTCGATCTCGCCCAGGATGCCGGCGATCATGCTGCCCATCTCGTCGGTCGGCGCGCCGCGCTTGGCCTGCCCGCCCGACGACTGCCGGTCGGTCTGGTAGGTCGGCGCCTGGCCGCCGCCGGTGAGAATCTCGGCGCCGCCGATCAGAATGCGCGGGTCGATGCCGAAGGCATAGCCGAGCAGGCCGAGCACGATGATGGTGCCGATGCCGAGCCCGCCACCACCCATCGGAATGCCGAAGCCGCCACCGCCACCTCCGCCCATCCCGCCTTCATCGCGACGGTCTTCGATGTCGTCGCTGCGGCGGAAATCATCATAGCGCATGGCGGTTTCCCTTCATTCCAGTCGGCGACCCAACGCGGGACACTCCAACTTAAAATTTCCATTCTGTTAATCAATATCCTGCCCGGCAATAATTGCCTAGTCCGGAAGGCGCGCATCCTTGCGGTGCAAACGGCTGCGAATGAGGGCGAATCTACCGCGCGAATCGTGCCGGTTTGATGATCCGCAAATTTTTTCGCCGAACGCGCTGATGTTGCAGCACAACGCCGACAGCACCGCGCCATGCCGCGCAAAAGATGCTGCAATCTTTAGCATGAAGATTTCCAATTAAGTCGATTTTTACTTTGCCGGGTCAATGTGGCGCCAGTCGGTTGTTTAGTCCCGCGTCGCCGACAGCGTCGCCTGAGTCAGAGTTCTTGAGTCATGGTAGTGTCGCGTCGCGGGGCGTCTGCAAGGGCGCCCCGCACTAAATTTGAGAGTGCCCCATCGAGCCACATCGTCATTGGCGATTGCGTGGCCGAATTGTCGAAGCTTCAGGCCGGCTCGGTCGACCTGGTCTTCGCGGATCCTCCCTACAATCTGCAGCTCAAGGGCGACCTCAAGCGCCCCGATGAGTCGCATGTCGATGCCGTCAACGACGACTGGGACAAGTTCTCGTCGTTCGCTGCCTATGACGATTTCACCCGCGCCTGGCTGCTGGCCTGCCGCCGCGTGATGAAGCCGTCGGCAACGCTGTGGGTGATCGGCTCCTATCACAATATCTTCCGCGTCGGCGCCATCATGCAGGACCTCGGCTTCTGGCTCCTGAACGACATCGTGTGGCGCAAGTCCAATCCGATGCCGAACTTCCGCGGCCGCCGCTTCACCAACGCGCACGAGACCATGATCTGGGCCGCGCGCGACGAGAAGGCCAAGGGCTACACCTTCAATTACGAAGCGCTGAAGGCGTCCAATGAGGACGTGCAGGCACGCTCCGACTGGCTGATCCCGCTGTGCACCGGCGAGGAGCGCCTCAAGGACGGCGACGGCAAGAAGGTGCATCCGACGCAGAAGCCCGAGCAGTTGCTCGCCCGCGTGCTGCTGTCGTCGTCGAAGCCCGGCGATCTCGTGATCGATCCGTTCAACGGCACCGGCACCACCGGCGCCGTCGCCAAGCGCCTCGGCCGCAGCTATATCGGCTTCGAGCGCGACAGGACCTATGCGGCTGCCGCCGAGGCGCGCATCGCCGCGATCGAGCCGCTGCCGGACGCAACGCTGGCGCCGTTCATGACCGCGCGCGAGGCGCCCCGCGTTGCGTTCTCCGAACTGATCGAGCGCGGCATGATCGTGCCGGGCGCAAGGCTGGTCGACGCCAAGAAGCGCCACGGCGCCCTGGTGCGCGCCGACGGCGCCATCATGCTCGGCGACAAGGTCGGCTCGATCCACCGCATCGGCGCGGTCGCGCAGGGCTCGGGCGCCTGCAACGGCTGGACTTTCTGGCACGTCGAGACCAAGACCGGCCTGCGGCTGATCGACGAGCTGCGCGCCGAGATCCGCTCCGAGATGGCGGCGGGCTGAGGCAAGCCGACCAATCTTCCTCGTCATTCCGGGCTCGCCGCTTCGCGGCGCCCTCAGATGCGCAATTGCGCATCGGGGAATGACACGTCGGGAAAGATGACGCCGTCTTGAACGCGGGCCGTCTTGATGCACCGGCGAAGCGGGCCTACGCTCGCCCGTCACTTGCCCGTTTCGATTGGTCGCCCGATGCGCAGACAATCCGAGACCTTGCTGCTGGTGCCGCTGCTGCCGGTCTTCCTGCTCGGCATGTTTCCGATGCTGCTGATCGGCCTGCTCGGGTTCTTCGGCCTGATCATCTTCGGCATCCTGCTCGTCTGCGTCGGGTTGACGCTCGCGCTCGAGGCGCATGGCGAGTTCAATGAAGAGATCATCGTCCATGGCTACGCGCGGGGATCAAAACGCGCGACGCAGGTCTCCCATTTGCGTGCTGCGACCCGCTCCGCCGCCGCGCTGGACGTCGCGGGCATCGCGCTGGTCGTCGCGGGTATCCTGGGCTTCTTCTGGGCCGGCTGACCAGCGCGCCACGCGACCCTGATTCACAAACTCGTCGCTTGCGCAGCGCAGCGAAATTTGCGCATGAGGGGATCGTCTGCGGCCTTCCCCGCCGCGTCCCGATCTCGCCGGTTACAAGAACCAAGGGAGTCCCTTCATGATCAAATTCTATTTCAACGGTGCGCCGAACCCGAACAAGGTCGCGCTGTTCCTGGAAGAGTCCGGCCTGCCGTTCGAGGCGATCCCGGTCGACACCCGCAAGGGCGAGCAGTTCGCGCCGGAATTCCTGAAGGTCAACCCGAACGGCAAGGTGCCGGCGATCGACGATGACGGCGTGCTGGTGTTCGATTCGAACGCGATCCTGCTCTACCTCGCCGAGGAGCACGGCAAGTTCCTGCCCGCCAATACGCCGGCCAACCGCGCCGCGACGCTGTCCTGGCTGATGTTCATCGCGACCGGCCTCGGCCCCTATTCCGGCCAGGCCGTGCACTTCAAGCACTTCGCGCCGAAGGATCTCGACTACGCCAACAACCGCTACCAGTACGAGGCGCACCGCCATTACAAGATCCTCGACGATCACCTGGCGAAACGGCGCTATATGGTCGGCGACAGCTACACGATCGTCGACATGGCGTTCTGGGGCTGGGCGCGGATGGCGCCGTTCGTCCTCGGCGAGGAAGGCTACGCCAAATATCCGAACGTCAAGCGGCTGGTCGACGAGATCTCGGCGCGGCCGGCGGCGGCACGCGCGATCGCGCTGAAGGACAAGCACACCTTCAAGGCCGAGATGGACGACGCGGCCCGCGACATCATGTTCGGCCACCTCAAGTCCAAGGTGGCGTAAGCCGATCCACACGACGGCAAGACGACGGCGCCCGGACGGGCGCCGTCTTCGTTTGTGCCGCCCGTTAGCGGGGCACCGCTACGCGGGAAACGCGCCGAGCGCCTTCTCGGTCAGGACCGAGTCGCAATATTCCCGCACCTCCTTAATCCGGCCGCCGTCGAAGCGGAACACCAGGCAATAGTCGTTGTCGTAGCGCTGGCCTTGCTTGGTGAGGTTGTTGCCCTTGGCCTCGACCACGACGATGTCGCCGTCGGCGAGGATCCGATGGGCGACGGTGCGGCCGCGCTCGGCCAGCTTCGAGCGGACATGGCCGTGCAGATCGTTGATGATCGATTGCTTGCCGGTGAAGGTGCGCGACCAGGAATATTGCCCGGTCACGGTCCAGATCGCGTCGTCGGCAAGCGTTGCCATGAACAGCGAGTTCTCGCGCACCGCAGGATCGGGACTGCCCGCGATCACGAACATCTCCTGCACCAGTTTCTTGTTGTCGGCTGCGCTCATGGCGCGTCTCCTTGCGATTGATAGAGCCTGATTTCAGGCGTCTCCTCGCGCGATGCGGTCTTCGGCTCGCGTGATAACGCCTTGCCCCAATCCTGCGGCCTGGCTTCGCATTCTTCCAATCGATAGGTGGTATGATATATATTCACCTGATGAATTTGAATTCGCTTGACCTCAATCTGCTGGTCGCGCTCGACGCCCTGCTGCGCGAAGCCAATGTCAGCCGCGCCGCGATGCGGCTCAATCTGTCGCAGCCGGCGACCAGCCACGCGCTGCAGCGGCTGCGCGACCTGATCGGCGATCCGCTTTTGGTGCGCAACGGCGCGCGGATGGAGCTGACGCCGCGGGCGCAGGCGCTGCGCTCGCCGCTGGCCCATGCGCTCGACCAGGTGCGCGCGCTGTTCGTCTCCGACGATTTCGACGCCGCGCGCAGCGACCGGCACTTTCGCCTGATGATGCCCGACCTCGCGGTCGAGCTCCTGATGCCGCCGCTGATGGAGAAGGTGACGCTGATCGCGCCGAACGTCACCATCGACGTGGTGCCGTGGCGGGGACCTGCGATCTTCACGCCCGAATTCGCCCGCACCATCGATCTCGTGATCTCGATCGGCGACTCCTTCAAGGGCTTTCACCGCCAGCGGCTCTACACCGACAGCGATGCGCTCGCGGTGCGGCGCGGCCACCCCGCCGGCACGAAGCTGAAGAAGCGCGAAGCGTTCCTCGCCGCGCGCCATGTCGCCGTGATCATCCGCGGCCAGAACGAGGACCTGATCGACACCTGGCTGCGCGCCAAGGGCATCGAGCGGCGGATCGCGCTGGTGGTGCCGGGCTATATCGAGGCGCTGCACGTCACCGCGCGCACCGACCTCGTCGCCTTCGTGCCGCGCCGGCTGATCTCGGCGCTGTCGAAGCAATTGTCGCTGATGACGGTGACCCCGCCGCTCGATCCAGGGATCGACGAGCAGCACATGTTCTATCCGACACGGGCGCAGATGGATCCGGGCTCGATCTGGCTGCGCAAGCTGATGCTGGAGACGGGACGCGAGCTGGAGGGAAGGAAGGCATAATGGCGCTTTATCCCCCGTCGTCCCGGCGAAAGCCGGGACCCATACCCACAGTTGAGAATTGGGGATGAAGGGCTGTGGCCCCAGCGTCGCGCCACAATTAAGATTTGGGGTTATGGGTCCCGGCTTTCGCCGGGACGACAGCGAGTTCCTGGCTTCCGCCTTGTCCTCTGCGCTTACGCCTTCTGCTCGGCCAGCACCTTCTGCACCGCCGGGCGGCTCTCCATCGCCGCGCGATGCGCCTTCACCTTGGGCAGCGTTGCGATGTCGACCCCATCGCCGTCGAGCCACAGGGTCAGCGTGTAGAGATAGGCATCGCCGACGGTGTAGTTCTCGCCCATCACCCACGGACCCTTCAGCATGTCGCGCTCGATCAGGTTGAAGCAAGCGCCCATGGTCTTCGGCACCATCGCCTTCATGTCGGCGAACGAAGTCTCCTGCGTCGCCCAGCGCGCACCGCGCATCTTGTGGGCGTGGCAGATATGCACCGTCGAGCACAGATAGGAGTTGAAGGCCTGCAGCGTGGCGAATTCGAAGGCGTCGTCGGGCGCGAGCTTCGCCTGCGGAAAGCTCTGCGCGATGTAGGCCAGCATCGCCGGCGTCTCGGTCAGCACGCCGCGATCGGTCACCAGCGTCGGCACGCGGCCCTTCGGATTGATCTTCAGGTATTCCGGGCTGTTCTGCTGGTTGGTCTTGAAGTCGATCTTCTCGGTCGTGTAGGGCGCGCCGGCCTCGGCCAGCGCGATGTGGGACGCCAGCGCGCAGGTGCCGGGAGCAAAATAGAGCTTGAGCATGTTGCAGTCCTCTCCGAGCGTTGTCGGTTCGTTACGAACCCGGCTCTGGTTCTTGTTTTGACGGCGCGGAGGTTAACGGCGGCGCCATCGGCCGTCCACCCCGCGCGCGCCGCGGACCTTGCCCACGGCGGTGCCGTCGTGCGATGACCATGCCAATTGAGGGATTTTTCATGACTGTGCTCATTGCAGGTGGCGGAATTGGCGGGCTGACGCTGGCGCTCAGCCTGCACCAGATCGGCGTGCGGGCCCGCATCTTCGAGAGCGTGCCCGAGCTGAGGCCGCTCGGCGTCGGCATCAACGTGCTGCCGCATGCGGTGCGCGAACTGATCGAGCTCGGCCTGCACGATGTGCTCGACGCTTCAGCGGTGCGCACCCGCGAGCTCGCCTATTTCTCCAAGCATGGCAAGCCGATCTGGAGCGAGCCGCGCGGGCTCGAGGCCGGCTACAAATGGCCGCAGTTCTCGATCCATCGCGGCCGGCTGCAGCAGCTGCTGCTCGATGCCGCGACCGAACGGCTGGGAGCTCAGAACATCCTTACCAGCCATCACCTCACCGGCTGGACCGAGACCGCCGACGGCGTCCGCGCCGATTTCATCGACCGCGCCACCGGCAAGCCCGCCGGCAGCCATGACGGCGCGGTGCTGATCGCCGCCGACGGCATCCATTCGGCGGTGCGCGAAAAGCTCTATCCGCAGGAGGGGCCGCCGATCTGGAACGGCCGGATCCTGTGGCGCGGCATCACCCGCGGCGATGCCTTCCTGACCGGCCGCACCATGATCATGGCCGGCCACGAGATCCTGAAATTCGTCTGCTACCCGATCTCGAAGGAGGCCGGCCCCGACGGCAAGTTCGACATCAACTGGGTCGCCGAGCGGCACATGCCGCCGACCTATCAATGGCGCCGCGAGGACTATAACCGGACCGCCAAGCTCGACGAATTCCTGCCGTGGTTCGAGAGCTGGAATTTCGACTGGCTCGATGTCCCCGGCCTGATCCGCAACTGCCCGCATGCCTACGAATATCCGCTGGTCGATCGCGATCCGATCCCGCAATGGACGTTCGGCCGCGTCACGCTGATGGGCGACGCCGCGCATCCGATGTATCCGATCGGCTCCAACGGCGCCTCGCAGGCGATTTTGGATGCGCGTGTGCTGACGCGCGAGATTTTGGCGCATGGCTCGACGCAGGCGGCGCTCGCGGCCTATGAGGCCGAACGGCGGCCCGCGACCACGGACCTTGTGATGCTGAACCGCCGCAACGGCCCGGAGCAGGTGATGCAGCTGGTCGAGGAGCGCGCGCCTGACGGCTTCAAGGTCGTCACCGACGTGCTGTCGCAGCAGGAGCTGGAAGACATCGCCGCCAACTACAAGCGCGTCGCCGGTTTCCAGGTCGAGGGACTGAACGCCAAGCCGCCGATCGTGCAGCGGGCGGGCTGAGTTGTAGCGCGGCGCACGATCTATCACCGTCACCCTGAGGAGCCGTGAAGCGGCGTCTCGAAGGGTGCACGGCCCGGCCGGTGGCCGTCGACCCTTCGAGACGCGCGCGAGATGCGCGCTCCTCAGAGCTTGTGACCCTATGAGTTGCGAGCGCGGCATTTGCCCTGGTAAGGCGATGGCGCGATCGGAAGGATG